>DAOTTL010000654.1:0-5321 GCA_034438135.1 Ktedonobacteraceae bacterium | reverse complement strand
TTTACAGGGGGTGGGGTGGCCTGCACAGAAGGCCGAAAGCCTTTTCTCCTGCTTTCGCGAAAGCAGGGATGACTCGTATTTTATATATTTTGCAGCAGCGCAGCCAATAATGCTTCAGGAGTGGTTACGGGTGCCTGGCAGGTGAAGTTCTGGCATACGTAGACGCAGGGCTGACCGTCTTTGAGTGGACGATCGGCAAGCAGAGGAATGCTCTGCTGAGCCGCTTCAATGTCAGGGGAGGCGCAAGCCAGAACACTGTTAGGCAGATAGTGGCTATTGGTCACGGTTAGAAGTGTTTGTGTCGCGGGTAGTTGAGGATCACCAGCAACAGCAATCTCGCGGACCGAAGAGAAGATGAAATCCAGTGAGCTGAGAAGGTAACCATAGCTCTGAGGACGCTCGATCATAACCTCGGTCAGTGAGCGTAGATAATCATCAGCATGGTGACGATAGCGTTCGTCGCCAGTAAATGCGGCCAGATGGAGCAGGACCTCGGTGGCAACGCTATTTCCTGCGGGGGTTGCGTTATCTCGGATGTCTTTGGGCCGACTGAGCAGACGTTCATGATCGTTGCCTGTATCGAAGAAGCCACCGTTCCCTGTATCCTCAAAGAGGAGCAAGGCCTCGTCCATCAGTCGGCGGGCCTCGTTAAACCAGCGTGGATCGAAATCGGCCTCATAGAGTGTGAGCAGACCCGCAGCCAGAAGAGTATAGTCTTCCAGATAACCATTGAGATGGGCCTGACCATTTTTATAGGTGCGCAGGAGACGTCCATCGCGGTAAAGTTCATGGAGCAGAAAATCGGCGTTTTGCCGAGCGATCTGGCGATAGCCTGGATGTGCGAGATAACGGGCCGCCTCGGCAAAACTGCACAACATCAGACCGTTCCAGGCGGTCAGAATTTTTTCATCGCGTGCCGGTTTAATGCGCTTCTCGCGTGCTGCGAAGAGTATTTCGCGGCTATGTGAGAGTGAGGTTTCGAGTTCATCCGGCGTGATCCCGGCGCTTTGAGCAACTATCTCAGCTTTTTTGGAGATATGCAGGATATTTTTGCCCTCGAAATTGCCCTGCTCTGTGACATCGTAGTAGAGCATAAAAAGGGATGCATCCTGTGGGGAGAGTAGTTCGTTGACCTGTGCAGGTGTCCAGAGAAAGAATTTGCCTTCTATGCCCTCACTATCGGCATCCTGTGTAGAGTAAAAGCCACCCTCAGGTGAAGTCATCTCACGTGCAACATAATCAAGGGTTGCGGTTGCAATCTCTTTATAGAAGGGTTCGCCAGTTACCAGGTAGGTATGCAGATAGAGGCGACTGAGCAGGGCATTATCGTAGAGCATTTTTTCGAAATGCGGTGCCAGCCATTGAGCATCAACCGAGTAGCGATGGAAGCCACCACCCAGTTGATCATAGATACCGCCATGAGCCATACTGTTGAGGCTAGTCTCAATGACATCCCGTTCAGAGGGTTGTGTGGTTTCAGCGATTTCTCCGTGTTCACGGTGCAGGTGAAGGCGGAGCAAGAATTCCAGCGACATCGTATTGGGAAATTTAGGGGCAGTCCCAAATCCACCGTGTACCGGGTCGAAATCTTGCATAAGTTCGTGGCCAGCTTTGGCCAGCAACTTCATTGGTGAATCAGCCAGATCAGGCTTTTGTAGAGTGCGTAGAGGGACGCTATTATTCTGACGAAGATAGTCCGCCAACTGGTCAGCCTGTGTCTCGACCTCGGAACGACGATTTTCGTAGAGGTCGGCTATAGCGAGCAAGATCCTTTCAAATCCTGGCATCGTCTGGCGACCATACTGACGATCGCGAGGTGGAAAGTAGGTTCCTCCGAAGAATGGACGGCCATCGGGAGTCATGAAAACGGTCATAGGCCAGCCTCCCTGCTGGGTTAGAGCCTGTACCGCCTGCATATAGATGCCATCTATGTCGGGACGTTCCTCGCGGTCAACTTTGATTGAAACAAAGTATTTGTTCATGAGGGCTGCGATCTCAGGATTCTCGAAAGACTCGCGTTCCATGACGTGGCACCAGTGGCAGGCAGAGTACCCGACGCTAAGAAAGATAGGCTTATCTTCGCTATGCGCTCGTTGCAGAGCTTCTTCGCCCCAGGGATACCAGTCTACCGGGTTATGTGCATGCTGGAGCAGGTAAGGGCTGGTCTCGTTGATCAGTCGATTAGTCTTCTTTTGGTGCTCGGAGCTTTTAGTTGAATTGGGAGTTTCTGTCATCTATTTATCTATCTCCATCGGGATGTATTCTACTCTCTGTTTTTTATGTTTATGTTCTCGTTCCCTGTTGGCATTGTACGACATAGTACAAGAAAACGTCTCTCAGGGCTATTTCATTCTCCGAAAGCCAAAGGCTTTCGGCCCCACCCCCTGAGTTCAGGAGGAGTTGGAAGGGCGGTGCCACCGCCCTTCCAACTCCTCCTTTTTTTGAACTGGGGAGGGGTTCCTCACGAGAATGAAATAGCCCTGCCGTTTTCTGCAGGGTCATTTCATTCTCCGAAAGCCTTTGGCTTTCGGCCCCACCCCCTGAGTTTAAGAGGAATGGAAAGGGCGGTGGCGGAGGCCACCGCCCTTTCCATTCCTCTTTTTTTTGAACTGGGGAGGGGTTCCTCACGAGAATGAAATGGCCCTGCCGTTTTCTCCTCAGATGTTGACAGAGGGAATGGGGCGGCGTATGCTCTCTTTAGCGCTTTGTTTTAGTAAGTAGGTTCCTATTAGAAAGTTCATGAGCTAAAAGAGAGAGAGCAATCTTCGCTATGGAGAAGACAGTTTCGCCTGCAAAGTTGCAGTTTCACTTTGATCCACTATGTCCGTTGGCCTGGAGAACTGCGTTATGGATACGTGAGGCGTCCAGCGTGCGACCGATAGAGATTACGTGGCGTTTCTTTAGTCTGGAAGTGATTAATCGTAAAGAGGGGCATATGCCCGACTTTCAGAAAGATGCCAGTTGGCCTTCCTTGCGTACCATGGCTCTGGTGCGGCGCAAGCTCGGCAATGAGGCCGTCGAGCGGCTCTATATGGCATTGGGTGCGGCCCGTCACGGACGTGGGGAAGATATTGCGAGTATTGAGGTTATTACCGCTGCCCTTAAAAAAGCTGAGCTTGAGCCTGTTCTGGTAGAGGAGGCCCTGGCCGACGAGAGTACGCGGGACGAAGTGCAGGCGGACCACGATGAGTCCGTCCAGCGGTATCATGCCTTTGGGGTGCCAACGATTGCCTTTGAGGGTTCGGAGGTTGGTTTCTATGGTCCGATCATTCGCGAAGTTCCTCATGGGGAAGAGGCGGGCGAGTGGTGGGATCATCTGGAGTGGATGTTGCATCAGCCAAACCTCTTTGAACTTAAACGCGAACGTGCAGGCCACAACTGGGGTCCAGTCGAAAAATAAAATCAGAGAGAAATGAAAGGAGAGATGGAGAAGTTTGCGGGCAGAGAAGCTGTCTGCAAACTCCTCCATCTCTCCTTATGTTGTATGTCGAGTTAGCTATGTCTCATCAGAAAGCGCTCCATACGGACCAGAGCCTCTGCGAGTTTATCGTAGGCGGTGCAATAGGCGCAGCGTATGTAGCCTTTGCCCTGCGCTCCGAATGCGCTCCCAGGTACTACCGCAACCTGTTCTTCAAAGAGAAGCTTTTCAGCAAACTCTTCATCATTCATGCCAGAACTGGCGATAGAAGGGAAGGCATAAAAAGCTCCACCGGGTTCACAACTGGTCAGACCGATGCGATTCAGTCCGTCAACAAACATTCGACGACGGCGATCATAGTCCTTGCGCATAAGCTCCACATCATTTTCGCCATTGCGTAGAGCCTCAAGCGCGGCTTCCTGAGGGGCAGTACCGGCGCACAAAATCGTATACTGATGAACTTTGAGCATGGCCTCCAAAATAATGGTTGGAGCAGCCACATAGCCGATGCGCCAGCCGGTCATTGCGTAGGCTTTGGAGAAGCCATCTAGCAGAACCGTGCGTTCGCGCATGCCAGGCAGAGTGGCGAAACTTTCGTAAGCTCTATCGTAGACCAGACGACTATAAACCTCGTCCACTACGACGATCAGATCATGCTCGATGGCCAGTTGAGCGATACCTTCCAGTTCGTTCTTCGGTATGACTGCTCCGGTCGGATTACAGGGACTTCCCAGGAGGATCATCTTCGTGCGAGGCGTGATGGCCTCTGCGACCTCAGCGGCTCGCACTGCGAAATTATAGTCAGCGTATGTTGCCACAGGTACCGGCACGCCCCCTGCGAACACAATATCCGCTTCGTAAGCGACATAGCCGGGATCAGGTGAAATAACTTCATCGCCGGGATTGATCAGCGTGCGCATCGCAAGGTCTACGCCCTCACTGACTCCCACCGTTACAAGTAAGTCGGTGGCGGGACTGTAGGTCAGTCCATAACGGCGCTGAAGCATGGCCGCAATCTCTGCACGCAATTCAAGTGAGCCATAGTTTGAGGTGTACTTAGTGTGGCCTAACTCTATAGAGCGTATGCCAGCCTGACGGATATGTTCAGGAGTGACAAAATCGGGTTCGCCGACTCCCAGAGAGATCACGTCAGGCATAGTGTTAATAATGTCAAAAAATTTGCGAATACCCGAAGGTTTTACTTTCTGTACTCGTTCAGCAAGTACTTCGCGTCGGAGTGTATCCATCGATAAATCTTGCCCTTTCCTCGTGTTAAGAGATGTGAGGCTCTATCTATGAAGTGCAAATAGCTCTTGTGTAGTACGTAAAATACGGTGGTTGTTTAAAAAGACCTTCTCAAAAGGAGCTGGCTTACATCTTCCACACAAAAGCTTCTCACTCTTCTATTGTAGTATAACATCAGAGCTTCACCTCTGGATACCCCGAGTCTGGGAAAAGTCAGGGTTTCTCAAACGTCGCTTTTCTCCCCATCCATCTACAAGGGCCATTTAATTCTCGTAGTGAACCCCTCCCGGTTCAAAAAAAGAGGAATTAGAAGGGCTGTGGCGGAGGCCACAGCCCTTCTAATTCCTCTTAAAATAGGGGTGGGGCCGAAAGCCTTTGGCTTTCTTACAAGGAGAGGTTTCTTCGCGCTTTTCCCTCTGTCGCCAGAGGCGACAGAGGACAACAAGAGCAACTGGTGTGGAGTGTGGCGCATTCGCGCCACACTCCACACCAGTTGCTCTTGTTGTCCTCTGTCGCCAGAGGCGACAGAGGGAAAAGCGCGAAGAAACCTCTCCTTGTAAGAAAGCCAAAGGCTTTCGGCCCCACCCCTATTTTAAGAGGAATTAGAAGGGCTGTGGCCTCCGCCACAGCCCTTCTAATTCCTCTTTTTTTGAACCGG
>DAOTTL010000653.1:0-7383 GCA_034438135.1 Ktedonobacteraceae bacterium | reverse complement strand
AGGTGCGAGAAGTCCTCAGGAGCCAGGTGTGTATGTTGGCATAATATGATATTGCATCTTGAGCGCCAGGATGCGAGTAACTGCCTCATCGATACGCGCCATACTCAATTGACCGCTCTGAATGGCCTCTTTAATGGTCTGGATAGTCATCGCTGTTTGTGCACTATCATTGGGTCCCAGGATCATATCGTCGCCAGCCTGGAGAGCTTCTACAGCTGCGGTAAAGCGATCCATTCCATCCATATAAAGGGCATCGGTCATAACGACACCATCGTAGTGGAACTGATTGCGTAAGATATCGGTGATAAATATGTGTGAAAGCTCCGCAGAATGATTGGGATCAATGGCTGGTAAAAGTACATCCGTCGGCATTATCATGCCTGGATTGAGCAACGCCTCGGGTGATTGAATGAATGTTTTGAAGGGCAACATATCGGAGTCATAGAGTTGCTGTTTAGTACGATTCACAACTGGCAGAGAGGTATGTGCATCGGTGACGGCACCTCCCAGTCCTGGAAAGTGTTTGATGCAGGCGATGGTTCCATTTCCTTGCATAGCGCTGAGATAGGGAGTGGCGTACTTGATCACATCGTTCGCGTTGTTTCCAAAGGTGCGATCAATCATATCGTAGCCGTTGACTTCATTGATATCTATGTCAGGTGCAAGGTCTTCATTGATGCCAAGGGCTTTTAGTTCATTGGAAATTTTGAGTGCCTGCTGTGTGGCAATATGCGTGTCACCAGTTGCCGCTATATCGGTTTCGGACATAGAGGGGCCGTAGATTTTATTCAGCCGGTTGACAATGCCGCCTTCCTGATCTGTGGAGATGAGTAGCGGCAAGTTAGCACGGGCCTGCATATGTGCGATATCGTTTTTTGTTTGCGTGAAGGTGTTCATCTGATAATCGTACATAATTACGCCACCGACGTGCAGTGTATTGATCGCGTAGTCGAGATTGTCAGAGTAAGAGGGTTCGTTGAATTCGAGCATAATAAGCTGACCCAGTTTGTCGTTCAGGCTCATATGATCTACGTAGAGACTTGCCAGGGCCTTGTACTTCATGTGGCCGCTCAAATGACGAATCTCATTGATCTGCAAGGCGGTGAGTGGTAGCAGAGTATAGGCACCTTTACCCGCAGGCAGCGGTGAAGAAACCGTAGTCAAAGCCTGGTTCCCCTGGCTATTGAAAAGCCAACGCTGTCCCAGGAAGCCCCCCAATACTAGTAAGACGATCAGTCCAACCAGCGCCACAACGAGGAATAGGCGGCGTTTATGATGTTTGGGCGGATAGGGAGTGAATGAATTGATAGTTTTTCCGGGCGATTGCTGCGAAAGAGACATTAAAATACTCCTCTAAAAATCTATTAAAAACATATAGAGGGCATGCTGGAAGCTGATCAGAGACCCTATTAGATAGTTATTCTCTTAAGTTGATCATAACGTCAGGCAAAGAGAAACATTTGCACATTATACACTGAATGAAACGCTAAATCTAGTCTGGTCGTCGCACGACCACAGAGCTTCGCAAAAGTCGCTTCTTTCCCTGACCACCCACCCTTTTTGGAGGATCGGAGGCAGCGCGGTCGCGCTGCCTCCGATCCTCTTTGTTCCTGAGGAGGGGTTGGCACTTACAGGTATTGGTTTTCCTCACAAACATCTTTAGTGCGCTCTCCTTCCTCCATCGACTGCAATGACCTGACCTGTGATATAGCTTGCGCCTTCTGAGGCGAGGAACAGCGCCACGGGGGCAAGTTCGCCTGGTTTTCCAATGCGTCCCATAGGAGTATTGCTGGACGCATTATCTCCTGTCTGGGCCAGGACGCCCTCTGTCATGCGTGTGCGGAACATACCAGGAGCCAGACAATTTACACGGATCGAAGAAGGTGCCCATTCTACTGCCAGAGACCGTGTGAGATTAACGACAGCCGCTTTGCTGGCATTATAGCCGATAGTTCTTAACTGTCCTCCGCCCAGACCTGCGATGGACGCGACATTGATTATATTTCCCTGTTTTCGTTCAAGCATGTGTTTCCCGACTACCTGGGACATCAAAAATGTGCCAGTAATATTTGTCTCGATGACCTGGTGCCAGCGGTCAAGAGGCATACTCTCAGCGGGAGCACCCCATGTCTGTCCAGCATTGTTGACCAGCACGTCGATTTTGCCACAGCTTTCAAGCGTTTGCTGGACCGTTTGCTCTACAGAAGAGATATCAGCCACATCGCACAGTAGCGAATGAACAGTAATTCCTAGATCCTTCAAGGATGCATGAGCTTCGGTTAGCCACTGTTCCCGCCTGGCGGTAATTACTATGCTGGCCCCTGCCCGACCAAAGGCCTGGGCGATTTCTAGACCGAGGCCGCGCGAGCCACCTGTAATGAGAACGGTTTCGCCTTTGAAATCATAGTGAACGGTACCCATATCGTTTCCTCCATGAAAGAAGAGTCAGTACTGAGGAAGACCTAGCTATCTTTCCTCTGGAATAGTATATCGAAAAAAAGAGGAAAGAGCATATTTTGTAGGTCTTCAGACCTACAAAATATGCTCTTTCCTCTTTTTTTCGAGAAATTATACCTCTTCGGCTTCGGCTTCAGCCTCAGCTTCAGCCTCCTCCTCCTCCTCAGCCTCGACTTCACCTGCCTTAAAGGAGGCAATATTCCCACGGATTTGTTCTTCCAGAGCAAGAGCTACATCACTGTTTTGGCGCAAGAAATCTTTCGCATTCTCTCGACCCTGTCCCAGGCGAATATCACCCACGTTGAACCATGCTCCGCTCTTCTTCACCAGACCCATCTCCAGGCCCATATCGATCAGTCCGCCCTCGCGAGAAATACCCTCGCTATACATAATGTCAAACTCGGCCACGCGGAAGGGGGGAGCGACCTTGTTCTTCACCACGCGTACACGGGTGCGGCTGCCCATAACATCCTGACCCTGTTTGATTGTATCGGTGCGGCGGATATCCAGACGAACCGAGGCATAGAACTTCAGCGCCTTACCGCCAGAGGTTGTCTCGGGATTTCCAAACATCACGCCAACTTTTTCGCGCAACTGGTTCGTGAACATCACCGATGTATTTGAACTACTGATTGCACCCGTCAGTTTACGCATCGCCTGACTCATCAGGCGGGCCTGTAAGCCAACGTGTGAGTCTCCCATCTCGCCTTCGATTTCGGCACGGGGAGTCAGGGCCGCGACCGAGTCTATAACCACCACATCGATAGCGTTACTACGGACCAGAGCGTCCAGGATCTCAAGAGCCTGTTCACCGGTATCGGGTTGGGAGATCAGGAGGTTATTGACATCTACTCCACAACGCGCCGCGTAGGTGCGATCGAAGGCGTGCTCGGCATCGATAAAGGCCGCATAGCCCCCGGCCCGTTGTGCGCTGGCGATGACATGTTGACAGAGCGTCGTTTTGCCGGAGGACTCAGGACCGTAGATTTCCGTGATACGTCCGCGTGGAATTCCGCCGATGCCTAACGCCATATCAAGAGAGATTGAGCCGGTGGGGATAGACTCAATATGAATCTTTGTGACTTCTCCCAGTCGCATAATCGCGCCTTTTCCGAAACGGCGCTCAATCTGGCCCAGGGCCTGTTCTATGGCCTTTTCGCGCCCGCTGGTCGCTGCGGATACCGTTGTACCGCTACCAGTCGTCATTTTCTCTTTCTTACTCATTCCTATTCCTGTTTACAGGGAGTAGAATACAGGTAGAGCGGGTGCTGTCCCTCGTTACCACTCCTGCTTTCCTGCCTTCCTCAGTGCTATTCAAACTGCAAGTAGTTTCTTTGTAGATTAAGCATTTCTGATTCTCTGCATACCTATTCTTTGGCAGGTTCAGAAAATTGGTAATGGACCTCCCCTACCTGATCTTTTACAACTATAGAACAAGAGTACCATAAAACGCCGCAATAATCAAATGTTTCTGTCTACAATTAGGAGTGCTGTACTAGAACGATTTTATAATTCACGTCGTCCTTCGAGTGCGCGGCTAAGGGTCCCTTCGTCAGCATACTCCAGATCGCCGCCGAGTGGTAGTCCGCGAGCGAGTCCGGTCACTTTGACAGAGAAAGGCTTGAGCTCTTTTTGCAGGTAACCGGCGGTATAGTCTCCCTCAAATTTTGGGTTAGTGGCGAGGATAACCTCGCGCACAGTTTCGGTTCGCATGCGTTTGAGGAGCTCTTCAATGCGTAGATCTTTGGGGCCGATACCTTCAACCGGCGAGAGTGCTCCATGGAGTACATGATACAGGCCTTTATACGCTCCGGTTTTCTCCAGGGCCAGGACATCCAGCGGTTCTTCAACGACGCAGATGATTTCCTGGTCTCGATTGGTATTGCTGCAAATAAGGCATGGATCGGCTTCGGTGATATTAAAGCAGCGTGAGCAGTAGATAATACTCTCTTTGACGCGCATAATCGCCTCGGCCAGACGACGTGCCTGGTCGGAGGGGCTGCGCAGGATATAAAAGGTGAGGCGCTGGGCCGTTTTCACTCCTACTCCTGGCAGTTTTGAAAATTCTTCGATCAGGGCTGCTACAGGCGGTGCAAGCTCGCTCATATCATCTCCAAGGTTTTCCTTTTTCAGGTGAGGTTACCAGGATGCCTAGAATAGTCCTGGGATTTTCATGCCGCCAGTGACATTTGTGGCCAGGCGGGACTGTGCCTCATTGACCTTGCCCTGGGCATCTCTGGCTGCTGCAATAATCATGACCTCTAACTCTTCGATATCTTCGGCGTTAAACGCTTCAGGATCGATTTTGATGGCAGCGATTTCAAATTTGCCACTCATGGTGATGGTCACTGCTCCACCTCCTGAGGTGCCGGTGAACTGGGTGTTTTCCAGCTCTTCTTGCATCTTGACGAGTTTTTGCTGCATCTTTTGGATTTCGCGCATGTTCATAGAACATATCTCCTTACTTGGGTTGAATATCTGCAATGGTTGCCCTGAATGTCTTCAAGGCTTCTTTCACTACGGGATCTTGCTCAACTTTATGTTCCAGTTCCTCTGGTGACAAAACTACTTTCTTATTCTCTTCTACTCTCTGTTTCCTGGCAAGTGGTTCCACCTGATGTCTATAGCTGATCTCTGGATCCTGCTCGGTAGAATGCCGAATTTCATCGGTTGGATACCGGATTTCATTGGAATTGTGTGTCTGCTTTGGCAGAGAGGAGGGCATTTCCTCCGTTCGATACGTCTGTTGAGTGGAGTGACTCTGTCCCATGGTCCCTCTGGAATGATCAGGTGTGTGTGTATCGGGAGCAACATAGGGCTGATCGGGAGGGAGAATACGGAACTTACAGGGGATGTTAAATTCTGTTGAAAGCGCCCACTCCACCTCTTTTGGACGTTCCTCTTCGCGAATGAATTTTAAGTGTGCTGGTTTTGCTGCACGTACGATGATGATGGTCTGGTCTCCATCCCTTTCAACTCCTACGACGTCGCATAGACCAATATAAGTACCCAGCAGGTTGCTTTTCTGTTTTGTACGTTTTTTGACACTTTCCCAGGCTGCACTCACCTGACGCAGACTCAAGATTGGCTCTTCACTAGATCTAGTGGATGTGTTTGTCTGAGGGGGCGTGACCATTTGCTCTGCTTGCGGAACATGGATTTCAGGCTTTGCGGTCTGCTGCGTTGTCAGGGGGATGGAGGTCGTTGCTGGTGTGGGAGCGGGCGCAGGAGTAGGTGCGGAGAACGCACGAGGCTGTGTCACCTGAGGGGCAGGTGTGCGAACCGGCTCTGTGATATGTACTGGTTTATGGACGGTTGGTTGAAGTGCAGGCTGGGTGCTCTGTGCTCGCTGTCGATGTTCACTACATTCGAGCGCAGCCAGTTCCAGTCCTAACTGAGGCGTGCCCTGATTTTTCTGCACCAGTTCGTTCTGTGCGAAAATGCGGGCATAAATGGTCAGTTCCTCCAAAGTAAACGCGGACATCAGTTGTTTTACCTCTTGAACCTCATCCTCGGTTAGATCCAGGATTGTGGCTACATCTGCTCCGGCTCTAGCCAGCATCAGTGCACGCCAGTACTCAACGATCTGAGCGTTTACCTGGCGGAGATCTGCTCCGGCCTCTGAAAGTCCATGAATCTCATAGAGTAAGGCGGGATTATCCTGATTAGCGATATGCGTAAGGAGTCGTGAGATAGCGCGAGGATCTGCCACACCGAGCATGGACTGTACCTGTGCCAGAGAGATGGTCTCACCTGCATAAGCGATAGCCTGATCTAGCAAGCTCAGGGCATCACGCATTCCGCCGGTTGCGGCTCGTGCGATCAGTTCGGCTGCACTGCGCTCTATCTCTACTTTCTCCTCCCTCGCGACGAACAGTACATGCTGAACGATCTGGCGGGTTGAGATGCGTTTGAAGTCGAAGCGTTGGCAGCGCGAAAGAACCGTGGGCAGCATCTTCTGTACATCGGTTGTGGCCATGACAAAGATCGCATAGTCTGGTGGTTCCTCCAGGGTTTTTAGGAGTGCGTTAAATGCTTCGGTGGTGAGCATATGAGCTTCGTCGAGAATATAGATCTTATATTTCCCGGTTGAGGGTGGAACCATGACCTTCTCGCGTAATTCGCGAATGCTATCGATGCCACGATTGGAAGCTGCATCAATCTCGATGACGTTAAACGAATTACCTGCGGTGATTTCGCGACACTGCTGACACTCGTTGCAGGGTTCGCCATCTTTCGCGTTGGGACAATTGACGGTTTTTGCCAGGAGACGGGCAGTGCTTGTTTTCCCGGTACCGCGAGGTCCGGTGAAAAGATAGGCGTGGCTCAGATTATCGCTTTTCAGCGCATTCTTGAGCGTACGAGTAATGGGTTCTTGCCCAACGAGATCATCGAAGTTCTGAGAGCGCCATTTGCGGTAGAGAGATTGTGAGGCCATAACACGACTCCGCCTGCCAGTTTTATGCCGGGCCACAAGTCCCCGCCGGAGGGTCATAAAAAAAATGAAGGACATGAAAGACCGGATCTCGCCCGGTTCTACCGGTCAGCGCAATCAGGCTACCCCACGGCACCCAGAGAGGTCTACGTACTGCTGCTTCCATCACGGACCTGACAGGGTTAGCAAACATCTGCCGCGTAGGACCCGATTGCACCGACCGGCAGAACTGGAAGAAAACCGGTCTGCTCCATCGAGTTTTTATTTGTCAACGGAACATCACTATTCTACACCTTTCGGCCAGGATTGTCAAATCTTTCTTTTCCCCTCTCAAGGTCTCTCAAGAGGCGCGTTTCTCCCCGCCCACCCACCCTTTTAGATGGATGGAGGCAGCGCGACCGCGCTGCCTCCATCCATCTTGTTCCCCGGGGGAGGGTTCTGGCCACTGCTGTGCAGTGACTTTTGAGAAACCCGGTCCTCTCTCAGGGTTT
>DAOTTL010000652.1:0-7395 GCA_034438135.1 Ktedonobacteraceae bacterium | reverse complement strand
CGTGGCAAGGCTCATGCCTCCGATATCCAGCATCGCGACCTGGATGCCTAGCACCAGGTTCAATATCCAGGGCGCAATGCTGATTCCCGGTAACATCTCAATGATGTTAATGACCATGCATAGGAACAATACCCATTCGGCGGCCCGGCCCGCGTAAGCCTTGGCGACTTCCCAGGTGTCCGTGATAACTTCCGCTTTCGCCAGCGCGGCGTCTTTCCAGTGAGCTTTGTTTGCGTTCTGTGTTGAGAGAGTGGGTTGCATCTGTCAAATCCCTTCTTTTCCCTGCCGGTTGCCCGGCAATGGAAAACTCATGCACCCGGATGCTAACCTCGCCGGATTCGGCAGTTGCATCATGGAACATGGAGAACGCGAATTTAACAGGTGTCCCAGCATCTTTATAGGCCTGAGGTGCCTCTTCAGTCAACAAGTTTTTGCTGTGCACGCGAACAGTGATGCCACGAGCATCTAACTGATCGAGTAAGTCCTTCGGACTCAGGGATTTTTTCGCTGTCGTTCGGCTTTGTCGCCGTCCAGCTCCATGGCAGCAAGAGCCGAAGCTCTGTTCCATCGAGCCGGGGGCACCCACCATGACGAAGGAGTAGCGGCCCATATCGCCTGGGACAAGGACTGGTTGACCCGTCGCATGGTATTTTTCTGGCAGTGCGGGATGCTGCGGAGGGAACGCACGCGTGGCACCTTTACGGTGAACACATACTCTATGTTTTTGTCCATCTATCTCATACTCCTCTATTTTAGCTATATTATGGCACACATCATAGACCAATGGCATCTCTTTTGCACGTGCTTTTCGTCCAAAAACACTGGCAAAGGCCTGACGGACGCCGTGCATGAGTAGTTGACGATTGGCCCAGGCAAAATTAGCTCCGCAGGCCATAGCTCCCAGGTAAGCCTGGCCCTCCTCTGACTGCAAGGGCAGTGAGGCGAGCTGTCGATCTCCGACCTTGAAGCCGTATTCGGCCTGTTTTGACTCTGCTAGTTTAATATACTCCTCCGCTATCTGATGGCCAAAACCTCTTGAGCCACAATGGATAGTTGTAACAATCTGTCCCTTTTGCGCAATGCCCAGGACTTTTGCCACGTCCTGATCGTAGATATGCTCTACGTATTGTACTTCGGCAAAATGGTTGCCCGATCCCAGGCTCCCAAGTTGATGCATACCACGTTTTATGGCGCGTTCACTGACTGCTTCAGGACGCGCCCCCGCCAGACAACCATTATCCTCGGTGAGTTCTAAATCCTCCTCTCGTCCGTAGCCTTGCTCAATGGCCCAGGCCGAGCCACGTGTCATCACCTCGCGCATCTCGCCCTCATTGAGTTCGCGCATCCCATCTCCTCCAACACCCGAAGGCAGGGTCGTAAAAAGCGCGTCGGCCAGTTTCTCTGCCTGTCCACGTACCTGATCGAGTACCAATCCGGTTGTAAGCAAACGCACGCCGCAGTTGATATCAAACCCGATTCCGCCGGGCGAGATCACACCAGTTTCCGCATCGGTTGCCGCAACACCACCAACCGGGAAGCCATATCCCCAGTGAATATCGGGCATAGCCAGGGAATGTCCAAGAATTCCGGGTAGACTTGCCACGTTGACCACCTGCTGCAAGGCATTATCCTGGATGATCTGCTGCATCAACTCATCGTCGGCGTAGATCAAACCTGGGACACGCATCTCGGGATTGTAGCTGGTCGGGATCCGCCAACGAAAGGGATCGATACGTTCAAGGGGAATTTTCTCTTTTGAGTTGCCCATGTTTTTCTCCCACATAAAGCTTCATACTCTATGTTGTTATAGATATATTCTCACGCATGGAGCCAAAGAAGGGTAAGGGCTTTTATAGCTTTGGATAGAGGAGGGGAGCAGGAGAGAACTGTCGTGATGATCTCGAATGCACCCCTGAGCAAGGCGCATCCGATAGCGTTAGATATCGAAGATGATACGCGCCTTGTAGCCCTCGGCCTCAGCTTTTATCTCAGCTTCATGCCAGGTCACCGCTTTGATAGCACTGCTCAGATCGTGTCGTGTCGCATCATACGGCTCGCCGGTCACGACGGCTCGCAGATGGGTCTCTGTAAAACTGGTGATTGCGAACGTCTTGAGCAGGAGATACTCTGTATCAAAAAGGAAGATCAGTTCGTTGAGCCAGGAGATGAGCAGCGAAATCAGATCATGTCCCTCAGCGCTGACCTCGACATTGAGCCGCTCCTCTAGCTGTTCAGGAGCGACCATCAAACTTTCCATGCCAGCCGCAGCGTTGATGAAGAGTTCAGGTAGTGTGCGCCCGTAGGCGTGTAAACCAATGTCGGCAGTGTGCTCAAAGGCCTCGTAGAGAACCCGCTCCATTATGCCCTGTTCCTGCTCTGGGAGGATGGTCTTGTTGATACGGTGTATCTGACATGAGGATTGTGCTGGTGTTGCATAACGTGCCTCCCTTTCATATAGGTATGCATATGTGTAGTATAAACGTGATCCATTGACATAGTATCATGAAGTTTGCGAAATGTCAAGTGCAGATGAATTGTATGTATAGAGAATAGAGAGCGGAAACCGGCCTGATGTCGATCAGGCCAGTATCATGACCTTGCTTACCCATAAATACAAATCAGCTCTCCTCCATAGTAGAGAAGAGCTGATTTGCTAATTGAAGTACAGTTAGACAGTCTGGACTGCTTTGGGTTTGATCACGAAAGCGCCAACAAGACCAGCGATGATCAGAACGACGCCGATGATTAGTGCGATAAGACCAAGGGTTTGATGATGACCGTGATGGATGAAATCCTCGTAAACACCGCCAAGGAGCGCAACCAGTCCGACTAGAGCAACCACATAGGAAAGATTCTTCATTCTGAGCTTACCTCTTCACATTTTTCAAAACACTTGCTCTGACTTTCCAGAGCCTGCCTATTATAACAGACGGGCGGCATTATGCAAACAACATTATACATGTATAGGACTATTTATTTCTCTTTTACTTGCTTCTGTAAAACGAACAAAAACAGGAAAAGAAGTTTTCACCTGGAAAGTTGTGTAATAACCTGAGAGTTAAGGAAAGGATGGGCTTGCCACACGAAAAACCCGTCCTTTCCTCAACTCCCAGGGGTTGCTCTTTTCTTCATAAGGTTCTCGAAGCTGGCAGTTGTTACGAATTGACGCGGTTGTATGCCCAGAACTCTAGTAGATCGCTTTTCGTTACAATACCTTCCAGTGAGCCATCCTTCTCCACCGCGACCGCAGTATGACCCGCGCTGAACAGCGTGTATGCCTCCTGAGCCGGGGCATCGGCGGGTATCACACTAAAAGGTTGACCTGCCAGATCACCGACCGTTGTACGTGAGAGCGATTCGCCACTTGCCAGGTAGCGTAAGAGGATATTCTCGGTCAGACTGCCCACCATCTGGCCGCTGACCAGGACTGGCATCTGACTGATACCGTAGCGGCGCAACAGTCCAAGCGAATCGGCCACCGAGTCCTCAGGAGCCACGCTGACAACCAGGGGCATCGTTCCCGAGTGGGTACGGCGATAGGTCAGGACATCCTGTAGTGTGGGCTGCTCATTCTCGCCCATAACCAGCATATTATTCTCGCGCATCCAGGTATCGTTAAACTGTTTGCTGAGATAGCCACGTCCCGTGTCAGGTAACAGAACGACCACAACGTCCTGAGGGGTCAGACGGCGCGAGTATTGAAGTGCGGCAGCCAGGGCGGTCCCGGCTGACCCACCAGTCAGGATACCCTCTTCTCGAACCAGACGACGGGCCATACTGAACGAGGTTCGATCATCGACTCGGACGAACTCATCAACAATGTCAGGATCATAGTTCTCTGGAAAGAGTTCCATGCCAATCCCCTCAACCTTGTAGGGACCCGGGGTGTCGCCGGAATAGACTGAGCCTGGCGGATCAGCTCCGATAATTTTGATCGCAGGATTCTGTTCCTTCAGATAGCGACCAGTTCCTGAAATCGTACCTCCGGTACCGATGCCTGCCACAAAAGCTGTAACGCGTCCGGCAGTATCACGCCAGATCTCAGGTCCGGTCGTCCGATAATGAGTCTCGGGATTCGCAGCATTTGAGTACTGGTCGGGGCAGCAGCCACCAGGGATCTCATGGGCGAGTCGATGAGCGACATTTTTATAATGTTCAGGAGAGTCATGAGAAACGTTGCTGGGACAGATTACCACCTCAGCACCATAGGCACGTAGGAGGCTCCGTTTCTCCTCGCTAACCTTGTCGGTCATGACAAAAATACAGTGATAGCCCTTCAACACGGCAGCCATGGCCAGACCATGACCAGTATTCCCGCTGGTTGGCTCGATAATCGTTCCACCAGGGCGTAATAGACCTGATTTCTCGCAACGTTCAATCAGGGCGAGTCCAATACGGTCCTTGACGCTTCCACCAGGATTGAACATCTCCATTTTTGCCAGCACTAAAGGGGGAACATCTCTGGCGATGTTGTTCAGTCGTACAAGCGGAGTATTGCCCATCAATGAGAGCACTGAATCATAGTAGTGCATGCCATCATGTATGGCCTGCGCTGATTTATCAATTTGCATCTGTCCTCCAGTTAACGTTGTTCGCATACTTCCACGTCGCCGCCGTTGGCATCAACGGGATCAGTATAGCACACAGGGGATGCAATGCCTTTAACGTCCTGTAAGGGATATGAGTCATCTCTCACTTTCCCGCGGCTTGCAAAGCTGCCCCCTTACACGTAGAGGTTGCTTGCCGATCTGCTGCGTCGTCCTGGCAGGCCACCCCACCCCATGTAAACAAGAGCAACTGGTGTGGAGTGTGGCGCGAATGCGCCACACTCCACACCAGTTGCTCTTGTTGTCCTCTGTCGCCAGAGGCGACAGAGGGAAAAGCGAGAAGAAACCTCTACTTGTAAGAAAGCCGCCCCTCCCCCTATAAAAGGGAGAAATGGATGAGTTTACATGCAGCGAAGCTGCGTGTAACCTCATCCATTTCTCCCTGAAATGCTGGCGGCGCAGCCGCCAGCAAGCGCGTTTGCTCATTTGCCAAATGAGGGAGGACTCATAAGCATGAAATGGCTCTGCTTTGCAGAGCAACTTCTTGCAATTTTGAGAGGGATATGACATACTTGAGCATAGAGACCTTCGGGGCAGGGTGTAATTCCCGACCGGCGGTATGGCGTAATAGAAGAGTCTATGCGTCGAGCCCGCAAGTCTATATCAGAGCATAGTTCTTTGGTACATGACAGATTCGGTGTGAAGCCGAGGCCGACGGTTAGAGTCCGGATGGGAGAAGGTTTGGTAGAAATACGGATAGTTACCTTCAGCTTAACACGCGCAGGTAGCTTTTTCGGCGCACCTTGCGTATGGATATATCCGTATGAGCCTCTTTGTATCTCCCTCACAAGCCTCCCCGATCAATTTAGTCGATGGTTTTCTCCTGCTTTCCTGCTTTGAGTGGGCCATCGCAATAGCTTTGACCGAGGGATGTCAATGAGCGTATCAGTTTTTCACGGGAGGAGAGAAGAGGCCAGGCGTAAGAGACTGGTCGATGCCTCATCCTCCGCATCACGTCCGCGTTCACCTTCGCGGAGAGGGACGCGTCTGCTCACCATTTTGCCTCCAACTCTGCTTGGGCTGCTGCTGCTACTGGGTTGGTTGTTTGGGACGAGCAGTGGAGTAGTTCCCAGTTATGACTTGCCAGACATAGCAAGTGTCGGGGACGCTTTATCGAGCGGCCTGAGTTCGGGTCTGTTTCTGAGTAATGCCTGGGTAACCATTCAAGAAAGTCTGGGTGGTTTTCTCCTGGCCATTGTCTTCAGCCTGCCCATTGGCTATGGACTGGCCAAATGGCCGGTTTTTTCGGCAACTGTTCAGCCCTATCTTGCGGCAGGACAGGCCATTCCAGCCATTATCATCGCTCCCTTCCTGATTATATGGATCGGTTATGGGATGGCTCCCCTTATTATTGTCTGTATGCTGGTTGTGCTTTTTCCCATGGTTATTACGACCGCGCTGGGTTTTCAGACCATTGACCGTAACTTGATAGAGGCTGCACGTGTAGAAGGGGCCTCGTTCCGACCAATGCTTACGCACATTGAGCTTCCCCTGGCGCTGCCAGCGATTATGGCCTCTATTCGTGCTGGCCTGACCCTGTCAGTCACCGGAGCATTGGTGGGTGAGTTTGTCAATAACAGCGATCAGGGATTAGGTGCGTTAGTGATGATTGCTAAGAGCCAGTACAATCTTCCACTCATGTTTGCCACGGTTATTATCCTGGCAGGACTGGCCGCGCTCTTCTACGGTATTGCGCGGGGAGCGACCCTTTTGTCAGAGGCCCTCTACGGCTAACCATACTTGTGAGTAAGTCCTGTTAGCGCATAAAAAAACTTGCTTTGAACGGAGATCTATAGATGCAGAAGCGTCGTTGTGCGTCTTTTTCACTGGCCTTTCTTTCCCTGGCTATGCTGGTAAGCATAGTCCTGACCTCCTGCGATAGCTCTACTACTACTACTACTACTAACAGTGGCAGCAGCGGCACGCCTTTGACCAATGTTAGCATTGGCCTGGGGTATATCCCGGATGTCCAGTTTGCCCCGTTTTATGTCGCGGTAAGCAAGGGTTATTATAAGGCCGCCGGTTTAAATGTGACGCTCAATCATGGGATTGTGACCGACCTGATGGGTGAGATGATATCTGGCCGCGATACCTTTGTGTTTGCTGGCGGAGATGATACATTAGTGGCACGTAGCAAGAACCTACCAGTTGTCGATGTCTCGACAATCTACCAGAGTTATCCTGTGTGTATCATCGTCCCGGCAAAATCGTCCATTAAGACCCTGGCTGATATCAAAGGTCATACTATTGGCCTGCCGGGTCTCTACGGTTCAACCTATGTTGGACTACTGGCACTCCTGCATGGAGTACATCTGACTGCCAGCGATGTGAAGCTACAGTCCATTGGTTTCACCCAGGTTGCAGCCCTGCAACAGAAACGTGTCGATGCGGTGGTTGGCTATACAGATAACGAGCCGCTGCAACTACGCCGTCTGGGCATCAATGTTCAGACCTTTGACGTTTCAGACTACCAGCCAATGGTTTCCAATGGCATCATTACGACCGAGAGTACCCTGGCGAGCAAACCTGCGATTGTACGGGCTTTCGTTCAGGCAACGATAAAGGGACTGAACGATGTTATTGCTGATCCCACTGGTGCGGTTCAGATCAGTAAGAGCTACGTGCCAGGGATGGATGTCTCTAAGGCCCAGGCTGAGCTGCTCGCAACTATTCCTGCCTGGAAGACCAAAGACCAGCACCCAACTGGCTATAATGACCTTACCACCTGGCAAGAAATGGCACAGTTTATGGCTGGTCAGAAGTTGATCTCGTCTGGAATAGATGTAAC
>DAOTTL010000651.1:0-2832 GCA_034438135.1 Ktedonobacteraceae bacterium | reverse complement strand
GAACTTTAAAAATAAATGCGTCGCTAATGGACGTAAAAAGTATACAAAACAAAGTATAATAGTTAAGGCAAGAACAAGAATATAAAAGAACTGTGGATAGAAACCATCGTCTCACATACTGGAGCCTGATATCAACCGCCGCCCATTCCTCTGAGCAAAGGAATCGTAGTATTGGGCTGGACGCTGGGTCTGCTGCGACGATGGAAAGGAAGGGAAATCAGGGCATGATGGATCGTTTTGGTCAGCAGGTGGGAAACTATCGGATCTTACGTCTCCTGGGGGAAGGAGGATTTGCTCAGGTCTATCTGGGGGAGCATCTGCATCTTGGCACCCAGGCCGCCATAAAGATTCTTTCTACACGACTTTCTCAGGAGGATATGGAGCAATTTCGGGCAGAGGCACGCATTATTGCTCGTCTGGAGCATCCTTATATTATTCGGGTGCTGGATTTTGGTCTGGTAGAGAAAACGCCGTATCTGGTCATGTCCTATGCTCCAAATGGCACATTACGCCAGCTATATCCACAGGGAACACGCCTCCCTCTCACGGCAGTCCTGCAATATATCTCTCAAACCGCTCAGGCATTACAATACGCGCATACGCAGAGAATCATTCACCGGGATATCAAACCAGAGAATATTCTTTTGGGTCGCTCACGTGAGGCTCTACTCAGCGATTTTGGCATCGCACTCGTCTCCCAGACTTCGCGCTCCCAGGTCACTGCCAATGTGGTTGGTACGGTCGCGTATATGGCTCCTGAACAGATTCAGGGAAAACCAGGACAGGCGAGCGATCAATATGCTCTGGGAGTGATTGCTTATGAGTGGATCACAGGTGAGCGCCCATTCCGGGGTTCGTTTACCGAAATCGCGGTTCAGCAAGCGGTAGCTACACCGCCACCACTGCGCAGTAAATTGCCAGATCTCTCGCCAGATCTTGAAAGAGTTATACTGACGGCTCTGCATAAAGAGCCTCAGCAGAGATTCTTGAATGTACAAGCTTTCGCGACTGCCCTGGAGCGAGCTATTACGCAGATGAATCAGGAGATGATGCCAACGCTTCTCTCAAACCACACTCCTGGCCCTGTATCTTTGCAATCGCAACCTGTTGTTACACCTACTGTTCTGGCAACGCCTCATAGAAAGGAGCACATTCCACCACAACGCTCACTTGAAACGCCGCGCAATATTGTCGGTCACTCGGAGGGAATTCCGAGCACAATGCAGTCAGGAAAAGTAGGGACTTCGCGCCGCGCAGCCATGGTTTTGCTAGGTGCTATTGGTGCATCGGCTGTATTGGGCGGTGGACTCACCTGGTTTTTCCTCACTCATCAACATAGTTCGCCATCTCCTATGGGGTTAACGCCCCCGACTGTCTCAAAGCCAAAGCCAACAACTCCATCTACCGCCGGATCTCCAACAATACAGTCCTCTATTGGAACTACACTGAATGTTTATCGTGGACATACACTCTATATCTATGGTGTTACCTGGGCCTCGTCCGACGGTCAGCGCATTGCCTCGGCAAGTGATGATCAGACAGTTCAGGATTGGGGAGCCTACACAAATCAGCGGTATTTTTCGTATCGACAAAACGGTCCAATCAATGATGTCAAAGCATCTCATGGCAAAACCCGGCTCGCGTCCGCAGGCGAAGACCATACTGTGCAGATACGAGACGCTCAAAACGGCACGCTCATCTCTATCTACACTGGTCACACTGGCGCGGTTTATACCGTTGAATGGTCGCCCGACGATCAATATATCGTGACTGCCAGTGCAGATAAGACGGTTCGAGTGTGGGAGGTGATAAGCGGAAATGTCATCACCCTTTATAGCCAGCATACCAACGTTGTGTGGTCCGCTGACTGGTCGCCTGATGGACAATCGATTGTTTCAACAAGCATGGATACGACAGCGAGAGTCTGGGAGGCTATGAGCGGCACGACGCTCCAGGTGTATACAGGCCATACAGCAACGGTCCGCTCGGTGAGTTGGTCAACACAGAACTATGGTATTGCGACAGCCAGCGAAGATCTGACAGTCCAGGTCTGGAATCCCCAGACCGGAAAAACATTGCAAACATATCGGGGCCACACAGCAGCTTTGCGCACAGTTGACTGGGCACACGCCAGTTCGCGCATCGTCTCCGGCTCTCACGATGCCACCGCCCAGATCTGGGACGGTGCAAATGGTCAGCATATCTTTACGTATCGTGGACATAGCGCCCCAGTCTTCGATGCTCAATGGTCCGCTGATGATAAACGCATTGTTTCGGGCAGCACTGATACCACCGCTCAGATCTGGCAGGCGTCTTGACAGCTAGAAGAGAAGAAGCGAATAATCAGGGTCAAAAGCTTGACTTCAGCTGGTGTATCGGCAATAATAGAAGAGAATAAGAATAAATGTTCGAAATCAAAGAAAGCATCTGATGGCTCAATGAACCTTCCTGATACTTTACCAAAGAAAGAGGAGAAGAGAAATGACCACATCAGCGCAGACTCCCAATTACAGAACCGGCAAAATTTGTTATATCGAAATCCCTGCAATCGACGTCTCAGCGTCAGCTCAGTTCTACCGGCAGGCTTTCGGCTGGCACATCAGGCAAAGAGATGACGGCTCAATCTCATTCGACGACACGGTCTCTCAAGTAAGCGGCACGTGGGTACCCGGGCGCAAACCAGCACACAATACAGGTCTGATTGTATCTATCATGGTCGCAAATGCCGCAGCAACCATCGAGACTATTGTTGCTCTCGGTGGTCAGATCGTCCAGCCTATCAACCCGGACGAACACGAGGTCTATGCTCTCTTCAGCGACCCTGCGGGCAAC
>DAOTTL010000650.1:0-22192 GCA_034438135.1 Ktedonobacteraceae bacterium | reverse complement strand
TTTTAGCATCAGCGCCAATGGCACCACTATACTCAGCAATCTTGACATCTATCGCCGGGTTGGCAAGGATGCCGCCCTGCAACTCAATTTTCCACTTACCATCACATCCGGGACGCTTGTCCTGGACTTCACGGCATCCAAGAATAACGCTCTCGTCGGCGGCCTCTCGATGGTCAAAACGTCATAACCAATGGTTGAATAGCCTGGTGGGCTGTGGCGCTCTTTTGGCGCTATAGCCCACCAGATAGAGAAAGCAGGTTCTGCCAGAACTCAGAGGCCTATTGTATGACAATGCCGCCTCCTTCATAATAGCTTGTTTATCTTTATGCTATTTTGCCAGAAATCTCTCTTTGGGAAGCTGGTTGCAACGCGCTCCCCTGGTTTGCAAAAAACCTCAGTCAACGCTATTTGAGAGAACGTTTTCATACAGCCCTTGCTCAAAAGACGAAGCCGCTAAAAATATGTGCCAGGGGCATGACTTCCCAAAGAGTCGCTAAAAAGCTATTTTGCATCTTATATGTAAGTCATTCTGTCGTATATTCTCGTATAGACGGGAATTCTTCTTCTTTTTGATTCAAATACGTTCCCTCTTGACAAAGCTTTTTTCTTTGGGTACTCTTATGTTTAGTAGTTAGAACCGAAAGCGTTTTCATGAAATAGCAAACGGATTTGCTGTTTTTATCTAACAAAATACTTCGAAAGCTTTCTATGTCGATGGTGTGTGAGATTCATAAAGTTGAATGACTGCCCCGTCATCAAACTTTGCGAACAGCACCACAAAGGAGTAAACGGAATCATGCGCAGACACATTAATCGTCTCTTTCTGGAAGTGTCAGCAGGGATCGTGGCACTCATCGCGCGTCCAGAATCTATCGAGACATCTGCTCCATTCCTTCAGAGATTGTGAGCCACTTCGGCAACGCCCTGCATTTTCGACCCTTCGCCAGCTAGTAGTGAAAACCAGCGCCCTCATATGGCAATCTCGCCCTCTACGACACTGTCTGAAAGCACAATGAACTGGTGCAACACAAAGGAGAGCTTACCTGCTATGCACAAAAGACGTTTTAATCGAAGACGATTTTTAAAGACTTCAGCAGGCGCTGCGCTTGCAGCGGGAGTATTTGGCAGCACTCCGCTTTTTGCGGATGCCGCAACTACTACCAGTATTGATTTGAACGGAACGAGTTCCGGACATACTTTTATGGGCGTCGGTGGCTTGAGCGGTGGAGGTGGAACCTCGCGGCTCCTTTTCGATTATCCGACTCAGCAACAGAGTGAGATTCTCGATTACCTCTTCAAGCCCAACTTTGGAGCCAGCCTCCATATTTTAAAATGCGAGATCGGTGGTGATACGAACTCGACCAATGGAGCTGAAGCCAGCCATATGCGCAGCCGCACCGACCAGAATTACAATCGTGGCTACGAATGGTGGTTAATGGGTCAGGCGAAAAGCCGCAACTCCAATATCAAGCTCTACGGTCTGGAATGGGGCGCACCTGGCTGGTTTGAAGCGAGTTCGGATATCGATGCCTCCCACCCATTCTGGTCCCACGATAACATTACCTATTTAATAAACTGGATTACCAATGCCGAGTCGGTCCATGGTCTGCATATCGACTATCTCGGTGGCTGGAATGAAAGCGGTTATAACAAAACCTGGTATGAAGATCTCAAGGCCGCACTGAAAAGCAATAACCTGACCACCCAGCTTGTTGCCTCGGATGAGGCAACCTTTGCCGTGGCCACCGATGTGGTGGCTGACTCAAACTTTGCCGCAGCCGTCGATATTCTGGGCTGCCACTATCCTGCTGGCTATGGCTCTACTGCCGATGCCATCAGCACGGGCAAGCCCCTCTGGGCCAGCGAAAATGGCTCAAAACAATATAATGATGGCGCGTCAGCCATCGCGCGGAGTGTCAACCGCGATTACATCGTGGGCAGCATGGTTGCCAATATCAACTGGACCTTGATCGCTGCATGGTATTCGACGCTGCCTTTCGCGGGTGAGGGGCTGATGCTGGCGGAGCAACCCTGGTCCGGTTCGTACCAGGTGGGCCTGAGCATCTGGGCCATGGCTCATTATGGACAGTTCACCCAGCCGGGCTGGCAATTTTTGAGCAGTGCCTGTGGCTATCTGGGGGGCAGTTCCTCCAATGGCAGCTACATTACATTGAAATCAACCAATAATACTGATTACAGTGTGATTATTGAGACGACTAACGCGTCCAGCGCCCAGACCGCCAGCTTTAGCATCTCTGGCGGACTTGCCACCGGGACCGTCCATGTCTGGGCAACGAACTTCAATTCGAGTAATCAGAGTGACTATTTTGTGCATCAACAGAATATTACTCCTGCGAGTGGAAAGTTCTCACTGACGTTGCAACCGGGGTATATCTATAGCTTGACCACGACCACTGGCCAGGCCAAAGGTACGTACACGTCGCCTGCTGCGGCACCCCTGGCTTTGCCCTACAAGGAAAACTTCGAGAGCTATGCCACTGGCAAGCTGGCCCACTATTGTTCCGATCTCGCGGGTGCCTTTGAAACAGCGAGTGCCGGAGGCGGGAGAAGTGGCATAGTTTACCGGCAGGTGATTACAACCCCGCCCATTACCTGGCACAGTGGTTCCCCAACTCCGCCGATTACCGTCATCGGTGACCCGAATTGGAGCAACTATCAGGCCAGTGTAGATGTCTTGCTGGAGCAGGCTGGCTACGCCGAGTTGATTGGGAATCTAACCAGCCAGATCAGGTTAGGCGGGGCAGCCGAAGGCTATCATCTGCGTGTGACCAATACAGGGGCCTGGACACTCTTCTCAGAAGGCTCCAGTTCAAGCAATACTATTGTGGATACGACGCTGGCCTCTGGCACTACGACGATTGGTCTGAATACCTGGCATACCCTCTCCTTGCTCCTAAATAATGGGACAATTCAGGCATTTATCGATGGAAAGAGTGTGGCCACTGTGACTAATTCAACCTACACAGGTGGGCAGATTGCTCTGCTTTCCAGCAAGTGGATCAACTCACAATTTGATAACATTTCTGTCATCTCAGCCGGGAGTGGTAGTGGCGGCTTTAATCCGACCACGAACTACAAAATAGTCAATCGCAATAGCGGCCTGGCTCTGGAGATCCCGGGGAGTTCCACGACGGAAGGTGCAACCATCGATCAAAATACCTATACAGGCGCGAAGAACCAGCTCTGGAACCTGGTTGCTCAGGGTACTGGCTCGTATAAGATTGTGAACGTTAATAGTGGCCAGGTCCTTGACGATTTGAATAAAGCTACCGCGAACGGTTCACCAGTTGGGCAATGGGCCTCGAATGGTGGTACCAACCAGGAATGGACGTTTACCTTGAACGCTGGATACTATACCATCGCCAATGTGTATAGTGGTCTTGTGCTGGATGTCTATCAAAAATCCAAGACCGCCGGGGCAACCGTTGATCAGTATGCGAGCAATGGTGGAACAAACCAGCAGTGGACTGTTGTCGCAGGTTAAGAGCGGAAACATGTAGGAAAAACCCTGGAGGAAGTAAGAGTCCGAACAACGAAAGGATTTGATTGTATGGATCATGAAATAAACCGCCGAGAGTTTCTAGAACTTCTAGCAAGCGCATCCGCGCTTGCTACCTTTGGAACGGTAGCAGAAACTATCCTCTCCAATGATATTCCCTCCGCTTTTGCTGCCACTCTTACGCGTGGGATCTTTGACTCTGCAGCAGCTACAAACTGGCAGGATGCGTTTCTCAGTGGCAATGGCGAGTATGCCATTATGGTGTATGGGAATGCGCTCAATGAAACAATCATTTTCAACGACCACAAGTTTGAACAGCCCAATGGAAGTCTGAATCTGCACCCGCCCGTCATCAATAACCTTCTGCCAGAAGTACGCAGCGAATTACTGGCTGGTAGCTATCAGAATGCACAGAGCACCTTTCCTAATGGATGGGACCTACATTGGACACAACCCTTTCATCCCGGCTATGAGATGTTGTTAGATACAACCTCCGGCGGCTCGATCAGTGGATATAAACGGTCCACAAATTTTGAAACTGGTGAGATTGCTGTCCAGTGGTCCGATGGACTGGGCAACTGGAGCAGATCCAGTTTTGTCTCACGCGCCGATGACGTGGTCGTGCAGGAATTCACTGCTCCATCGCAAGGTACGCTGACCTTCACGATCCAGCTCAACCAGAACTTGCCCGATCTTCCATCAGGCATGGTCTTCACAAACACCGTCTCGACCGACTCTAACAACCATACCTTTTTAAATCTGCGCGGGCAATACACCAGTGATCCCACCCAGGGTGGCTACGAAGGCGTAACCTGGGTTGTCCGTACAGGTGGTTCTCAGAGCATCAGTGGCACGACTCTGACCATTACAAAGGCAACCTCGGTGCTCTTGCTTACCAAATTGGATCGCTACGCTAATGCGACACAGTGGAATAACAAACCGTTACAGGCGGAAGTGGTCACGCTCTCTACCAGCTACAGTACACTTCTCAGTCGCCATGTTGCCATTCATCAGGCCATCTATGATCGCATGACAATCAACTTCAATGCCTCGTCCAGCGACCTGGCATTGGATACTACCGATCTGCTCAATAAACAGATCAGTAATCCTGGTGCACCAAACCCGGCTCTCCTCCAGCAGATGTTTAACGCCGGTCGCTACCATTTTATTAGTTCCAGTGGCTACTTTCCCCCGCGCTTACAGGGCATCTGGGGAGGTTCCTGGGAACCAAACTGGTCTGATGATTTCACGACCGATGCGAATATCAATTTGCAGATTGGTGGCACCAATATTGGAAACACATCCGAAATGACGCAGGCGTATATCAACCTGATCCTCAATGAAATTGCAAACTGGCAGACCAATGCCACGAACATCTATGGTACGCGTGGCATTCTTGCTCCTCCGCGTACTGATGGCATGGATGGATATCTGTTCCATTTCTATGGCGGTTTTCCGGGTGAGATGTGGACCGGAGGAGCGGATTGGCTGCTCTACCCACTTTACGAATATTATATGGTCACTGGAAATACCTCGTTTCTCCAGAACCAGCTCTGGCCATGGCTTGAACAACTGGCCTACTTCTACGAGGACTTTCTGACGGAAACCGATTCCAAAGGGAATTACATCTTCTTCCCCTCGTTTTCTCCCGAGAACGTCTCTCCTGACTCCCAGGGTGCCGAAGCCACTATCAACGCAACACAGGATATTGCGGCGGGCAAACATGCTTTGCAAACGGCAATTGCTGTTGCAAATACACTGGGAGTTGAGCAAGGTTCAGGCAAGGGAGTCGAACGCTGGACCGCCTTGCTGGCCAAAATTCCGCCCTATCGAGTGAATAGTGACGGAGCGCTGGCTGAATGGGTATGGCCGAGCCTTGGAGACAACTATAACCACCGCCATGTCAGTCACCTCTATCCTGTCTGGCCCTTGCACGAAATTACCCCTGAGAGTAATCCCACGCTGGCTGCCGCAGCAGCGCAGGCCCTTGCACGCAGAATTAACAATGGCTATGCCGCGCATGGTTATCTGCATCGCGCACTCTCCTGGGCACGTCTGAAAAATGGACAACAGGTAGAGACCCACCTGCTTGATATCCTGGCCAACAAATTCGTCTTTCGTAGCCTGATGACGTCGCACTATCCCAACTACAATACCTACAACGCGGACTCGGCACATACCCTGCCCACAGTCATGATTGAGATGCTGGCTGATTCCCAGCCGGCCAGTAGTTCCCAGTTGGGCATCACCGAGTTTCTCCCGGCTCTTCCCGGTTCCCTTACCCAGGGATCTATTACTGGCGTCGTTGGACGCAATCGCGTCACCGTCGTGAGTTTGAGCTGGAATCTGACCAATAGGACCGTGACTGCGACGCTTCAGTCAGCTATTACGCAGCAGATTACCCTGATCAACCGACCTGGCATCAGCAGCATCACCAGTAGTGCTTCGATTGCTTCTTCCCCACTCGGATCGTTTGCGCGTGTGCTGTCCTTGCAGGCAGGAGTGAACACCTCTGTTTCTCTAACTCTACCCGCGGCAGGAACCGCTTACTACCAGTTTATTAATCTGAATAGTGGCCTGACGCTCGATATCTCGGGCAGTTCCACCAGCAATAATGCTAAAGCCGGACAGAACGACTGGACCGCGGCGACCAGCCAGCAATGGGAACAGCTTCTCAACAGTGATGGCTCTTATAAACTGGTCAATCGCCATAGTGGCAAAGTGCTTGATAGTCCTGGTAGTACCTCTACATCTGGTACACAACTGGATCAGTATACAGATTCGAACAGCACCAATCAGTGGTGGAAGCTGGTCAGTGCCGGGCATGGCTACTTCTACCTGGTAAATGAGCGCAATGGCCTGTACGTGGATGTGCAAGGGGCTTCTACTGCGACAGGTGCTGCGATAGTAGAGACCACATCATCTGGTGCGACCAGCCAGCAATGGGGGATTGTGCAAGTTGTGCAATACTAATACAAGAAAGTAAGGAACAACATCATGAGCTATCTTAATCGGCGTCGATTTTTAGAGCTTTCTGTTGGTACAGTCGCCCTGGCTACGCTTGGAGGTACCTCTGTTTTCGCCAACCCCATGCTTTCAACCTCGATTGATCTAAATGGGAAGGGAAGTGGTCGCACCTTTAACTTCGTTGGCGGTCTGAGCGGAGGGGGAGGTTCCTCACGTTTGCTCTTTGACTATCCTGCTGCGCAGCAAAGCGAAGTACTCGATTACCTTTTTAAACCGAACTATGGAGCGAGCTTACAAATCCTGAAGGTAGAAATCGGTGGGGATACAGATTCTACTCAGGGATCAGAAGCCAGCCACATGCGTAGCCGCACCGATCAAGATTATAATCGTGGTTATGAATGGTGGTTGATGGAGCAGGCGAAGGCACGTAACCCCAACATCAAACTCTATGGCCTGGAATGGGGTGCGCCAGGCTGGTTCGATGGCGGTTTCTGGTCTCAGGACAACATTACCTATATCATCAACTGGATCAAGAACGCCCAGTCAGTACATGGCCTGCATATTGATTATATTGGTGGCTGGAACGAACGTGGCTATAATGTCACCTGGTATGAGAATCTTGCGTCTGCGTTGAAAAGCAATAATCTGACAACCGAGATTGTTGCCGCTGATACAAGTTGGAGTGTCGCGACCGACCTGGCAAATAATTCGGCCTTCAATAGCGCCGTGAGCGTTGTTGGTTCTCATTATCCCTGCGGCTGGTTAAAACCCAGCACAAGTTGCCCCAGCTCTTCTACTGCCATAAGTCTCAATAAGCCTCTCTGGGCTAGCGAGAACGGTTCGCAAGGGTACAACGCGGGTGCGGCACCTCTGGCGCGTTCACTCAACCGCGACTATATCGACGGCTCTATCACCGCTTCCATCAACTGGACGTGTGTCGCGGCCTGGTATAAAAATCTGCCCTATTATGGAGATGGCTTAATGCTGGCGGATCAACCCTGGTCCGGTTACTATTCTGTGGGTACAAGCCTCTGGGTAACAGCCCATACGACGCAATTTGTGCAGTCAGGCTGGCAATATATCACCAGTGCCTGTGGGTACTTTGGTGGCAACCGGAACAATGGAAGCTATGTCACGCTGAAGTCAAACAGCAGCTCCGATTACAGTGTGATTATTGAAACAATGGACGCTACCAGTACGCAAACCGCAACCTTCAGCATTTCCGGTGGACTTTCCACTGGTACTGTGTATGTCTGGGCCACGAATGTGAATTCGTCGAGTTCCAGCGACTACTTTATCCGTCAAAAGACCATCACCCCGAGCAATGGCACCTACTCACTCACTTTACAACCTGGCTACGTCTACAGTTTGACCACTACAACTGGACAGGGCAAAGGGACTGCCACATCCCCTGCGCGTGCAGGTCTGTCTCTTCCCTACAGCGAGAACTTTGAGAGTTATAGTACAGGCACATTGACCCGCTACTTCTCGGATATCAATGCAGCCTTTGAGTCAGCCACGGCTGGTGGTGGACGAAGTGGCAAGGTATTGCGCCAGGTTATTACCACTGCACCTATTGCCTGGATGCCAGTTCCATTGCCACCCACGACAGTCATGGGAGATCCAGACTGGAAAAACTACCAGGTTAGCGCAGATGTCTTGCTGGAGCAAGCAGGCTATGTCGAATTGCTAGGCAATATAAGTAACGTCTCAGCATACTCTTCGAGTGCGGGAGGTGTAGCCGCGTACCATCTGCGTATCAACAATACTGGAGCCTGGTCGTTGTATAAGCAGAATACGTCAAATGATACGACGACGCTGGCCTCGGGGAGTGTCTCCTATGGTCTGAACAAGTGGATCACACTCTCACTCATTATGGTCAGTAGCACCATCAAGGCTCTGATCGGTGGCACCCAGGTTGCCAGTGTACAGGATAGTACCTACACAGCCGGACTGATGGGCTTTCAGGTAAGCCAGTGGGTGAATGCACAGTTTGATAATGTCTCGGTAGTAAATCCATCCGCCAGTTCCTCTACCTATTCGAAGATTGTGAACCGTAACAGTGGCCTGGTGCTTGATATCTCAGGTGGCTCCACCAGCAATAACGGCCTGGTTGTCCAGAATACCTGGACGGGAGCCACAAGCCAGCAATGGCAACTGGTTGCGAACAGCGATGGTTCCTACAAACTGGTCAATCGCAACAGCGGTAAGGTGCTTGATAGTCCTGGCAACAGTGCTACCCAGGGAACTCAGTTGGATCAGTATACCGATACCAACAGTGCGAACCAGTGGTGGAAGCTGGTCAGTACTGGCTCTGGAAGCAGCTATTCCTATATCGTCAATGACAAGAATGGGTTATACGCTGATGTGAATGGAAGGTCCACAGCCGCTGGCGCGGAAGTTATCCAGTATGCGAGCGATGGTGGGACAAACCAGCAATGGAGCATTGTTGGAGTGTCATAAAGAGCAGACACCGCTAATGAGGCGCAACCAGCCATGTCGTGGCTGGTTGCGCCTCATTAGCAAGCCCAAAAATAGACCAGTGTTCGGCGCTGGATAGATAGTAGCTTGTCCTGATCTGCCAGACGGAGGCGGATCTGGCGGCAATCTGGTCTCAAATTCTGGTATAAGTATACGACAAGTTAGAAGCACAGAGAGGTGGGCCTGGTGAGCACATTTGCACTCACCAGGCCCGCCTCTCTGTGCTTGAACAAGCAAGTCTGACAGGCTCCTACGACTGACCAGCATTCTTCATAATGGTCTGAGCGGCAGACGGCCAGTTTCCATTGGTAAAGGTGTTGTTATTTACCACGTCATTATTGGCATTGCAACGAGAAGAGGTACCTTTACCGTTGTTGCAAATAACACTGTCAGAATAGACGTAGTTAAATTGCACTGTGTTGTACGCGATGTTGGTTTGTGACATGGAGAGCCAGTAGGTGAACTTGTCCACAACATTATCAGTATCGGTAAAATGTTGTGAGCCTTCGTCATGATACAGCCCTCTGCCATCGGAACCTCCATTGTAGAGGTAGTTATTGTTCTCTGAAGAGCCTGGCTGGCTACTTAAGGTATAGATGCTTCCACCCTCGCCAAGTACCTGCAAGACATCATGAACGAGGTTATAGGTGATTTGATTGTCCTCGGCATACGAGTCCGTACCCCAACCCCAGCCTACCGATATGCCCGTATTCGTGATATCGTAGACGGTGTTGTGGTTAATTATGGTACTTCTACTGTATCCGACCCAGATACCCGCGGCATCAGCGTAGTCCTGACCGACCTCATAAATCAGGTTATTTTCGATGGTATTCCCACTTGTCATCTTCGTGCTATCGGTCGTGGCAAAATCGGTAACTTCACCCAGAGAGATGCCATTAGAAGAGATATCGGTGATAGTATTTCTCTCAATGGTATTATTCTGCGCACCATGACCGAAATCAATGGCTACACCGCCCAGGTGCGTAAAGGTACTGTTTTCCAGGATGATAGTGTGCGCATACTGAAATGAGATATTGCCGAGGGTTTTGGCTGGTGCCGCTGGCGAATTGATCCAGAGGATACCAGACTGATTATCGCCATAGCCTTGATCGCCAGCCGGTTGGAGCCAGGTTGCATAGGCAAACGTAATGCCTGAAAAAACAATATTGTGCAATGGCTCTGCACTACTTGTCCCACTACCATCGATTAATTTTTCTAACACCGGAGCAACTACCTGTGCGGTAGCCATATTTTCGCCTGAACGTGGAATATAGTACAGGTAGCCAGCACTGCGATCCAGGTACCAATCGCCAGGGTTTTGGAGCAATTCATACGCATTTTCAACCCAGGTAATCGAATTCATTTGTACCAGACCCTGACCGTTATATGGATGTCCTGGATCAGGAGAAGTACCTACATTATCCCAACACGGGGTTACCATGGTAATGTTCGTGCCACTAATGCTCGCAAAATTACAGCTCATGTATTTCCAGCCAGAATCGGTCACCATCCTGATGTCAGTCGGGTTCCGCCAGCTTTGCATCGCAGTATTGGTCGTCTTCCAGCCCGCAGTGGTCTTGGTAAAACCGGTGGGATTTTTGGCACTCTTCGTGATATTCGCGCGTACGCCATTTACATAAAGTTGGAGCGTCTGAAGCGAGGTTCCAACATGGGAGCGATAAATATTTGAGGCGCTATTATAGAGTGACCAGCCAGTGATAGTTTGACCGCCACTGATAGTAGCCTGCTGCCCAGGATAGGATTGATAGATAACATTGTATCCATTGGTGCCAGAGTCTTTCTGAGTTGGCTTATCGCGTAATGTAATGCTAGAGGTTAGCGTATAGGTTCCTCCCAGCAAATCAACGACGATATTGCCAGTCATATCTGCATTGATGGTACGTACCATTGCCTGAGCATGCAAAAGGGAGCAAGGGTTGGCTAAAGAGCACGTACTGCCACTCCCAGTTGGAGAAGCATAGAACGTTGCCTCAGTTGCCGCGTGTGTGGGTGTCAATCCGAAGCCCAAAACGATTCCGAAACAGGTTGCTACTATGAGACCTAGAAAGGCGAGTAGCCGACCTTTGCCAGCCAGTTGAAGTCGAGACATAACCTGATGCTCCTTTGCTATCTAGACGGAGACTTTCTGAGTGGTTTGCGCATAGTGCGCAAACCACTCATTCTCCCCTCGCGTTGAGGGTGAGCAAGATGAACAGTCCACCAGGAGCTGACCTGCACATGGCAAGCCAGCTCAAAGGGCTACTTTGTGACGATTTTAAAGGTAAACGCTTCTGTAAACGATGGTTGTGTCGAAGGGAAATGGGCCGTTAAGCCGGAACTATTTTGCGACCAGGTGATGGTCTGACTACTGCCCAGCATACTGATCGAGGATACCGAGATCTTGGCAAGGGATGCCATGGTAATCGGTGTCGTGCGCCATCCGAGAACGATGGCATAGATAGTGTTTCCATTCGTGGTGTAACGTACATCATTCCCGGTATACTTGACGTTTTCGTTGAAGCTTCCGCCAGGCGCGTTATCGGGTCCCTCGCCAAACGTTGTGAAAGGACGCGTTTCGTAGATCGCTTCACCGTTATATTTGAGCCAGTTCCCGACGCTCATCAAGGTGGTCTGCTGATTACTGGGAATTATACCTTCGTCCGTGGGCATGATATTCAGCAGCAAATTGCCATTTTTACTGACAATATCCACCAGATTCGTCACGATCCAGGCCGAATTTTCATACAAGGAACAATTCGTCACATAGCCCCAGGAGGAGGAACAGATCGAGGTATCTGTTTGCCAGACGAACGGTTCAATAACGTTCTCCCCACCTCGCTCGAAGTCCAGGATCGCCGACCCCGCCGGATAATTGCCATTCTTATAGGTGATTACCGGCTGCTGGCCCCTGGCTTTGGCCAGGTTATAGTAGTAAGAGGCAAAGGCGCGGTTGTAGGGATCACAACCAGGGAACTGGATATCAAAATCGAAGTACACGAGGTCAGGTTCGTAGTTCGTCACCATTTCAGTGGTGCGATTGTACCATTTCTTGAGGTGTCTGAGCGAGACATTGGCACCTTCCACAGCGCCATCGCCATACAGATCACTGTACAGGGGGTTGCTCGTGTCGAAGTTGATGGACTGCGTGTAGTAAGCATAGTTGAACACGTAATGGCTGGTCACACCCCATTTCAAGTCTGCCGCTCGGACAGCCTGCTCTAACTGAGCCATGGGGTCGAAGTGCAACCCCATATTGGCCGCATTGTAAGGAGTAAATGCAGAGTTGTGCATCGCAAAGCCATCGTGATGTTCGCCGACCTGGACGATATATTTTGCGCCCGCCTGTTTAAACAACGAGACCCAGTCGGTGGCATTAAACTGGCTGCCAGTAAAGTCAGGAATGAAACCTTTATAGCCGGAGGTCAACAGGCTGTTACTGCCATACGTAGCCAGTTGATGTCTATACTCGGAACTTCCCGTGATATACATGTTACGTGGATACCATTCGCTGTTGTATGCAGGGACCGACCAGACTCCCCAGTGGAAGTAGATGCCGAATTTGGCATCCCGGAACCAGGTTGGCACCTCGTATTTGGCCGTTAGATTGCTCCAGACGGGAGTGAACGTTGTTGAAGAATTGGCGGTAAATTGGAACCAGTGGAGATTGGCTTCTCCGCCGTTAAACTCAAGGCGCAGGAATTGTGGTCCTCCGCTCAGATAGACATCATTGAGCGTGACAGTTGTGAAGGTCCCCCAATTTCCCGTTACAGGAACTGCAACTGTGCTGATAATCATGTTGTTATAGTAGACCGTGATGCTCTTCTGCGCTACCGTCGTTGCGACACGCAAACTGAGATTATAGGTACCCTGAGGAAGATTTACCAGGTAGCCCAGCCATTCCCCGTCTCGGGTATAGCCGATAGTATATCCACCGTCTCTGCTTTCGATATCCACATCGTCCTGGCGGTCGTACGTTCCTGAATTGCCAGCTGTTTGGTTAAAGTACGTCACGTAATTGGCGGCTTGAAAGAGTGTTTGCGAGGTTGCGGGAATGCTGCCATTTATAAACTTGAGCCAGGTCAGGTTCATAATCGAAGAAGAGCCAGTTGAGCGGAAGATCAGGTAGACATCATGCACACCTGAAACCGACTTGATGGCCTGGACAACCGAGGTATACGTTTGCCAGTCACCTGTATTGTGGGCCGTAATCGTCCCGAGCAGAGTTCCAGTCGTGCTATCGATACGAATGTCCATGGCACCGCTAGCTTCTTCCGTTGCCACACGCGCTTCGACCACATTATAGCCAGAGCCAAAATTCACCGCGCTAAATTTTGCCCAGTCGCCATTCGCAATATTGCCAAAATCGGTTCCGAGAAGCGGCGTCAGGCTGTTGATACCCTCGCCTGCCGTTTCCGTAACGATCTGGCCGTTGAGTCCGCTATTATTTTCTGCTAGCAGCGTGATTTGCAAGCCAAAGGTGTGGAAGGTCGAAAATTGGAACCAGCTCAGATTTAAAATCGAACTGCTACCGCCTACAGAACGAAACACAAAGTAGAGGTTGTGGATACCCTTTGTGGGAGTAATGGCAGTCGTAGCAGTAGTGTACAACTGCCAGTTTTCTGTGTTGGGAACTGTAACGGTGCCGATATGGGTGCCGGTGAGACTATCAAGATACACATCGAACGCACCGCCTGTGCCAGAATCAGAAGAGACACGCGCGGTGAGTCGATCGGCACCGCTGCCAAAATCAACTGCCGTATAACTGACCCAGTTGCCATTCGTAATTGATCCGAGATCCTGTCCACCTTCGCTACTGGTTTCTGCTGTAACCGCCCCACTCTTTGCCGAAAACGCCGCTGCCTGTAAGACATCAAAGGCATTGCTCTGGGGGGTAGTGGCGGCCTTGGCCGCTTCTACAAAAGTCTGGCTGCCCAGAACTGTAGCGCCCGTCGCGGCAGCTCCTACAATGACGGATGCTTTGAGAAAGCTTCGTCGGCTTTGCCTGAACGGCCAGGGACGCATCGCGAATACATCCTTGAATGATCGTTTCATCCGAAAACCTCCTTGTGAAACTAAACTTCCTTGAAAAAAGGGACGACTCATATGCCAGGGAGAGAGACAGCTAGCAACAATGCTAAGAAGATCGTCAAACTCTTTCTCATCAGCATTCTTTGCCTGTGTTCCTGTCATATCCATTGACAAGTGAACACCGGGAACCTTCACACGTACGAGCACAGGAGAATCGTATTTCACGGCTGGATAGTAGCTCTCGATAGGTGAACTACCTCCTACCGAGGAGTCGTTTGCTTTCAACGATACATGGTTAAAGGGCACAACAAAAGAGATGCATGCACATCGGTTGCGAGGAGATGTATTGGGCAGCGCTCAGGTAGGGTTTATGCTTTTAGCAGCGTGTACAGAAGCCAGTTGCGCATAAAACGATACCTCCTTGATCTCATCTCTACGCATACTACGTTCAAAAGCAGAAGATTTCAAAAGCAATGCTGTTTCCTGCTGGTTATCCTTCCATTCCGTCCTGGAAGCAGAATTGCTGTGAAAACATTTTCTTATTTGATCTGATGCTCTTAAAAGTACCTGATAAAAATATATTTGTCAAGCGAGGCATAATCTTCTGATGTTATGCTATTTCATCCAAATTTGTGCTTATTGCCGCTTGACGGCCTCTGATGCATGCTTCAGGGTAAGCAGAGACAGCTCTTTTTTTGATGAGAAAGCATTTTCACAAATTGAAATTTTGCAGCACAATCCTTCGGGTTGTTGAAAATCCTGGCTTGATAAGTTCCCGATCACTTCCATGCTCGACCGAGTTTATGGCTTATGAAAAAGAAACCATTGACAAGAGATCGTAATAGTAGGTAAACTTTTTTTTGATAAAAGGTTACCTGGAAAAGACATATACATCTGTAGTATGCCTTCTTTCTCATACTTCTCAGGCTACCAGCCTTAGGGTATACAGGCCCTGCGTTTTTATTTGATTTCTTTTCTGAAAAAGGAGGTGACCCTCTTCGTATGGATGCAACTTTGTGCCGGGTTGCGTTCATCTCTGTTTTGTAAGGTTGCAAACATAAACGGGACCAATATCCTCTTTGTCAAGAGATGCTTCAGTCAAGGAAGGACTGGCTTATATGAAAAGACGTTTTAATCGTCGCCGATTTTTGGAAATTTCGGCTGGCGCGACCGTTGCGGCTGCTGGACTTGGCAGCACCTCGGTGTTTGCTCAGGCGGCTGCTTCAATCTCGATTGACCTGAATGGAAGTGGGAGCGGACGAACCTTCGATGGCATTGGTGCTATCAGTGGTGGTGGCGGCAACTCACGTCTCCTGATCGATTATCCCGAACCCTACCGCACACAAATTCTCGACTACCTTTTCAAACCCAACTATGGAGCAAACTTGCATATTTTAAAGGTTGAGGTTGGTGGAGATACGAACTCAACCGACGGTGCCGAACCCAGCTTTATGCATACGGCCAAGGACCAGAACTTTAACCGGGGCTATGAATGGTGGTTAATGGAGCAGGCCAAGTCACGCAACCCCAATATCAAACTCTACGGTCTGGCCTGGGGTGCGCCTGGTTGGATCGGTACTACGGGTGCCACCGTCTGGGACCACAGTAACCCGATCTGGTCACAGGACATGGTGAACTACTATATTGCCTGGATCAAGGGTGCCAGTTCCCAGCACGGTCTGACCATCGACTATATCGGTGGTTGGAACGAGCATGGTTACAACGAGTCATTTTATGAGGCACTTCACAATGCCATCCATTCCAACGGCCTCGCAACCAAAGTCGTTGGCGCTGACAACGGTTGGGATGTAGCCGATGCCATGGTCAGTAATGCCACATTTAACGCATCGATCGATATCGTCGGTGTCCACTATCCCTGTACAGGCGGCGATGGTGGAAGCGCGACCTCGTGTCCGAACACCTCCAACGCGAGGAGCCTGGGCAAGCCCCTGTGGGCCAGTGAGAATGGCTCGCAGGATGAGAATACCGGCGCGATCCCCATGGCCCGCGCGATCAATCGTGGCTATATCGATGGAGAGATGACCTCCTATATCAACTGGCCCTTGATTGCTGCCCTCTATCCCAGCTTGCCCTGGCACACCACTGGCTTGATGCTTGCCAATGAGCCATGGTCCGGGAACTATAACGTGGGAACACAAACCTGGGTCACCGCTCATACCACGCAGTTTACCCAGCCTGGCTGGCAATATATTACTAGTGCCTGCGGTTATCTGGGTGGCAGCGACAGCAATGGCAGCTATGTCACACTCAAATCGACCAATGGGAAAGACTATAGCGTGATTATTGAGACTGTGGATGCGACTGCCAGCCAATCCGTAAGTTTTCAGATCAGCAATGGCCTTTCGACGGGTACTGTCCATGTCTGGGCTACCAACCTGAAATCTACCAGTTCCAGTAGCTACTTTATCCAGCAGTCCAGTATCACGCCGTCAGGAGGCGCGTATTCGATCACTTTGCAGCCTGGCTATATCTATACCCTCTCAACTACGACTGGTCAGGGCAAAGGTACAGCCTCAGGTCCGGCATCTGCGGCTCTTTCTCTACCCTACTCTGACAATTTCGAGAGCTATACGGTGGGCCAGGAAGCACGCTTATTCTCCGATATGAACGGTGCCTTTGAAATTGCTGCCGCTGGTGGGGGACGCAGTGGCCTGATTATGCGCCAGATGGCTCCGCTCGCGCCGCATACCTGGGAATTTACGAGCAGTGATCCCTATACTTTGATAGGTGATACCTCGTGGACGAACTACACTCTCCAGAGTGATGTCTTGTTGGAGCAGGCGGGCTATGTGGAGTTGATAGGACGCGCCGGGACGCAGCAAACTAATACCCCTGCAAATATGAACGCATATTACCTGCGTGTGACTAATGGGGGTGCCTGGAGCATTCTGAAAAACACCTCTGGCGGGAAGGTCACTACGCTTAAATCTGGCAGCGTATCTGCATTGGGAACAAATAGCTGGCATACGCTCTCATTGAGCTTCCTGGGCAGTACTATTACGGCTAAAATCAATGGTACGACTGTGGGCACTGCGGCGGATAGTAGCTATGGTGCTGGCCTGGCAGGCGTCGGTGTCAGTGGCTGGCAGAACGCGCAGTTCGATAACTTCAGTGTGGTTTCAACCGGAGGTGCGTCCACCGGGCCGACTGCTGGTGTGACGTACAACCTGGTGAATCGCAACAGTGGTCTGTTGCTAGATGTCTCTGGCGCTTCTACCGCGAATGGCGGAGAACTCATTCAGTACCAGAGCAATGGAGGTAAAAACCAGCAGTGGACGCTCGCAAACGCTGGCACAAGTGGGTACTTTACTCTGACCAACGTCAATAGTGGGCTGGTGCTGGATCTACCAGGTGGCTCCAAGACTGAAGGGGTACAACTTGACCAGTGGGCCAGTAACGGTGGGGTAAACCAGCAATGGAAGTTTGTCAGTCAGGGTGGTGGTTACTACACCATTGTCAGTCTCGACAGTGGATATGTGGTGGATGTGTCTGGAACTTCTACCGCCAATAACGCCATTGTGGATCAGTGGCCCAGCAATGGTGGAACCAACCAGCAATGGTCGCTTTCTTCCGTTTGAGGATCTAGCAAAAGACGCTCTCCTGCCTGCAAGGATGTGCGGGAGAGCGTCTTTTTTGGGCGGTTCGCTGCTGTCTCCACTTGCGAACGTCAGTCCATCGGTACCAGGGTCCACTGTTGGTTCGTGCCGCCGTTGCTGGTCCACTGTTCCACATTGGCACCATTCGCCGTCGAGCGATTCGTGACATCAAGGACCTTGCCGCTGTTGACGTTGACGACCGTATAGTAATTACCTGTTGGCACCAGTTTCCATTGTTGATTTGTGCCGCCACTGCTGGTCGCTTGATCCACATTGGCTCCGTTTGCTGTGGAGGCACCAGCAACATCAAGGACCTTGCCACTGTTATGGTTGACGATCGTATAGGAAGCACCCGTTTGGGCCAGGGTCCATTGCTGGTTTGTGCCGCCGTTGTCGGTCCATTGTTCTACATTGGCCCCGCTTGCTGTCGAGGCAGCAGTGACATCAAGGACCTTGCCACTGTTGCGGTTTACCAGTTTGAGATATCCAAAGGCAGAAGGGTTATTGGGACTGGGCGAGACTGCGGCTTGCAGACCTGTCAGGCTTACCGCAACATGCTGGATCGTGCCATCTGAGTTAAAGTTGAGCGGATCGATGTCCACCTGGCGGTTGGTACCGTCGCCGTTCGCAGCGTTGAAGCTATGATACACAATATAGTATTGGCCCGTGCTGGCTCCCCAGATGGAGGCGCTTCCTGTTCCCAGAATACCCAGATTGGTGTTCTCACTCAAGATCGGATTGCCACTTGAAGCGACGAACGGACCCGTTATCGAACTGGACATGGCGTAGGACACCTGGTATGTTGCCTGGCGTGTATCGTTCTGAGACCATGTCAGATAATAGATGCCGTTCCGTTTGAACATATAGGGCGCTTCGCGATAGGATGCACCGCTCGGAGTGATAGTTGCCGGAGTTCCGTTGAATGAAACCATATTTGCATTAAGCGTGGCGAGCCTTGCTCCTCCATTGCCGAAGATCAAGTAAGGCTGACCAGTATCGTTGAGAAACACAGCGGGATCAATAGAGTCAACTCCGTATTGAGAAGTCGCGACCAGCGGTTTGCCCAGGGCATCGGTAAATGGTCCGGTCGGCGATGAAGAGGTGGCGACCCCGATCTGGCTGCATGCGGTGAAATAGAAGTAATAGGTTGCGCCTTTTTGAACGATGCTGGGAGACCAGGCGTTGCTATGGCACCAGCTGACGTTGGCCAGGTTCAGGATCACCCCATGATTTGTCCAATGGATCATATCAGTGGATGACCAAACCTGGAATGAGGTAGCATCCCAGTTCGCAATACCATCAGTTGTAGGGTATATGTAAAAGGTATGATTAAATACCGCGATCTGTGGATCTGCGTTATAGCCAGAGAGAACTGGATTGTTGTCAGTGGCCGCAGAAGCTGGCGTGATGTGTGTCACAACTACAACGCTAACGAGCATCAACACAGAAAGAAGAGGGCCGATCAGGCGTAAGCAATACCCTGAGGTTCTGCGTAAAAGAGCTTGGGTTGACATCTGTACCTCCAGGTGTTTTCTGATTACATGGCAAACCTTCCCTGAGATATGCTCATGCGAGGGAATCCCTGAGATAGTTTCAAATGAGTATGAAAAGCGTCCTTCAGATGGTTGCACTCTCTTGAAGGAAAATTCCTCTGTGGAAAGAAAGGTTCAAAACTGGGCAGGTTGAGCATGGCATTGATAGTAGTTATCGATGCCATGCTCGCATGAGATGAAGAGCATCAACCGTTAGTCACCGGCGATCGGCCACCCATCAGAACCCCAACTCAGGACTCCCTCACCAAGCACTGCATTCCCACTCGCGTTATAGTAGTGGTACGTGTAGTAATCGGTGCTGCCAGTCAATATTCCGATCTGCCCGGGACCGTGTACATTGCCGTGGGAAGCGAGGAACGTGTTAGAACTACCCGACGTACCATTCTTGTCCACGTACGGACCAGTCACTGACTTCGAGCGGGCCATGTGGATCAGGTAGGTGCTGGAGGTGCCGCTACAGCAGCCGCCTGTATTCCAGAACAGATAGTAGTATCCGCTGTGGTAATAGACATAGGATGCTTCAACGTGGCCGTAGACGACTCCGTGCTGCGCGACATTCGAGGTACTGGGCAGCCCGGTGGCCTTGTTCAACGGGGTCTCAAAGATCTCCAGGTCACTCCAGGTGAAAACATACCCGGAACCCCAGGATAACCACATGTTGCCACTGGCATCGAAGTATGGTTCAGGGTCGATCGCAGAGTAACGATCACTGGAGTTAGTCCCGATGACCTCACCACGGTCGGTCCAATTGTAATTGGACGCGCTCGGGTTAAGCGTCGGGCTGGTTAACAGGCCAATCGCGGTGTCGCTGCCGCCAGCGATGGCATAGTAGAGGTAGTAGAGTCCATTGTTGTAGATGACATCTGGTGCCCAGATATCGTACCCATCATTTCCGGGTACGGCCTTGCGTGCCCAGGGGTACGTTCCGTGTTTCAGGACCGTTGGACCCTGCGTCCAGTGGATACGGTCCGTGGAGTATAACGATGGGATGTCGTATCCGGTTGCATAGACGTAGTACGTATTGCCGTCTTGGATCATCCGGGATGGGTCATGCGCTCCAATACTTCCGTACAACGTGATGTTTGGCGATGCGCTTGCGGCGTGGGCGACTGATTGCCGTTGTAATCCCACAGCTACCAGGGATGCCAGAATAAGCATGGCAGCTACGCCGAAGAGAAACTTGATCTTACGACGATAAAGCACGAGTATCCTCCATGTTAATCAGACACTGCAATTGTGTCTGCGCTAGTGAGCATGAGTACCTACAGTGGTTCCCTTACTGTATCCTTACAGCAAGGGATAAGAGAGTCTTTTCTCTTTCTCATAACTCGGTAAAGGTTCCCTGGCAACATGGCTGATTGTTCTTCAGCCATTGCCAATCTACAAGAAAACATTTTCTTAATGTTCAAAACTCGTCCTACCCTACGAATGATGGAAGCGAGTTTAAGACAATAGCCGGACAGGAAGGTCACGCTAATTTCTCTGTATGTGTAACTCATCTTTCTGAAAATGTTTTCATATATAAGCATAATCAACTCTATTTTGTTTGTCAAGCAAGGGGGTAAGCTCGCAATACTTCTCCTTTTACTCTTACAACCTCTTTTGGTTCTACATCTTTTTTTGCTTGTAAAGCTTCCCTGGCTCAAAAACTGTGATTCATCTCAGATTTTCTTGAGGGCTATCTCCTTCTCCGAAAGCCTTTGGCTTTCGGAGAAGGAGATAGCCCTCAAGAAAATCTTCCCGCATTACTTAGCGCAACGCGTAACCGATTTCTAAAACTGCTCAGTACCTGCTATACTAAACAGAATAACAAGAAGGATATTCCTTCACTCGCCTCTGGTGATGGCTCTTTTAATAGAGACTGGACAATTCTGAAATTATGGGAGGAGCACTGGATATTCTATGAAGATCTACCTGGTGGATGGTACCTACGAGCTGTTTCGCAGCCACTTCGGCGTGCCGCCGCGCAAGGCGCCGGATGGGCGCGAGGTCGGCGCAACGCTGGGCCTTTTACGCAGCCTGCTGATGCTCTTGACTACGCCTGGCGTCACCCACGTGGCCTGCGCGTTCGATCACGTGATCGAGTCCTTCCGTAACGACCAGTACCCCGGCTACAAGACCGGCGCGGGTGTTGACCCCAACCTGATAGCCCAGTTCCCGCTGGCCGAAGAGGCGGTTTCCGCGCTTGGACTGGTGGTCTGGCCGATGGTAGAGTTCGAGGCCGACGATGCCCTGTCCAGCGCGACCGCCCGTTTCAAGAACGAAGCTGGGGTCGAACAGATCGTGATCTGTTCGCCGGATAAGGATCTGGCCCAGCTAGTCTCTGGAAGCCGCATCGTTAGCTGGGACCGCCGCCGTGATATTCTCCTCGATGAGGCGGGCGTGGTGGAGAAATTTGGCGTGCGCCCGCAGTCGATCCCCGACTGGCTGGGGCTGGTAGGCGATGCTGCCGACGGCTTCCCCGGCATCCCGGGCTGGGGTGAAAAATCCGCGGCGGCTATGCTTGCAAAATACGAGCACCTTGAGGCGATCCCCGCAGATCCGCAAACCTGGGGATTGAGCACTAAACGCGCGGCGCGACTGGCTGAGAACCTGACACAGCACTGGGCTGAGGCGCTGCTTTTCCGCAAACTGGCGACACTGCGCGAGGATGTGCCATTGAAGGAAACGCTCGCCGATCTGGAATGGCAGGGTGCCTACGAGCGGCTGAAAGATGTCTGCCGCCAGCTGGGCGATGAAAAGGTCCCCGGACGGGTTCCGAGGTGGCGCGACAGATGAATGTGGCTTGGGCCCGGAGCTTTCAGAACATGCAGCGCTGAACGCGTTGGTGCGAGCATATGCGTTGCCTTCATCTTGAGATATATCTCAGCCCCGTATTGATTGGACCACGCCTCGGTTGCCGGGCTCCTTTTCCTTCCTTTCTTGCAGAAATACGTCGAACGAAAGGATGTTTCATGACCAACTCCACCTCCACCCGCCGGAAAATTGAGCCTATTTACCATAGAGAAAGCGGCCATAATGCATGA
>DAOTTL010000649.1:0-2577 GCA_034438135.1 Ktedonobacteraceae bacterium | reverse complement strand
GGCTTTGCAAGCCGCAGAAACGTTCGGGATGACTCATATCTCTTTATGTCTGGGTGGGGTGGTTTTGCAAGCCACTGACAAGTCAGAGATGACTCATAATCTTTGTATGAGCGCAGATATCAACCGGGTGCCACGTTGACACGTGCCCAATCGTTGCCTGCTTGAGGAACCAATTTGATATAGAGCAAATTCTGTGTGCTATCGTAAAAGTACTTCGAACCTGTAGTTGAACTGAAGCTACTCATGGAATTGACGGCACCAATCAGATCATCCTGTTCAGCATCTCTGTAGAGTTGAACATTCGCTGTTGCATAAGGGATGACCAGAGTGATGGTATCACTTGCTTGCGCATGTGATAGGTCGATCTGCAACGTCGTAGCAGAGTTGGCAAATTGCCAGGTATAGGTATGCCCTGGCAGAGCCGAGACAGAAACATATGTCCCATCCTGGCCCAGTTGTTGGCCCTTTACGCCATCATCTCGCACAATCGTAAGAGGCGCGATATCCTGTCCTCCATCGCTCTCGATCGCAACGTTAACATAGCGATGATTACACACATAGGCATTCCAGGTTGTATTCAAAGTACAAGAGCCATCAGCCAGAAGGGGATTATTCGCGGTCACATACTGGCCAGCGTGTCCCGTCAGTGAACCGTCCGAGTCAAGGATAACAGCCGCCTTGTCTCCATCCTGTGTGGGATCCATCAGATAGACTGCATTGGCATTTATCAGATGAATACCCTGAGCAAAGTTCATCACATCGATTGGATCGCTATTTTGACGATTATAACCGAGCGCACCCGCTGGCCGCTGGCTGTTTGACTGGAAATTGACAAAGGTCACATCCTTTACCCCAACCAGACCATCGTAGAACGAGAATCCATTGACCGGCGTCGTCGGATCTGACGGATCTGGCAGACTGCGGCCATCCAGTCCCCTTGGATCGCCGGGATCAGGATTGCCTTTGTTCGCCGTCTCGCCAACGACCAGAGAATTTTCCAGATAGGCCTTGTCGGCGGCGAAAATACCCCCATCATCATTATCTGCCAGCTTCGCGCCTGTCAGATGCAGGTAGTAGCCGCGCATCCATACTCCCAGGAAAGCCTGTTTGTAGGCGGTGAAATTCTGGAAGAAAGCATCAACCGGTGCCGAGTTCTCATCCCCAGGCGTTTTGACAGGCGTATAGTAATATCCATCGATGCTATTATCAGCATTTGGCCCGTCATCCACAAAGAGTCCGGCCTCACCGTTGGAATGGGCTACGTTCCCACTAAAAAGACCCAGCGGTGTCTGACGTGGCCAGATATTGGTCTTGCCACTATCCAGAGCCAGTGGATGCTCCGGCAGCGAGAACCAGAAGCCCTGCGATACTGAACCGGCGGCAACATTGTCACGAATAATATTGTCTGGATTCGTGATCCAGAAAGTCGCGGGACGTGTATCGCTCGGTAGCAGATTCTCTCCATCCGGCGCACTGCGAGTCAAAACCCCTAGATTACCTTCCAGAGTGTTTTTCGTCTCACTTCCATCTTCGAGAAAGTAACAGTGACCAATATCGTCAAAAGCCACATTGTCGCGCACGAGCACATCATTGGTACCATGGATAGTCATACATCGATTAAAGCTATGATCAACGGTACTATCCTGAATATAGTTACCGGTCTCATTGCCAGCCAGATGCCAGTGTACGGGATAGCGGGCTAGCTTCCGAAACTGGCCCATATGGTAAAACTCCACATCCGAAATATGGACGCTACTCTTACTCATAAACATGCTCTGACCACCAAAGCCCGTTTTGACCGAACTGGGATCGCCCTGCACTACGATATTGTGACTAAGCAGACCGACCTCGGCCCGCTCGTCGATGGTCTGGCCAGCAAAAGTCTGTAGCTGACCCCAGTGCATATATTTTAACGGCTGCGTCAGCGTAACTGTCGTTCCTGAGGCGGAAGCTATGACAAGCTCTTCTGCCTGAAATGGATCGTAGTCGGTAGAAGCAAGCACAATACGATCACCTTTGCTCCAGTTCACCGTCTGATCCAGTTGCAATTGTGTGGTTCCCGCAAATGCGGTCGCGGCCAGATGTACCCAACTAACCCTGCTCTGCCCGTGCAGTTCAAGATTGCCTCCCACTACGCCCAACAACTTCGTACCCATACCCATGACATTCTGCGTCTGGTCGCTACCCGTCAGTGTAATTACTATGTGATGCTGAAACGGTTTGCTTTCAGTGCCGCACTGAAAAACTCCGGTACTGGCAACTATAATCCAGTCCGCACTCAAGGCGAGGTTTTTTTCTGTACAGATCAGCGTGCCCTGAATGGTCAGACTCTTAAGAGGCGGAGGACTTGTGTCAAGTCTGACAGTTTCTTTGGCTGGAATAGTTACTGACGACCCTGCTCCAGGTACGCCGCCCTTCCAGGTAGTTGGATCTGACCAATTTAACTGTCTGGATATAGATCCCCCATCCTGGTGCGGTGTCACAGCCACCGCAGTCGGCGCGGGTGCCTTAACCGGCGTGTTGGCAAAAATATGAGTCACACCTACAGACCCAACAACGATCACCGTAACAGCCAGG
>DAOTTL010000648.1:0-4988 GCA_034438135.1 Ktedonobacteraceae bacterium | reverse complement strand
CCAAAATGAGGGATGACTCATAGCCCTCTTACAGTAGATGTATTTTGCCGATCTGCTTCATCGGCCTGGCAGGTCACCCCATTGAAACAAGAGGAATGGTGTGGGGCCAAAAGCCAAAGGTTTTCGGAGAATGAAATGGCCCTGTGAGGGACTGACTCATAAGGGTGGCTAGACATAGAATGTGTTAATATAGGGGATATTGTCGGATATGTCGGGAGGGAGATCAAGAACAGATTTGGCACTGACAGCCCATCGAGGGTTGTTCACAACGAGGAGCTATCAGGAGAGTGAGATAATGCGAAAATATAGTGGTCTGCCTGGTTGCTGCTTGCTCATGTTTCTGCTTCTTGTGACTGCGTGTGCCCAGACGCCTCAGCCTTTGTCAGTGGCTCCGACTCCTTCGTTGGCGCGACCTGAACCTTCAGCTTCAGCCAGTGCTACCGTATCATCAAGTCCAACCCCGACCGCATTTCAGGGACAGGTCTACACTGATGCCCGTCTGGGCTTTCAACTGACCATCCCCTCCAACTGGCAGGTACAGCCACAAGCGGGGTCGCAGGCATCGCTCAATAATACTGTTGTGACGTTTACTGCCGATGAACAAAGCACGCGTTCGCTGATCGTCATCGGAGTTTTTCATGGGACGACGATGCCTGCCGCCTTTGCTCAGCGAGGTACTCCCACGGCCTCTGTTGGACCCTATCACGCGTTTCTAGCCGATCGTTCTCTCGGTGAGGGACGTGCCCCCTGTCTGGTCCGTATCTTTTTAGCGGGGGATGACTACGTGATGGCCGACTGGTGTGCGCCCAATGCTTTCGACCATCGAGCACAGTTTGAACAGGTTCTTGCAACCTATCAGCCAGCTTCTTCCACCTTTATCCCCAGGGCGGTCGTGCAGCATCCGCAAACCTGCGCCGGGATGGAGCAGCAGTTTGGCTATGTTCACGTTTCGTGGGGAGGACAGTTGGCCACGCCAACCGCATCGGCGTGGCAGCAGATGCAGCCTGGCATCTTTATCTGTAACAATAAGGCCTCAGCCGACTGGTATCTCTTTCAATGCACAGAATTAGTCAACCGCTTCCTCTATGAGCGCTGGGCCTTGCCTCATCTGCCAGGCAATGCCGCTCGCTATCTCGACTATTACCAGAATGGTGTCCTGCATCCGGGAACTATTCGTACGTTTCCTGCGGGTAGCTACCAGATCTCCGACGACGCCAGTCGGGGACATAGCGCGTTTCGTCCGGTCGCAGGTGACGTACTGGTCTTCCAGGATGTGAACAATTCGCGTGTCGGCTGGACATCGGGTCTGACCAGCTCACCGGGTCATGTTGCGCTGATCGTTGGAGTAACTGCTACCTCGCTCACCGTTGCCCAGGAGAACTATAATACGACTGAGTACTTTCTGACGCTTCCTATCCACAAAGTTGCTACGGGTTATGAGATAGTTGATCTAAGTGGCTGGAGCCAGCGCATTGTGCGAGGCTGGATTCACTTTACGGTCAATGGAGGCTCCCAACCCGCACTCTAGAGCTGTTGACAGTACACGTGATCTCTGGCTGCTTTGTACCTTTTATCTGGCGGTTATCGTGAGTAGAGGAGGAAGGTATATAACTGCGGCCTTCTCTATTCGTGCTTCTCAACGGCATGATTGGTTTCTACTACCAATCTGTGGAGCATTGGGTAAGCAATAAGGCGTTTCCTCATCTCAAATCTGCTCTCTGCACATCATCCAGGCGTCCATACCGTGACTGATGCGTCTGCTCGACGCGATTTCTCACGAGAGGAACCCTGGGATGTGGAGGATCAGGCGTTGTTTCGTATATGAGAAAGGGAGTCGAGAGATGAATCTCCTGGCTGCTCGCGCCCAGATGGGCAATTCGCTGGCTTTTCATATTATTTTTTCGGTGCTCGGTGTTGGTCTGCCGCTGATGCTTTGTATCGCTGAAGGATTGGCGCTCTGGCGCAAAGATGCTACCTGGATGGCCCTGGCGCGTCGCTGGTCAAAAGCTTTTGCTATCATATTTGCTATTGGAGCAGTCTCTGGCGCTATTGTCGAGTTTGAGATTACGCTGCTCTGGCCTACTTTTACGAAATTTTCTGGCTCAGTTATTGGTTTACCTTTTGCATTGGAAGGATTTGCCTTCTTTCTCGAAGCAATCTTTCTGGGTATTTATCTCTTTGGGGCCAATCGTCTCTCGCCTTTTGTGCACTGGCTCTGCTCCTTTCCGGTCTGGCTCAGCGGTACTTTCTCAGCCTGGTTTATCGTCAGTGCCAATTCGTGGATGAATTCACCGGTGGGCTTTAGCATTGTGAATGGCAAGGTTACGGGCATTGATCCCTTCCAGGCCATTCTCAATCCTAGCACGCCCTTTGAGACGACTCATATGATTCTTGGCTGCTACGTTGCCTCGGGTTTTGCTATAGCCTCCGTCTATGCCTTTGGCATGTTGCGCGGCAAAAATAATGATTATCACCGCAAGGGTCTGCTTCTAGGACTGGCGATAGGGGCCGTCGCGATTCCCCTCCAGATCGTGAGCGGCGACTTTAACGCACGCTTTCTGGAAACAGCTCAGCCTGCTAAATACGCGGCGATGGAAGGCTTGTTGCAATCTGGGAACGGGGAGCCGCTCTACATTGGTGGTCTCGTTGATCCTCAGACCGGACAGGTCTATTACGCAATCGAAATTCCCCATGGCGAAAGTTTGCTTGCTCATTTCGATCTCAATTCTTATGCCAGGGGTCTACTCTCCATTCCTCCAACCGATCGTCCCGACGCAGCAGTTATTCACCTCAGTTTTGATGGGATGGTTGGTGCTGGCTTCTTTCTTTTCTTCGTAGGCGCGGTCTTCTGGTTGCTCTACTTCTGGCGTAAGCGGCGCGTCGTGCCTGTGAAAAAGTGGTTGCTCTGGGGTATCTTGTTGTCCGGGCCAGCGGCCTTTCTCGCCATAGAGCTTGGATGGATAACCACCGAGGAGGGACGCCAGCCCTGGATTATCTATGGGTATCTGCGTGTGCAGGATGCCGTCAATCCCGCGCAGTGGATTGGCGTGAGCTTCTTTCTCTTTTCCATTGTCTATGTGTTGCTGGGAGCGACGCTGATACTTCTCTTAGTGCGCCTGGCTCGCAGTCCGTTGCCGAAACTCAAATGGAATGAATTTATGGAAGCTGAGACTCCTGAGGGAGAGAAAACTCTACAGAAAGTGAGTGAATGATGGTGTCAGCATATCTGGCGGCGATCTTGCTCTGGTTGTTGATTATTGTCTATGCGGCACTTGGGGGGGCGGACTTTGGTGGGGGCGTCTGGAGCTTTCTCACTTTTGGGAAAAAAAGCCAGGAGGTTCGGGATCTGATCGTGAGTGCCATTGGACCAGTCTGGGAGGCCAATAATGTCTGGATCATCTTTCTCATTGTGGGGCTGTATGTGGCCTTTCCGTCGGTCTCGGCTACCCTCTCAATCGCTCTCTATCTGCCTTTTAGTCTGGCCCTGTTTGGCATTGTGATGCGAGGTGCTTCCTTTGCCTTTCAAACCCACTTTGAACGCTCTTATGCCGTTAGCTCAGCCTGGGGACGCCTGTTCAGTGGGGCCAGTATCATCACACCTTTTTTCTTTGGAGCCTGTGCCGCAGCGGTAGCCAGTGGACAGATCCGTGAACAAAACGGCGTGATTCCTGTGGCTCTGGTTGCAGTCTGGTTGACTCCTTTTGCTGTGACAATGGGGTTGCTGGCGATTGCGCTCTGTGCCACTCTGGCGGCGGTCTATCTAATCGTTGAGGCTGAGCGAGTGCATAATGAAAAGCTGCTTGCGTACTTTCGCAAGCGCAGCTTTATCGCGGGCATAGTTACCGGACTTCTGGGTCTGCTGGGTCTCATACAAGTACCGTTCCAGGCTCCGCTCCTCTGGCAGGGACTGCTCAATCACGCCGTCTGGGCGGTGATTGTCACCATGCTGATTGGGCTTGCTACCGCGATAGCTCTGTGGCTGCGGCGCTATAGTCTCGCTCGTCTGCTAGCTGCCGTGGGAATGGGGGCGCTCCTTGGTGCGTGGGGTCTGGCCCAACTTCCCTATATTATTCCGCCAGATATGACGATAACCGGTACAGCCAGTCCGTCAACAACGTTGAATGCCTTTCTGGTCAGCGCGGCTGTTGGTATGCTGGTTTTGTTACCGTCGCTCTGGTTTCTATTCCATGTGTTTAAGGCCCCTACGCCTGTCCCACCGGTCCATGAAAAAGAGGTCGAACATGTTTGAGACTTTTACATGGAGGTTCCAGGTGCATAAAAAGCACGAGAACGAGAAGAGGAGGTCCTTACGATGTTGGCGCTTATCGATTATGGACTGATTCTGGTGTTTTTTCTTGGGGTACTACTGTTTGTGCTGGTGCTGGCGCGTCCATCGTCCGCGGAAGCAACGGAGGCTCAGGAGAATGTGACAGTAACTCCTACGACTCTGACCGTCAGAGATACCAGGATCTCATATGCCGTCACGGCTGTTTTATTTCTCTTGCTTATGTTGCTTGTGCTCTTCAGTGCGAAAAAGCAGCCTCTTGCAAAAATGAGGGGTGACTCATAACTAGAGAGCCAGGAAGAGAGGAGCAGAATGTATGAACACTTCCAAAAAGTCAGAGGCAGACATACAAAAATCTGATCGGTATTGCGCTCTGGCCCTTATCTGTCTGGTCTTCGCTCTGGTGAGTCTGGGTGTAGGTGTCTTTGTTGGCTCACCAACCGGCGTCATAGGTATTGTGTTCCTCTGCCTGGGGGTTCTGTTGATGCTCGGATGTATAGTCTGCTTTGCTCTCTATAGCTACTATGGCCGCAATGCAGTGAGACAAATCTCCTGAGGGCAGTAATTCTATCGTGCACTTGACATAAATGAGCCAGGCGGCTGCGCCGTCAGATTTTCAGGGAGAAAGGGATGAGTTTTCCAGCAGCGAAGCTGCTGGAAAACTCATCCCTTTCTCCTTTTCTCGGGGGGGCCGGCTTTGCAG
>DAOTTL010000647.1:0-10650 GCA_034438135.1 Ktedonobacteraceae bacterium | reverse complement strand
CCAAAATGAGGGATGACTCATGAAAGCTTTTTGTCCTGCTTTTGTAAAAGCAGGATGACCAACCCATAAATTGATTAGAAAGTCGCGTTTATTTTAGCTGTAGTGAAATAGAAACTCAGCAAGCTTAGTGCGCTGCACTAGACGCCTGGGCAGGATCAGCGCTTGCGATCATCTCTTTTGTCTGATTTGTATCTACTATTGGCATGGGCATAAAGATCAGTGCGTATTTTCTATCTAGCTCATCTCTAAATGGATTGTCTATACTGACAATGGTAGGATTGCTCTTCGAAGAATATGAACCGCCCCTCATATTTCTGCGGCTGGCAAAGCAGCCGCTCTCCTCCTCTCAATAGCGGCGACGCAGCCGCCAGAAAGAACGGTTGCTTATTTTGCAAAATGAGGGATGATTTTTAGGGGTCCTGGTTGACAACCAAAGAGTACTATATTGTCGCATCGTTAATAGTCTATTAACAAACGGGCGATATACTGAGAACTAGAAGAGTAATAAAATGTACCATAGTACTTAAAGGAGTTATAGATGTTCTATATGGCAAAAATGGCAAAGGTGGGTTTGGCAAGCCTGCCTGAAGCCTATGATTGTACAGAGTAAGTATCTGGAACAGCATTTCTGGAGTAAGCTTCAGGAATGGTTGAGCCAGCTAACGCAACAGATGCAGACGTGTTACACGTCTATTTTCTTTTTAGAGTCGCTTCACCCTGATTGGCTGCCCTTAAGAGAGAGAATCTTCTACTATTAGAGTTGCGTACTGGTCTTGGGTCTACCTGGTTCACTGATCCATCCACGTTGCCGTTAGCGATTGAATCATTCAGAGACTTGCAATGAAAAGGATATTTTTGTATGAAGAAAAGGACAGGTGGAGGGGTTTTATTTCATCTGCTTGCCTCACACAGGCAGGCGTTATTTGGAATAACTTGTAGATCGTTGGAGGTTTGAATGTTCAAAGCACCCGTTCGCAAACTCATTCGTTCACCTTTTTCTTTGAATCAGCAGACTCAGAATTCTGACTTATCTTCTCATAAGGCAGCAAGCGCGGCATCAGAAGGGGTTGATCGTCGTCTCGCGGACATAGAAACACAAAAGAGTCCGGCGCTTGTATCGGATCGCCCGGTCAATCAGAGCTCTCTTACGGATCTGGAAACACAAAAGAGTCCAGCGCTCAAGCCAGGCTCTGGCCGGGATAAGGACTTGTTTCTGGTCAATGCCATAAATAGATACCGCACAAATCAGAGGACTCTTCCCCCTCCGCTCGATCCCTCCCCCGCTCCGCCACCAGATGTTCCACCGAAAAAAGGGCCACGCGCACCCATTTCAAAGCGCAAGAAAGTGTATTTACTGCTGGCAGCTTTTCTCCTACTGGTTCCTTTTTTTCTTCTTTTGCTTGAACTTATAAGTGCGGCACTTTTTTATAGACAGATGCAAGATGGAATAACTCATTTAGAGGCGGCGGGGGCCGTTTTTTCTACCACTTCCAATAAAGATATTGCAAACTATTTTAATACGCAAAAACTTGCTCAGGCTCAGCAAGATATCACTATCTCCCACTCCGATTTTGCCTCATTGAGTGATGAAATTGATCACGAAGGACTGATCTCTCTGGCCGCTAACCTTTTGCCTGCCCAAATAAAAGCAGCTCGTGCACTCGGTCATATTGCAACTATAGGCACGGATGTCGCGCAACAACTTCTGACAATGATGCAAGATATTGCTCCATCGATAGCTCCCAATCTCCAGAAAAGCTCATCAAATGATGAGAACGCACCTCTCAAACCTTATCTGACTCCGTCTTCTTACCAGAGAATAAATACGACCATTACAACAATAACTCCACTTATTCATACGATGACACAATATGCCCGAGGATTATCGCTCGACTCTCTTCCAGTAAGTAGCAAACAGCGTGAGATGTTAGCCTCAGTCGTCACGCTTCTGCCTATCCTCGACGCGGCCATGCCCCAGGTGCGGGATGCGCAGGCTGCCCTGGGATGGTTCCTGGGAGTTGATAGTCAGCGGTCCTTTCTGGTTGAACCTATGGATAGCGCTGAATTGCGTGCGACCGGCGGTTTTACCGGACAATTTGGTGAACTGATCTTGAACGGCGCACATGTAGGACCACTCAAGCTCTCAAATATTGGCATATACGAGGAAGATCATACCGGGGAAGGCTCGCCTCCCGACGAAGCTATTTATAGTAAAGTTGTTGGTCAGAGCGCTCCAGCACAGTATGCAAACTGGTGGCCTGTCGCGAATTTTGGGCTACGCGATGCAAATCTCTCTGCCGATTTTCCCACTTCAGCCAGGCTTGCCATGGATCGCTATAGTTATGAGTTTGGGAAAAATGTCGATGGCGTGATTATGTTTACCCCTGTATTGATTGAGCATGTTTTGGTGGCAACCGGACCGATCAGCATTCCAGCCTATAAGCAGACTATTACCGCTCAGAACCTGGAAGGTCTTCTGCACTATTATCAGCTCGATAACACAGGTATTAGACAGGAAGAGCTTGTTGAGCATGTTTATGACAGTCAGGCGGCTCGCAAACTCTTTACCCAACGAGTGACTCAGGCACTGATCAGTTCAGTCACTCATTTACCGATCACTAAGATGCTTGCCCTGGCCAATCAAATCTTTTTTTCAATGAAAACGAAAGATCTCCAGATCTATGTTACCAATCCTCAGCTTACCTCTCTGATTAGTAAATACGGGTCAACCGCCTCGCTCGATCGCTCGACCACCCATGATGGACTCTTTATTGTCCAATCGAATCTGAGCGCCAGTAAAGCCTCGCAGTATGTCACAACGACGCTTCAAGATACTGTTACTTTGGATAAGCAGGGGGGAGCTACCCATCAACTGCATATGACATTGGATTATCAGAAAAAAGGTGATGTGTATGGCCTGGATACGTATCGCGACTATATCCGCATCTACGTGCCGGTCAAGAGCCAGTTATTGGCGGGAAATGGCTTTGATCAATACGATCGACCTTATTGTGGCGATGCGCAGTCGGGCTATAGTCTTTGCCAGCCCGATGTGTATAGTGATGGATCGCTTGTCTGCAAGCCTCCCATAACCATTGGATACGCGACCTCGTATCTTAATGACCCCTATGCCGAAAAAGATCATCCCCTTGATGTCACCGGTCCACCCCAAAATCAGCAGAGCGATGAAACCGGTCGCGCTATGTTTGGCGGCTGGGTTGTAATTCCAGAAGATTGTACAATGAAAGTGACGCTTTCCTGGTATGTACCGCCTCTGAGTAATCAGCCATACAATTTGCTGGTGCAGGCTCAGGCAAGTGTCTATGCGCCGCTTGATCTGACCATCCAGCCTGCCAGGGGAACATGTAGCGCGAGTCAAAAGGGAGCGTTACATGTTTCTCGTAAAATGGATGGCAGAGATATTTCGTTGCTCCTCAGAGAGCAGGGAGCGCAGTGCTCTCTCGCTGTATCATGAACTGCCTGGCTGAGGGAATTTGTTCATGAATGATTTTTTAGAGGATATGTCTGATTTCCTTCTAGCGGCATAGCCGCCACCATTGATATGAGTCCATCCCTAACTTTTGAGCGGCTTGCAAAGCTAAGACAGGAGAGATGGCTGAGATTGCCAGCTCTCCTGATAGTACTGGCGGCTAAGCCGCCAGAAAAAGGCATTTGTTCATTTAGAAAGAGAAACACTATGATCACGCTTGATACCTTGAAGAATCGCAATCACGACTTCGCCACGCAGCAGTTCAACGCAAGTATGTCCCTCTTTCCTGCCTCGAAGCCGATCATCATTAGCTGCGTTGATCCACGTGCCGATCCGGTTCACATACTGGGGCTTGAGTTCGGAGATGCTCTTGTAATACGTACCATTGGTGGTCGGCTCTCTCCCGAGACGATGAAAGCGATAGCCATGCTTCGGGCAATCTCCCAGGTTCAAGGAGCAACGCCTGGCAGAGGTAATCTCATCATTATTCATCACACCGACTGCGGTATCACCCGTCTTACGGGAAAACCCGACCTGCTGGCTAGCTTCTTTGAAATTGACAAAGCGGAACTGCCGGCCAAAGAGGTCACCGATCCTCAGGCTGCGGTTGCCGTCGATGTAGCCGCGTTAAAGGCGAGTCCATTGGCTGGCGCGTGGGCTGTTTCCGGGCTTGTCTATGATGTGACGACAGGACTGGTTGAAGTTGTTGTGGCACCCGATCTCCTCTAAAGAAAGAGCGTTGGCTCATTTTGCCAAAATCCCTCAAAAAAGCATGGGGCGGGGCCATTCGCCCACGAATTGCCTTTGGCAACAGGGGTGGGTTCCTCGCGAGAACGAAATAGCCCTGTGTTTTGACATTCACTGTGGTAATCTCTCCGTGAGAGGTGGTAATCTATAGGTGAGAGTATGCATGCCCGGCATCTTTCGTCTTACGGAAAACATGAGTGCGTTCCCTATCGTTGTAGTATTGAGGTGAAAGGTTAACAGGTATGTCTAATCCATTTGAATTTCTTGGCAATGAAGAACGTTTGACAGATGAACTCTTCGCTTTCGTCACCGACCGGAGTGCAGATCACCGCAACCAGCGTGCTATTATCAGTGTTCTGCATGAGACGCTGCCTCAAATAGTTTCGGTCGCTGAGTGTATGATTCTTGACGGGGTTGATGAGCGAATTTATGTTGCAGAATATGTCAATGCTGTGCTACATGGCGCTGGTATGGAGTAGAGAGCGCCTCATCAAATGCTCGTCAGAAGCACTTAGCTCAACTCAGCTCGCGCGAAGTTTCCAGTTTTAGCTGGGGAAGAATAGCTAAACCGCATGGCCACATGGTCGTGGCCCGACGACGATCCAGGCCTCCCGAACAGTGAGATGCCGCAGAGTCTCCGTAGGGTTATCGACCTCGTCATAATTTGTTTAAGCATCCAGCGAAGCGCTGAGAAAAAGCGCCCTCAGGCCATTTCATTCGCAGCTGGAGACTCTTCTTGCGCAGTTGAGAACTCTTTCTGGATCGTGGTCTCGTGAACTGGTGCCTTTCCGAGACGTTCGATGTGCACTTCTTCATGCTTGACCGGCTCAACGAGATGTTGGATATCCTGAACTATTTGCTTTTGGATGGTAATTTCTTCAACAACGACCACCTGCTTTTGAATGATAACCTGCTCCTCACGGACAAAGATGCGGAGGGTACCCTCCTCGCGGAGCGTTTCTTCTTCAGGAGAAGAGAAGGCTGGCGAACTTGTTGGCCTTGAAGTATCTGCGGTCGCCATCTGCATCTGAGGAGAGACTTGAGAAGTAGATGGACGGGGAAGGCGCTCGATCGTAACTTCTTCGCGTGTGACAGGAATCGTAAAAGTTCTATCCTCAGTGATTACGCGCTTGTGAATACGAATTTCTCCAACATCAACAAGCTGTTTCTGGATCTGCGGTACTTCTCGACGAAGAGTAACAGTCTGTTCTCCCCCTATCTGGAAGGGCACGAAGATATGATATCCCCCATAGCGAGTCAGAATGTCACGAATTTCAAGCAGATGACTCTGCGGGTGCGCCAGGACGAGAGAAGAACCCTGGGCTAACTCGTGCTGATATAATTGTTGCTGGTCTTCGGGCAGGTCAATCCCGGCCAATGTGTCGGAGAGTAGCTCTGCTTCCGTTTCGCGCGATGTTCGCGCGTTTTTGAATGCCCCGAAGAGACCGCGGGCGTTTTGTTCTAATAGTTGAGGATCATCGACTATCCAATCGGTTTGCTTTAACTCCTCAATGGCTTGCTCTGCAAGTTTATGGTCTCGAAAGACCCCCATCACTACAGAGAACTGATCTGTTGTCATAGAATTGTTCCTCCTGGAATAAGACGATCTGAAGTGTACTTTTTCTCCACATCCCTTGAGTACACGGCTCCAACGGAACAAATGTAACACCCTGGAGTCCGCTTCTACCTGAATTTTGCCTCTGAACGTTTCGTCAGTGTTTCTACTCAGAGTTTTATGGATGGGCCTATGTAAAAAAGCTGATGCATAGATAGTGTCTACACAAAATAACAAATGAGAATAAAAATAGATGTGGCGTGTAGAGAAAATGCGGTGACTATTTTTTTGTATCGGCGTCTAATAAGAGGTATAAAAACCTGCTTAGAAAATTGCCAGGATAATCAAGTAGAGACACAGATATACGATGAGGTTTTTAGCACTAATGATGAGGGATACAGGAACATCTCAGTTTTTCTTCGGAATGATTGAGAAATAGGAAAGGATGTGTATATCGTGGCAGAAAAATCTCCTCTTGTTCTGGGGGTATTCCAGCGTGAAGCAGATGCCAGGAGTGCGCTCAAGGCGCTTGAGGATGCAGGATTTGCGAAGGAACAGCTTGGGTTCGCACTGCGAAGAATAGGGATCGTTACTCACTCCCTGCTTCATGATCTCGTCAAACTGGGGATTTCTGAGGATCGCGCCATGTCCTATGACAATGAATATGAGGCTGGTCGTCCGGTTATCGTCGTGCGAACTGACGATCGCGAACAGGAAGCTGAACATATTCTGCAACAATATGGGGCGTACGATCGAGGGAGACAACAGCCTACCGTTCCACAAATGACTACTGCTATGGTCGCAGGAACCACAAAGGCTGAGGGAACTATTTCTACTGAGCTTACTGATGAGTCCCATACACTCCATTTGCGTGCAGAACGGTTAAATGTTGACAAGCAGAGTGTTCAGCGTGGGGAGGTACAACTTCACAAAGAGGTAATCGAAGAGCGGCAGACCATGGATGTGCCTGTTGCTCGTGAGGAAGTGTTTATCCAACGTCGCACCATAGACAACGGGTATCTCTCAGATATTCCTATTGGTCAGGATGAAATGATCCGTATTCCCGTGTTGGCGGAGCAGGTTACTGTAAATAAGGTGTCGGTTGAAACAGAAGAAGTCGCTATCGGGAAACGTATGATACAAGAAAATCAACGAGTTACAGATACAGTCCGACATGAAGAAGTTCGTCTGGAGAAAGATGGCAATCCTCGTATTCATGCTGATGAGGATCTGTTAAATCCCTAGTGGCATAGAAAGCATCCCGACAATCCTTGCACGAGCGTAGCTTATGATTGTAATCATAAGTTCAACTATATATTGCTTTTTTGCCTTGTCTATCAGGGTTGAGGAAGAGTTTTTACATAAAGAGTATTGCTACTGTGCAGTTTATTTGAAGAAAACAAATCGATTTTTGTGTATCTTTTTTGCTCGTCGATTCGTGTAAAAGGAGGCACAGGTAAAAGACAGAATTAGATTACAAAGAGTAAAACCAATTTGCTGAGAATGAAAGCTCTTTAGCTCTAATAAGAGCTAAAGATGTAATGTTTCCCAGCGACCTTAGTAGACTTTAGTATGACAAAGGAGAAAAAAATGACAACGAGAAGTACAACACTTATTGGAGTGTTTAGTGACTATACTCAGGCAGAGCAGGCAATTGGGCAACTGCATAGTGCAGGTGTGCCAGATGATCAGATCACGTATTCGGGTAGCGGCACAGGCAGTGGTTTTGCTGCTAGCATCAAGAGCTTTTTCACAGGCGAGGATACGAGCACAAACGCCAACTCACTGTTCAATGATCTGACCTCTATGGGTCTCTCGCAGGATGAAGCTCAGTATTATGCTGGTCAGTATCAGGCTGGTTACCCCATAATAGCAGTCAATGCAGGCAGTCAGTTGCAGAATGTTCAGTCTATTCTCAGCAGCAATGGCGCATCCAGCTATACCGCGCAGGGCAATGCGGGTACACAATATGCAGATACCAACAATGCATATGCACAGACAGGCAACTATGCACAGTCTGGAACGACCAACGCGGACTATGCTGATCCCACCTACGCACAGACAGGCAACTATGCACAGTCTGGAACGACTAACACGGACTATGCTGCAACTGATGCCGGCAATTATGCCGACACAGATAATGAGCGCAAACTAAAGCTGCGTGAGGAGCGTCTCAATGTAGACAAGCAGACCGTACAGACCGGTGAAGCGGGTTTACATAAAGAGGTGATTGAGGAGCAGAAAAATATTGATGTTCCGGTCAGTCACGAGGAAGTCTGGGTTGAGCGCCGTCCGTATAGCGAAGAGCGTACGACAGATATTCCCGTTGGTCAGGATGAGACCTTCCGAGTACCAGTCAGCGAAGAGCAGGTCACCACAAGCAAGCAGACGGTAGAGACGGGTGAAGTTGCGCTTGGCAAAAGTACGGTGCAGCAGCAGCAGCGGGTCTCTGATACCGTTCGTCGTGAAGAGGCGCGGGTAGACACCACCGGCGATACCAATGTTTCCGAGGCGAACAGAGATCAGAATAACTATTAGGCAGTCTATGAGTCATCGCTGATTTTGCAAAATCAGCGATGACTCATCCATTTATCCTCTATTATGAGTGTTGGTGTGCCAGAGATGGAGCGATTTCTTCTGAAACGTCCAGGCATTCTGTTAAGGTCATGCTCTGTCCCTGAGCGATGGTGGTCAGCAAAGCAGCGAGAGGCTGGACAAACTGCTCCTCATTATCCCAATAGTTATGGGCTTGCAAACCTCCACCCTGGCTTTTTTCTACGTTATTTACTTCTACATCGGTCACTTTCATTGGACAAAGCGTTTCGCTGAAGAGATCCAGACGATTGAAGAGACTTTCTGGTGTCTCTAACTGCGTATCTCCCACACGCCAGCTAAGGGGTTGTCCCATGGGATCTCCTACTGGATCGTGTCGGTCCCAGAAATTGTACCATGGTTCAGCGGCCATCAGGCACTGAATTTGAGCACCCCAGTGGAAAAGATCCACATATTTACGTAGCGGACAGCCTGCAGTAATCAGGGCTTTCATTTTACACATCACATGTGGGTCCAGATGACGTAGCACATCAAAGGCGATGACGCAGCCATTGCTATGCGTATTTAAGATGATATTTTCCACATCCTCGCGCATTGCCAGGCGTGTAAGTGCTTCGCTTACAAAGCTGCGGACGCGTTCACGTGTTTCATTATAACAGACATAACAGGCTACGTCGTCTTCCAGAAAATGCAGTGTTTTAATCAAGTCTCCCAGTCCGGTAGAGTGAGTAGGCGATCCTGAAGGGGTGTGTCCGTGCAAGTCGTTGCGCGGGAGAGAACTGGTAGCTTTCGGCTCTCTATGCGAATGTTTTAGGATTGCCCATCCATCAGCCAGGGCCATATGAATTGCTCCCAGGACGCTAGCATAGTGGGAAGCTGAACCCAGGACCATTCTCAGCGTGTGTAGCGATACTTCTACCTCTGAAGCTTGAGGTTCCAGATTTGAATAAACTAGAGCAATATGGCATATTGGTTCATTGTCGGTCGCCAGAGGAGCATTGGTTAGATCAATTTGAGTTTTCGCCTGAGACCATGTGCCCAGACGCCTGAGTCCTTCTTCGTAACTTTTCTCTCCCGCTGTATTCTCCCATCGACTTTGAACATAGATGGCCCCATTTTGTCCAGGTTTGTTGCGTTTGCGTTTGGGATCATCGCTCAGTTGGTTACCCAGGAAACCCTTGAGATGCTCGTGGAGCAAGTCCGCGTAACCAGAATTATCTATATCTGGCTGTGGGGGTTGCTCAAACCCAATCCCATGGAGGGTAATTACACAGGTCTTCTTGAGTGAATTCATTGCTATTTCTCTCTTTCAGGGGTATAAAATTTCATTTCACCGTTTTTTTCTATACATATACTATTTTCTATAAAAACGGTGATTCAAGATGATTTTATCGTCTCTATCTCCGATGAATAAAGAAATTTGTACATTTTGTGAAAAAAGACCACTATGTATCAGACTTGCACTTTCTGAGTATCTCTGGCTTGAGTTGTGCGCTCGCCCGACTGGCGGGAGCACTTAAGCTCTGCTCGACAACGTTCTTCTAGTTGCTTTTAGCTAGCATTGCCAGGGGCAGAAACACGTTATTGGCCATACCGAGTAAGGGCAAGATGGTTGGTCCTTCAGCCAGATCCCTGGAACTCGTTTGCAGCAGGATCGTCTCAAAAGTCATAGTCTGGTCCGCAGTCGGGGTGATTGCGGGAATGATCAGTGTAAGAGAGATCGTCGATCTTGTATCTCTGGTTGTAAAGATCACTGTGATCATATTTCCCAGGAGGCTGTTTTGCAGGCTAATGTCCTTTCCCACAAAGTTTTGACTGCCTTGTGGTCCCTGGTACTCCAGGGAGGGTCTATATAGCTCTGAATTAGTGGATAGCGGAGCTTCTCCATTGGGCTGATAGAAGATCGTTGTTCTTTCTCCTATAAACACAAAGTGATTTGCTCCAAAACTTGATTGCACCATCAGAATGTGCCCCTCGACTTTCTCTGTTTTAGAAGATACTTGTAGATGCAAGTGTGTCTGTCCTTGAGAATATCGTACCTGCTATATTGCCTATTTCTTAAGATCGTTTCGGGTCGTCCTGAGATCGTTTTGCTGGCTGGGGAGGTCGCCTTGCATTTATAATTGTTTTTGCCTGTTTTGCCTGTCAGAAAGCCACTCTCCCATTTTTTAGAGAATTGGAGGCAGCACGACCGCGCTGCCTCCAATTCTCTTTTCTCCCGGGGAGGGGTCTGGCCCTTACAAGTAAGGGTTTCTTGCTGATCTGCTGCATCGGCCAGGGCCACCCCCTTACACGTAGAGGTTTC
>DAOTTL010000646.1:0-6967 GCA_034438135.1 Ktedonobacteraceae bacterium | reverse complement strand
ACCAGCTGCTCTTTTTTACATGGGGCGAGGGGGCCTGCCAGGCCGATGCAGCAGATCGGCAAGAAACCTCTACGCGTAAGGGCCAGGCCCCTCCCCAGGAGAACAAGAGGGACGGTGGCAGCGCGAACGCGCTGCCACCGTCCCTCCAAAAAGGGTGGGTGGGCGGGGAAAGAAACAACTTTTGTGAAGACCTGTCACATTCCGCACCCTCACCTGCCAGTAATTGTACTGGTCAAACCAGTAATGCTCCGTTGATTAAAGAAATATCGAACCAGTAAGAGATCCAGTAATCTTACAGGCGCTATCTGGACAGGTTTTAAGTAAACTATGACTACATCCTTCGAAAAAAGGATAAGGCCTCTCAAGAGTCGTTGCCTTGTAGTGACCCGACCCCTGAGCGGCTTGCAGAAGCGCGGATGTGCTCCTGTACGCCGCTCTTCTTTCGCGCTCTCAGGGTGAAAATAACGACCTTTGAGAAGCGCAGGTTAATCAATCAGAGCAGAAAGAAGAGAAACACATCATGCTGTCTCGTCAAATCTTTCGGAGTAAAGCGCTTCAGGAGTACAGGCAACGCAGCGAAAAAGACCATTTGCTGAAAACACTTCCTCCTCTGCTCTGTCTATGGCTCTGGCTCTTGATTGGGCTATGCATACTCTTTGAAAGCTTTCTACTGGTAACTCTTTTTGCTGGTCATTTCTAAAGCGTCATACGCTCTGGAGCAGTGAATATGTTCGATTTCTTGCAGCGAAAAAAACTTCCAATATTGATGCAAATGAACGCAGTTGAATGCGGTCTGGCATGCCTGGCGATGATCCTGAACTATCACGGATATCGAACCACTATCTCTGAGATGCAGGAGAACAACACTGTTGGTCGGGATGGTTTCTCAGCACTGGCGATAACACAGTTGGCCCGGCGCTACGGTCTACGCACACGGGCGATTTCGCTGACGGAAAATGACTTTCGACACGTTTCTCTGCCTGCTATTATCCATTGGGAATTTAATCATTTCCTGATCCTTGAGCGCTGGACACCCCGCTATGCCTATGTTGTTGATCCAGGCAGTGGACGCAAACGGATTGCAGCAAGTCAATTTGAGAGTAGTTTCACAGGTGTGGTCATACTCCTGGAACCCGACGTCCATTTCCAACAGATGGCTCCCCAAAAACGCTCAGCCCTGCGCGACTACACGCGCCGCTATCTGCGCCAGACTCCACTTCTACTTGGGCAGATCTTGCTCGCAACGCTTCTCCTCCAGGTCTTTGGTTTGGGAGTGCCCTTTCTGACAGCGATCGTGGTGGATAGAGTGTTGCCTTTTAAACTGGAAAACACGCTGTTCCTCCTGGGAGTCAGTATTTTTGTCTGTCTTCTTGCGCAAGTCACAACGTCCGTTCTGCGGGCGATTCTCCAGGTGGGCTTACAGAGCCGTATCGATGCACAGATGATGCTCGAATTCGTTGAACACTTGCTTGCTTTACCCTACACCTTTTTTCAACAACGCTCAAGTGGAGATCTTCTGGCGCGGCTCAGTAGCAACACGATCATTCGCGATGTGCTCAGCGGTCAGCTTATCACGTCTATCATGGATAGCAGTATGGTGCTGATTTATCTGGCGATCCTGCTCTGGCAATCACCGCTGTTTGGACTGCTCGTACTGGTACTGGGTGTCTTACAGGTGGGTGTACTCGCTCTCTCCCGACATGCTGTGCACGAGCTTTCTTCTCAAGAACTGGCGAAGCAGGGGAAATCGCAGGGCTATATGGCTGAGGTGCTTGCTGGCATTGAGACGCTTAAAGCGGTGGGAGCTGAGCAGCGTGTTCTGGCTCGCTGGTCTAATCTCCTCTACGATCAGTTAAATACTTCTATCAGACGCAATTATGCTACTTCCATTGTTGAGGCGAGCATGAACGCGCTACGTCTGTTCTCAACACTTTTTCTGCTCTGGCTGGGAACGCTCCAGGTACTCCATGGCTCTTTTTCACTGGGAACGATGCTTGCGCTGAATGCTCTGGCAACAACTTTTCTCACTCCACTCAACTCGCTGATGAGTAGCGGCCAACGTCTGCAACTGGTCTATGCACATCTTGAACGGATCGAGGATGTTATGCATGGCGAGGTAGAACAGAGAACGGAGTTGACTCGTGCTGTGCCCTCGCTGAAGGGTGAGATTCGCCTGGACGGTGTGAGCTTTCAGTATAATGATCAGTCTCCCAGGATTTTGGACCAGATAACGCTGACAATCCAGGCGGGACAGCGGGTCGCGCTGGTTGGTAAAACTGGTTCTGGCAAGAGTACGCTGGGCAAACTTCTGCTGGGTCTCTATCTCCCAACCGCAGGAGAGATCTACTACGACTCACTGCCAATGCGAACGATGAACTATCAGGAGGTTCGCCAGCAGTTCGGTGTGGTTATGCAAGATGCACATATTTTTAGCGGGACAGTGCGCCAAAATATCGCGCTTAAGAATCCTGATCTCCCATTTGAGGATATCACAAGGGCCGCACAGCTCGCGGCAATTCACGCAGAGCTGGACAGCTTACCAATGGGCTACGAAACCTATGTCTCTGAAGGTGGGAGTTCCTTCTCCGGTGGTCAGTGTCAGAGACTCGCCCTGGCGCGTGCGCTGGTCCAGAAACCCGCCATTCTCTTGCTCGACGAAGCTACCAGTCATCTGGATGTGCTGACCGAACAGGAGATTGAGGAGCATCTTCGCTCGCTCTGTTGTACGCAAATTGTTATCGCACATCGTCTGAGTACGATACGCGGCGCTGACCTCATTCTTGTACTCGATGAGCACAAAATTGTCGAACAGGGAACTCATGAAGAACTTCTCAAAAAAAATGGACGCTATGCTGCCATGCTGCAAAGACAGCTAGTAGCTAACGAGTATGAAGTACACGCATAATACTTGCCAGTTTATGGCTGTATTCGATCGATTTTGTGAGCATTATGGAGGAAAAGAGAATAACGTTTTCTCATGAAACATCTGTTTCAAACCTTCCATTGCTATATAAACTACATGTTGTGCATTAAAGAAAGGAATAAGAAATGAACATTGATGTTGTACGTGCCTGGAAAGATCGTCGCTATCGTGAGAGCCTGAGTGCTCAGGAACAAATGAGCCTTCCTGCTAACCCCGTTGGCGAAATTGAACTGCATGAACTCGATCTGGCCAGCGTAGTTGGTGGTCTGCGACCAGAGACAATTCATAGCGCATGTAACATTTACCTGACATGCGCTTGCACCGTTTGAGGAAATTGCTAAGCAGATCCCGGCAAAGCATTTTCATTCAAAGGAGAAAACTATGAATATTGACATCGTACGTGCCTGGAAAGATCGTCGCTATCGCGAGAGCCTGAGTGCTCAGGAGAAGCTCAGTCTTCCTGCCAACCCCATCGGCGAAATTGAATTATATGAGCAAGATCTGGCTGGTGTGTTTGGAGGGCTGCGTCCAGTCTCAGGAACGGTCAATTGCTGTGAGCAGACCGTCAGTGATATGGCCTATTGTTGTGCATCTTATGTTGGACAGTGTGCATAGAATATCTTCTTCTACCATATAAAGAAGTTATCATTGGAATCGACCCGAAGGTGGGAACAGAACTTCCTCTCTTCGGGTCATCCATGAGACTATTCACAAATCAAACAGCGAGGCAAAATATGCATGAGATTTTATCCAAAGCACAAACATCTTTATCCAGGCAGAGGTCTATGTGGTATAGGGCATTAACGTTAACTGAACGCGCGGAGATGAAAAGCAGCTCGGACCTGACATCAACGCCTCCAGAAAACGGCGCTGGCGCGTCATGTCTGGCAGAATGGAGAGCACAGACCCCCTTTCAAGAGGGAGATATCTTTCAGGAACGCCTGGTTCTGGATCATCTGACTGAAGAAGATCTCTGCACCCTCCTGAATGCATCGCCAGACCTCCTACAAATTCAGCAGTACAATGTTCCTGCCTGGCTCGCGTTCTTACAGCAATCAATGAACGAACGGGACACAGATGATAAAAAGTTATCAGACCATCCTCCTGCTACGCTCTTTGATATCCTCATACCACTGGTTCAACCGGAGATTGACCGGCTACATGAGGGACTTCAACGTCTTACTCACAAGCATGAAGTTCTCCCCTTTGATCCTCAGCATATTATGCACGTACTAATTGATAACCTCAAAAAACAGTGCCTTCCCAAAGCACATAAAACGCTTATCCTGGAGATGCATGTCGCCCGCGTACAGGGATATCTGCAAGGAGATACACCTGAAGAGCGCTTCGCTTTTTTTATTGAGCATCTCTGTCAGCCAGCACACCGTCTCAAGCTGTTTGAAGAATATCCCGTGCTTGCCCGTCAGATCGTAGAGAGCGCAGAACGCTGGTCACGCTTTTCGCTGACATTTTTGACGCATCTCTGCGAAGATTGGCCAGATATTCGGACCAGCTTAGCTCCCCAGGACGATGCCGGACTGCTGGTAGAAGCAACCGCAGGAGCGGGAGATTCTCACAGAGGCGGACAGAGTGTGCTTCTGCTGCGTTTCAGTTCCGGCTGGCGCTTGCTCTATAAACCGCGCTCACTGAGCGTAGATGTCCACTTCCAGGCGCTTCTGAAATGGCTCAATGAGCGTGGCTTTACCCCTCAACTACAGATCATACGCGTGCTAGATTATAGCAACCATGGATGGACAGAATATATTAACGCACAAAGCTGTACAACACATGAACAGGTAGAACGTTTTTATCAGAGACAGGGAGGCTATCTTGCCCTCCTCTATGCGCTGGAAGCAACCGACTTTCACGCAGAAAATCTGATCGCGGCAGGCGAACATCCTGTACTTGTCGATCTGGAAGCCCTTTTCCATCCACGCATCCGTAGAGACACACGTTCCTCAAGCCAACATCCAGCGTTAGAAACCATGCAGCGTTCGGTCCTGCGCGTCGGCCTGCTTCCATCACGCATCTGGGAGACAGAGCAAGAGATGGGCGTCGATGTCAGTGGTCTGGGTGGACAAAAGGGCCAGTTGACCCCTCTGCCGGTACCGCAGTGGCAGGAGGTAGGAACAGACCGGATGCATCTTATCCGACAACGCATGGAGATCCAGGAACGCAAAAATCGACCAAAGTTCCAGGATCAAGATGTACATTTAATAGACTATAAGAAGCAGCTCGTCCTGGGCTTTCAGACGATGTACCAACTCTTGCAAGAGCAGCACAAACCCCTCATCGCTGGCCCACTCGCGTCTTTTGCCAGCGACGAAGTTCGTCTGATCCTTCGTCATACCAGAACCTATGCATTGCTACTGGCTGAAAGCTTCCATCCAGATGTGTTGCGGGATGCACTTGATCGGGAACAGCTTTTTGATAAACTCTGGCTGGGAATCGATCATCAACCTGAACTCAAACAGGTTCTGACAGCGGAACGCCTTGACCTGCACAAAGGCGATATCCCTCTCTTCACGACCTCACCTACGAGCCATGCCATTCTGACCTCACAGGGCGAGCAAATCAACGATTTTTTTGAGCAATGTAGCTTGAAAAATGCAGAGGAGTGTCTACAAAATCTTTGTTCACAGGATCTTAAGAAACAGATCTGGCTGATCGAGGCCTCTCTGGCAACGATGTCGATGGAAGCGGAAAACTGGACGTCTCAGGCACCGCTGCCCACACAATCAGAAGGTTCCCTCTCTCATCAACGTCTCCTTGAACATGCAAAGCGCATTGGCGATCGTCTGGAAGAACTGTGCCTCCGCAACGAACAAGGAGCAGACTGGATAGGCATTGGTCCAGGCAAAGGAGCATCATGGAATTTACAATCCTCTGACCTCGACCTCTATAGTGGAACCTCAGGCATCGCACTCTTTCTGGCCTATCTGGGAAAATTAACCCGGGAAGCCAGATACACAGATCTGGCAATGCTGACGGTCCAGACAATAAGAAGCCAGCTTGAGCAGGCACAGACCCATCTCAAATGGTCCCATATCGGAGCATTTGGCGGTCTGAGTGGACCCATTTACCTCTTCACCCACCTCAGTCAACTCTGGCACGATCCCTCCCTCCTTGTTGAAGCAGAAGAAATTGTCTCTCTGATTACTCCCTTGATCAAAGAAGATACCTTTTTCGATAGTATCGCGGGCACAGCCAGTTACCTGCATACCCTTCTGGCCTTATACGAGGTCCACCCTGCTCAAACAGTATTGGCAGCGGCCATAGAGTGCGGAGATCATTTACTCGCCAACGCCCAGACAACAACAACCGTGGGCATAGGATGGTATACACCGCACGAAGAAACTCCTCTGGCCGGTTTCTCCCACGGAAACGCCGGGATCGCGCTTGCGCTTCTGCGTCTAAAAGCGCTCACCGGACACCACCGTTTTTTTGAAACAGCCCTGGCCGCCCTGGACTATGAGCGCAGCCTCTTTGTATCCGAAAAAGGCAACTGGCGAGATATGCGCTCATTCCCTCAACAAACAAAGGAGAGTAATCCAACTGCTCCAGAGAAACAAGCGTTTATGACCTCCTGGTGTCACGGAGCGCCTGGCATCGCGCTCGCACGTATGGCATCACTTCCCTACATCGATACCGCTATGCTGCGAGAAGAGATCCGGGTCGGTCCACAAACAACGCTCAGTGAGGGCTTTCGAGGCAATCACTCGCTCTGTCACGGGACGTTCGGCAACCTCGATATACTGCTTTACGCCACCCAGACGTTCAAAGATCATGTCCTTTATCAAGAGGAAGTACAACGCCTGACACTTTTGTTGCTCACCAGTATTGAGCAGCAGGGCTGGCGCTGTGGAGTTCCCCAGGAGGTAGAAACGCCCGGCCTGATGACGGGTCTGGCAGGTATAGGATTTGCTTTGTTACGTTTAGCCTATCCAACCGAGGTTCCTACAGTTCTCCTCCTGGATCCTCCCCTCCATCAGTTATGAGTCATCCCTGCTTTTGCAAAAGCAGGACAAACATGAGTCATACCTC
>DAOTTL010000645.1:0-6690 GCA_034438135.1 Ktedonobacteraceae bacterium | reverse complement strand
TCCTGATATCAAAGAACTTATCGAGGTTATCTTTTGGGTATACAGGATACAATAAAGACAAGTGGCATGAGGATTTGTCTTCAAAGGTTTGAATACGATGTGGCAAGGTATGTAAGTGATATAGTGGGGTGGATGGGCGTCCATCGGCAAGTAGTACAAGGAAAGAGCACTATGCGCAGAGTTGTAATTACCGGCTTGGGAGTAGTCTCCCCTGTAGGTATTGGCAAGGAAGCATTTTGGGAAAATTTGCTCAAGGGCGTGTCAGGAGCGATTTCTCTCGACGACGTTACGTGTTGTAGTCTTTTTGGCGAACATGAGTTTGGTGCACAGGCGGTGTGTGAGGTAGCGGATTTTGATCCAGCAGTTCATAATGTTCCCACAGCTTATCATGAGGTAGATAGATTCGTTCAATTTGCTCTGTCGGCGGCGCATCAGGCTATGTGTGATGCGCAGCTTGATCAGTATGCATGGGAGCCTACACGCACGGGCATTGCTCTTGCCAATGCAATCTGTGGGACCCAGACGTTAGATCTGGAGTTTACGAAGGCGACAAATAAGGGGCAAGAGTCATTTCATGCAGAAGGGATCTCTCCTCATCTTTACCTGGCGGCTATGGGCAACTCGGCGGCTCTGGCTGTAGGATCGCGCTATGGTTTGCAAGGAGAATGTGTAACTTTATCGACTGGTTGTATCGGTGGTTTGGATACCATCAGTTATGCCTATGAAAGCATTGCCTGCGACGAACACGATATCATGTTAGCAGGAGCCAGCGAAGCACCGATTACGCCTATCACCATTGCCGCATTTGATATTATTAGCTGCCTTTCGCGCTATGAAGAGCCGAAAACTGCCTCGCGCCCATTCTGTCGGGACCGCAATGGTTTTGTGCTCTCTGAAGGATGTGGCATGGTGATACTGGAAGAACTGGAGCATGCACTCAAGCGAGGTGCCCCAATCTATGCGGAGATTGTCGGTTATGGTGTGACTGAGCACGCGATCCATATGACCGATATGTCGCCTGAAGGTCGAGATCTTACCAGAGCCATCGAAAGAGCTTTCCAGAGTGCTGAACTAACGCCTCTGGAAATCGATTTTGTCAATGCACACGGAACCTCCACTCCGCAGAATGACTACTATGAGACGTTGGCGCTAAAAGCAGCCCTCGGTGAGCGAGCGTATGCTATTCCGGTCAACTCTACCAAGTCTATGCTCGGCCATGCCCTGGCAGCTGCGAGTGCGATGGAGGTAGTTGCCTGTGCGATGAGTTTGCAATCGCAGCAGATTCATCCAACAATTAACCTGCATAATCCTGATCCTCGCTGCGATCTGGATTATGTACCAGAGCATAGTCGTGCTCACCAGATGCGCCGACTATTAACGACGGCCAGCGGTTTTTCTGGCTTACATGCAGCCATGGTTGTTGAGGTGATGTCACGATGACAGGTTGTACAATGCAGACGCATTCAAACATTGTCATTACTGGTTTGGGACTTATCTCACCCTATGGGATTGGCTCCGAAATTCTCTGGGAAAAGCTTCTCCTGGGCGAGAGTGGACTGCGAACCTTATCCACTTTTGATACCTCGCATATTCAGTGTCGTGTCGGTGGCCAGTTACACGATTTCGATCCGAACGCCTATCTCAGTCCCCGCACAGTGCGCAAGATGGATCGCTTCTCAGTTTTTGCGCTCATCGCCGCCAAAATTGCTCTTCAGCATGCACAGCTTTTGACGGATGATCAGAAGCTGCTCTGGATGCAGCAGGAGGGTGACGAGAACCGGGTGGGTATCTGCGTTGGAAATAACCTGGGTGGCTGGGAATTTGCTGAGCGAGAGTTACGCAATCTCTGGAGCCTGGGACCGCGCGATGTCAGTCCTTATATGGCGACTGCCTGGTTTCCTGCCGCTGTTCAGGGCAATCTTTCGATCCAGTTTGGTATCAAAGGGATAGGACGAACTTTTTTGAGTGATCGGGCCAGTGGCGCTCTGGCACTTATTCATGCTGCGAACTGTCTTCAGCGTGGCAAAGCTGATATTATGCTTGTGGGTGGCACTGAGGCTCCCTTCTCGCCCTACGCTGCGCTCTGTTATGAGACCTCTGGTCTTATGTCGCAGCGAGCCGTTTCGGGCTCATCGGCAGTCTATCGACCCTTTGATGTCGCTCATGATGGACTGGTTGCCGCCGAGGGTTCTGCCTTCTTTGTGCTTGAGCGCGAAGAGGATGCAATCAGGCGCGAGGTTCCGATCCTTGCCCGTCTGACAGGTTGGGCTTCAACCTACGATGGATACGACCTTGTGCGAATGGCTCCTGATGGAGAGCGCTATGCGGCGGCTATGAAGCGGGCATTAGAGCGAGCCGGAAAAAGACCTCAGGAGGTCGATTGTATTTTTGCCGCAGGCTCAGCCGTGCCAGATGAAGATATTTCAGAGACGAAAGCGATTCGTCTCGTATTTGAGGAACTGGCTGATCGTATCCCAGTAAGTGTGCCGAAATCGTCCTTTGGGAATATGTTTGGAGCAGCGACCCCGGTAGACATGGGTATTGCTCTTCTTGCGATGCAGCGAAGTGTTATTCCAGCGACCCTCCACCTCGACCAATCCGCCCCTGAATGTGATCTAGATTATGTTCCCCGAACTCCGCGCCCCGTTGAACATCTTCATACATGTTTGATCAATGCGCGTGGGATGGGAGGGACCAATGCCGCATTTGTTCTGCAACATTGATCGTGAGTTTGCTATAGATTGCTCTTCTTGCAGGTGTTTTAAGGGTGACCTGGTGAGTAGTCCAGTCTGTTCCAGGAGAAGGAGTTTGCTATATTATGGCTGAAGATTTGCTAGAAGAAGATATTACATCGCGTGTAGAGAAAGTTGTCAGAGAGCACGTTGGGTCAGGAGAAGCTCTCCCTCTACAGGTTCATCTGCAAGATGAACTTGAGATAGATTCTCTGGAACGCGTAGAGATTGCAGTCAAGTTGGAGAAATTGTTTGACCTTGAACTCCCGAATGATCGGGTTCGCAGTAGTACGACTCTGGGGGATCTCGTTCAGGTAGTTGTAGATGCTGAACGGGACAAGATTGTGCAAGGAGCTTCGTGAGAGTGCTTTTACAGAATATTTGATCTCCCTGGTACATGTTCTTGATAGTGAGAAAGGAGCTGTAGCTATGCCTCGTGCAACGCGCTCTATTTTGATCATGGGTGTTGATCCGGATCAGGTTTTTGCTTTTACAAACGATATTCCTCGTTGGACTGAACTCTATACAAACATGTCGGCGGCCAAAGTGATCTCTTTTGAGCGAGAGGGACGGTTCGCCAAAGTGGTATTTGAACTAACTAATAAGGAAGGGCATACCTGGCGAGCGTGGCGGATGCTCGATTTTCAGGATCGGATAGCTACTTCCCGCCGTGACGCACCTGCCTTCCCTTATGTCTTTCACCATCTTACCTGGCGCTATGAGCCTGCTGAGGGAGGCACGCTCATGACCTGGACCGATGATTTTGAGATGGATCCAGAGTCGCCTATTAAAAATGAAGTGTCTTTACAACCTATGCTGGAGCATATGGGGGAGTCCCAGAACAATTTCAAGCATGTTATAGAGGCTCATTTTGGTTCACGTGTCTAAGGTGCCAAAGAAAAGAAGATGCGAGCCTGTATGGTGGGGTATGCGCCCCACCATACAGGCTCGCATCTTCTTTTCTTTGGGGAGGAGGAGCGGTTTTGCACTCCGCAGAAAAGTGGGGGATGACTTTTAGGGGAAAGCATTTAACCTATGAGTTATCTCTGGAAAAGATATCCCATAAACCTTTACGTCTTTTGGCGTCAGTAAAGATAGTTCCATCTGTAATTGCATCTATCATGGTTGTACCTCTGAGGTTGGCACCTTTAAAGCGTGCTATGCGTAGGTTAGCATGGCTCAGATTAGCTTCTCTCAGATCGGCACTGGTTGCATCTGCACCCGTGAGATCTGCTCCACTAAGATCTGCAAATTTTAATTTGGCAAAACTAAGATTTGCGAGACTGAGGTTAGCTCCTTGAAGATTGGTCCCATGAAGATCTGCTGCGGTAAGGTTCACAAAGCGCAGATTAGCCCGGCTAAGATTGACTGAGCGCAAATTGGCCTGACTGAGATCAGTCTGGCTCAAATCTGGCTGTATTTCTGGATGCTCATATCGCCATTGATTCCAGTAGGCGACTCCTTTTCTGAGAATAGAAAGATGCTCCTGATTAGCCATGGCACTGCTCCTTTCCCCATCTTATATGAAGTATATTATAAACGCAGGATGCTTCTTGGAGCAAGTTTTAGCTCTATAACAGGACCTCAAAAGGATAGTGGTCCTTCCTGTACAAGGAGTTTCCTGTAATCAGGGTGTATACTGAGGGCATAGTGAAAAGGAAGGCTTTTTATGGACGCTGAAGAATAGAAAATTGTATGAGTACCTATACACATAAATCCCTCATGCCAGATATCGTGATGGATCTGGTCTATGGTTCATACCTGCGTGCCGCCCCGTCTTTGCATGGTCCCGACTCCGTTACGCGCAATATTGATTGGACTCGCCAACTGCTCACTACTTTGCAGGTGGATCTTCATCGTTGGCCCTCTATAACTGTAACGGGAAGTAAGGGTAAGGGTTCTACGGCTGTTCTGCTGGCGAGTATGCTACACGCCAGTGGAGAGAGGGTGGGCTTGATTAGCAGTCCAGAAATGCGTTACTTTAATGAGCGTATACGCCTCAATGGAAGGTGTGTTTCGGATGAGGTGTTGCTTGCTGCTGCCCAAAAAATTGCTCCATCTGTACAGGACCTTGTTGCTCGCATAGAGCCTCCTGACTATCTTGGGCCGGGTGGGGTTATTCTCGCGCTTGCGGCTACGATTTTTGCTGAAGCTTCGATTACTGTGCTTATAGCTGAGGCGGGCAGGGGTGGTGAATACGATGAGACGAGATTGCTGGAGGCCGATGTCTCCGTTCTGACCCCCATAATGCTGGAGCATCCTGACAAGCTTGGTGCGACTGTTGAGGCCATTGCCCGCACCAAGGCCTTGATCACCGCTCCTGGTAGTCCCCTGGTTATGGCTCCTCAAACCGGTAAGGCTGCTGCCATTATCGAACAGGTAGCTGTAGAACTGAGTTCACCTCTGCGCTCCGTCTCTGCCGAAATGCAGTTTGCCTGTCTGAAAGACGAACCTGCTGGTGTAGACTGTACGATCCAGTTTGGCGCTGATCAGTATTCTAACCTGCACCTATCGCTGGCGGGACAGCATCAGATTGAAAATGCTGCCACGGCCATCCTTGCGCTCCATATGCTCAAGGATTATGGCGTAAACGGGGATGAGAAAGCTATCTTTGAGGGTCTCGGACGAGTACACTGGCCTGGTCGTGCGCAGATGCTTCAGCAGCGACCATGGGTTTTGCTGGATGGAGCCATTAATGGTGAGTCAGCACGACACATACGACAGATTGTCCAGAACTATCCAGCCAGACGCGTTACGGCCATCGTCTGTGTTCCCAGTCCGAAAGATCTCGACGGCCTTTGCGCTCAGATCGCCCCTATTGCTGACCGTCTCATCCTCACTGAGATACCGCTCCCAACGCTTACCTGGTACGACGATGCAGTCTCTATCGCCTCCCGTTACAGCGCTAATGTACAAATGCTCACGCCGGTCGAGAAGGCTTTTGCGGCTGCGATGGAGCAGGCGGAGTCTGACGAGGGCATCCTTCTGCTGGGTACCCAATCTTTTCTGAGTAGTGCGCTCTCTTTCTGGGATAGTGAAACCTGCTCGCTCTGGTGACTCTTTTGAATATTGCGCTTTTATCCCGAATGGCGAATCATCTATTCAGATGTGGTAGGCGGCTGTGTTTCTGCACTGTTTCCTTGCTGCTGACGGTTTCGGTAGGTACGAGCCTTGTGGCGACTGCCACAGATTGCCATAGTACACCAGGTACCTGAATGATTCTTTGAGGTGTCGTAAAAGGCTGCTTGGCAGTGTCTGTTGCGACAGACCTTGAGCCGTGTCCAACTTTCTTCCGCCATAGATGTGAAGATCATGCCGAGTAGGAGACTGATCACTCCGTCTACCCCTTCGATATCTGGGATAAGTTGTGCCAGCCCGTCCTGCTGAAAGTGGACGGTTAGAGGAGCATGCTTTGCGAGATGATTCAGTGCCTCGATATACTCCGATTCGGCGGGATAGCCATTGTTTCTACGCAGGAGTTCTCGTAATGCCTCGCGCACTTCAAGCAATCGACGGTGGTCTCCCTGTGAAAATGGGTGCGCGGCTGTCAACAAATGTTTATTGATCAACCATTCATGCAATTGCTCGGGACTCTGCCAGGTATCTGCACGCGTGCGTCCGTAACGGGTATTGACGATTTCCTGGATGAGTGTAAGCGTTTCTGGCGTTCCTTTGTTGGCTTTTTTTTGTGCCGTTTGCATTGTTGCCTCCCGATGATTTGTTTCCATTGTAGTGCATTTGACGGTAACTATCAAGGGGGGTTGATTGGCAGCAGCCAGAATCTTCTCCTTTAGCAGGGCGTTAATGTGCGAGTCCAAGGCTGCGCCTTGTACTCGCACATTAACGCCCTGAGATAAAAATTACCACTGAATAAGCTTGATTGGTGACTTTTATTAGTGTATACTTTCTTTGTAGCTTTATTTGAGGACATCTATAAACTCTCAACAGTTGTGTCGGA
>DAOTTL010000644.1:0-12247 GCA_034438135.1 Ktedonobacteraceae bacterium | reverse complement strand
GAATCAGCATTTCCTACTATAATAGCAATATCAAAGTAGAGTTCGAGTGAGGTACGACCATGAAATATGCGCTTTTCGTTGGTGAAATGCTGATCGATTTTATCCCCAATAGTGCTGGATCAGATGAAACTCCTAGTTATCAACCATATCCAGGGGGTGCAGTCGCCAACGCAGCAGTTGCCCTTGCACGCCTGGGTGGTGCGGCTCGTTTCGTAGGAAAACTCGGGGAGGATGACTTTGGGCGCTTACTCATGAGCGTACTGAAAGAAAACCAGGTAGATACCAGTTGTGTTCCCACAACTGCGCTAGGCAACACAACTCTGGCCCTGGTTACCCTGGAACGAGATGGACAACGCGAATTTACTTTTTATCGGGACCGTACAGCGGATACATTGCTGGAAATTGATGACCTGAAACCGCAGGCCTGGGATGATGTAGCCATCTGTCATGCTGGCTCGGTGCTGCTGACAGTCGATCCAGCTCGTACTGCCACACTGGCAACGATGGATCAAGCCTCGCAACGCGGCTGCCTGGTCTCTTTTGACGTCAATGTACGCCCGGCCCTCTGGTCATCTGAAGAAGAGATACGAGCAGCTATGACTTCGGTCATTGAGCGTGTAGATCTGCTGAAATGCAGTGCAGAGGAAGCTCATTATCTTGATCCCACCCTGCATGCTCCCCTGGATCGTGTTGATAATCGTCGTCTATACGAATTAGGGCAGAAACTCCTTTCTCAAGGACCCTCTCTGGTCATTATCACACGCGGTAACCTCGGTGCGCTGCTAATGACCAAAGAATATGTCGTTGAGGCAATGACCTCTGTGCCACGCCAGGCCGTAGATACAACGGGTGCGGGAGACGCTTTTATGGGTGCGATCCTGTGCAGACTGCTGAATAACGATCAGACATCAGTGGCTCAGCTGGTGGCATTGAGCGAAAAGGAGCTTCAAGAACTTGGCTCATTTGCAAACGAGGCCGCAGGCATTAGCTGTACACGCTATGGCGGCATCTCTTCTCTACCTTACCTTGACGAAATAGAGCCGGTTCTCTGAAAAAGCTTTCGCGCCACACCTCTTCTTTGCTGGCGCGAAAGCTTTTTCTCCTGGGGAGAGGCCTGAGCATGACTTTTGCGAAACTCTGTATTCAACCTATGAACTACTTGCATCAAACGTGTTTCTCGTGATATCCTCTGTTCGCACCATTATGAGAGAGAGACCAATAAGCAACGCCTCTGGCTCGTTTTTCCTCACAAGGGAGACGAGTCATTCATTTTTAAAAAAGTGTATAGAAAGCGAGCGGGTAAATGGGTAACCGCCTCTCTTTCCAGCTCTCGCGAACTCTTTCGCTTCTCTTAACATGCCTCTGTCTGCTGCTCCTCATGAGTTGTGGGGAAAGTCAGCAGTCAGGGACAGGACCGAGTACATCAACCCGGACATCCGTGAAGCAGAGATTGATCTTGCCAGAGGTAGGAGTTCAGGACTTCACCGGACTCGACCCGGCGCAGGGAACAAATGAGAATTCGCTGCTGGCGATGAATATGATCTATAGTGGCCTGGTACGCCTGAACCAGGATCTTACGGTTATTCCTGATCAGGCAACCTGGACGATCTCGACAGATAGAACAGTCTATACGTTCCATTTGAAAACAGGGATTATGTTTTCTGATGGAACGCCTGTCACGGCTCAGACCTATGTCTATACGCTGACGCGGGCATTGCTCTCTACAATACAATCCGAGGACCCATTGCTTTATCTGGGCGCAATTGTAGGGGCATCGTCACTGAATGCGGGCAAAGCGAAAAGCCTGGCAGGTGTTCGAGCCATCGACGCTACCACCCTGGTGATTACACTGACCAGACCCACAGACTATTTCCTTCAGGTACTCACAAACCCGATCGCGTTTCCACTCAATAAGCAACTCATCGAACGGTACGGAGAGACGGGGTGGAGCGAACATATTGCTCAAAATGGCGCAGGAACTGGCCCTTTTATGGTTCAAGAGTGGAAACATAATACGAAGATGATTTTCCTTCCCAATCCTCACTATTACGGCGCACATACTCATTTGAATGAAGTTGATATCATCTTTGTACCCGACGCACATACCGCCTTTCAAGCATATCAGGGGGGACAGTACAGTCTCGTATGGAACATCCTTCCTTCCGATCTGCCAGTCGCTCGTGGTCTCTCAGGCTATACCAGTCAATCCCTGCTACAGACTGATACTCTGTTCTTCAATACACAGATCTCCCCCTTCAATGAACCAGCAGTCCGACAGGCATTTGCCCTGGCAATTGATAAGGCAACTCTGGTCCATTCAGTTCTCGATGACTCGGTGATCGCTGCCCCAACGATCATTCCAGCGGGTATACCGGGCTATCAGCCAGAACTGAATACGCTCTCATTTGATCACAATGGTGCCTTAAATGCTCTAAAATCGGTCTACCCCGATCCATCTCAAATTCCTCCCATTACGTTCACCTATCCCAATTCTCTGCTCTCACCCGCAGTTGCTGGAGCACTGCGGCAAATGTGGCAGGCGGCACTGGGAATCACAGTGACCCTGATCCCTGTGGAGATCAATGCCTATTCAATCGAGTTGAGCAGCCAGCAGGTCCAGTTCGGCTTTACTCAATGGAGTGCAGATTTTGCCGATCCCTTTGATGTCCTGGAACAATATCTGCTTTCGACCTCCGCTACAAATTATGGTCGATGGCATAATACGCAGTTTAATGACCTGATCGCACAGGCCGAGCAGGCTACAGGTTCCGCACGCCTGAACCTGTACGCACAGGCTGAACAGATCGCCATCACAGACGTTGGATGGCTCCCGTTAGACCATCAGGAGACTTTTGCTGTCTTACCAGCTACGGTCCATGGCGTTAGCCTCAATCACATGGGACTCTACTTTGGCGACTGGTCTGAGGTCTCTCTCTCTCCTCGCTGAATACTTCTTTGTCAGTTAGAGAGATTGGCCCTTTTCCAGCAAAGGGAGGGGCGACTCATATTTCCTTTGACTGACAATATATTTGACATAATGGATTTCGTTGTTTTAAGATAAAAGGGAGATGATAAAGAACCTGGCAAATTCTGAGCATAGTAGCTCATTTTGTCAGGGTTTTTCTTCACATGTTTCTCTTATCTACAAGGCCTCGGAATCTGAAAGGAGTATAGTGAGTGTCGCAGTCAGATGTAGTTCTTTTATCCCCAAAGACTGCTCGGAGATTTAAACCAGCAGGTCCGAAGTACAAGTGGGTGGCTCTCTCAAACACTACTCTTGGCATCTTGATGGCAACTATCAACGCCAGTATCGTCCTGATCTCCTTGCCTGCCATCTTTAACGGGATCAAGATAAGTCCTCTTGCACCAGGCGAGACCAACTATCTTCTCTGGACTCTACTGAGTTATATGGTTGTCACAGCCACGCTGGTTGTCGCGTTAGGGCGTATCTCTGATATGTTTGGACGTGTGCGCCTGTACAATATGGGCTTTGCCATTTTCACTCTTGGGAGCATATTGCTCTTCATTACTCCGGGCAGCGGAAATTTCGCTGCCACAGAGATAATCGTCTTCCGCATAATTCAAGCGATTGGCGGAAGCTTCCTGATGGCAAATAGTACAGCCATTCTGATCGATGCATTTCCCACCCACCAGAGGGGTATGGCCATGGGCATTAACCAGGTGGCAGCGATCTTTGGCTCAATCATTGGCCTGATCCTGGGAGGTCTTCTCTCGACCATCAACTGGCGTCTCATCTTTCTGGTAAGTGTGCCAGTGGGCATCTTTGGAACAGTCTGGGCCTATTGGATGTTGCGAGAGACCGCGCTCCCGACCATACGCCAGAAAATTGACTGGCTGGGCAATGGAACCTTCTTCTTTGGCCTGACCATCGCCCTGATCGGTCTGACATATGGACTCGAACCCTATGGAACAAGTCCAATGGGTTGGGGCAATCCCTTTGTCATTGGCTGCATCGCAGTCGGGGTACTGCTAATGGTCGCGTTTGTCTGGATCGAGCTACGGGTAACAGATCCTATGTTCAATCTCAGCCTGTTCAAAAATCGCCTGTTTAGCTACGGCAATATCGCCAATCTCTGTGCAGCTATGGCTCGTGGAGGTCTGCAATTTATGCTGATCATCTGGCTCCAGGGAGTCTGGCTACCACTCCACGGCTATAGCTTCGCCGAGACTCCCCTCTGGGCAGGTATCTATATGCTCCCACTCATGGCTGGCTTTGTACTCCTGGGACCTATTAGCGGTGTGCTCTCCGACCGTTTTGGTCAACGACTCTTTGCCGTCACCGGGATGGTTATACAGGTCATCAGCTTTTTCCTGCTAACCCTGCTACCAGCAAACTTTGACTATATCTGGTTTGCCCTGATCCTTGGATTGATGGGCATTGGACAGGGGATGTTTGCCGCCCCAAATACGACCCTGGTTATGAATAGCGTTCCCGCTACTCAACGAGGTGTAGCATCTGGCATGCGTGCAACCTTTATGAACGCAGCCTCGGTCATTAGCATGACTATGTTCTTTAGTATTGTGACAGCTGGTCTGGCTGCTTCACTTCCAGGGACCCTATCCAGGGGCCTGATTCAGGCAAATCTGCCTGCAACTATTGCTCATCAGGTTGCACAATTACCGCCAATTGCGGCACTTTTCGCGGCCTTTTTGGGCTACAATCCACTCCAGACCTTGCTTCCCCTGGCCGTGCTCAATAACTTGCCTGCGGCAACACGTGCTCACCTGTTGGGGCAAAGCTTCTTCCCAAATCTTATCTCATCTCCCTTTATGGACGGCATGCGCCTGGCTTTCTACCTCGCAGCCATTGTTTGTGCAATCGCAGCCATCACTTCCCTTGTGAGAGGTCAAAGCCGCCAGGAGAAACCCGTGGAAGAAGCTGAGAGTAGCGTCGCAATTGCAAGCGAGGCTCAGTCAGTAACGGCTTCGGCCCAATAGCATTGGAACAGAACGAGTGGACAACGCTGTCCACTCTGTTTTTTACCTACTTTTCTTCAAAAGAGCCGAACAGATTGTTGAGCGACTCGGCCAGCGTAGGATGGGCGAAAACACCGTCGCGTAGAGCCGTATAGGGAAGCTTCCCCATCATCGCAATCTGCAAAGCTGACATAGTCTCGCCCCCCTCGATGCCCAGGATTGCACACCCAAGGATCTGATCCGTCGTCGCATCCACCACAGCTTTCATCAGACCGCGCGTCTCGTCAACTTCAAGCGCCCGCGCCACATATGACATAGGCATCCGAGCCACACGGATCTTGTATCCCTGCGCAAGCGCCTCAGTCTCACTCAAACCCACGCGCCCTAACTGAGGATCAATAAACACTGTATAGGGAACCAGACGATCGGCGATGGTTGCATGTCCACCCTCAAGGAGATTTTTACGAATAATCCGAAAATCATCATAAGAGATGTGCGTAAAAGCAGGACCGCCTTTGATATCTCCCAGGGCGTATATGCCCGGCACATTGGTCTCCAGATGCTCATTTACCTTGATAAAATCGTGAGCATCGACCTCAATACCGGCGGCCTCAATATTGAGTTGATGAGTGTTAGGAGTCCGTCCAGCAGCCTCCAGCAGATGAGAGCCATGCAGAACACGAACCTCATGGAGGGTCTGAACATGGAGGTCGATGGACCCGTCTGATGCACGCTCAACATATGTTGGAGTTGATTGAAATAAGATCTCAATACCATCTTCGCGCATAATATCCGCAACTGCGTCCGCAATATCATGATCCTCGCGAGCTAACAGATGTGCTCCCCGCTGGATAATTGTTACCTTACTCCCAAAGCGGCGAAACATCTGACCAAACTCCAGACCGATATAGCCACCGCCGATAACGATCAAATGTTCTGGAACAACATCCAGTTCCATGATCGAGGTTGAGTTGAGCGCCTGAATCTGCTCAATACCTCTCAGATGCGAGCGAGATGGACGAGCACCCGCGTTAATAAAGATCTTCTCAGCGCTCAGTTGGAAGGTACCGCCGCTGTTTAACTTCACCTCCACCTGTTTGGGTCCTCTAAAATGCGCCTTACCCATGAGCAGGTCCACCCCCTCAGCCTTCTCAATACTACTCTGACTCCCACTCCTGAAGCTCTCCACAATATCGCGCTTGCGCTTGCGCACTACCGTCATATCGACATTGACCGGCCCGGTGCTCATAACCCCATAATCCGCAGCCCGCTTAGTCAGATAAGCCACCCGTGCACTCGCAACCATTGTTTTGGTCGGAGTACAGCCCTCATTGATGCAGGTTCCCCCTACATGCACCTCCTCAATCAATGCCGTCTTCATCCCAGCCCCGGCCAGGGCCGTCGAAAGCGGTCCACCCGCCTGACCGGCACCGATAATAATCGCGTCATATGTTTCATTTTGAGTCATTTTCTGTTATTCCCTTTCGCAACCGTTCTCTTATATGAGAGATGTTATCTTCTGCACCAGCAGTCAATGTAATAAAACCAGAACATATTTCAGGGACATACATGAAAAGCGGTCCCAGAAGATTTCACTGTTCAGACGATTAACCGCTTTATCCCCTCAGATTAGCCCGAAAGAAAGTATGCTGTCAAGTTTTGTAGAAATCAATCTTAACATTTCGTACATAAAACTTGACAGAAATATTCTCCTCTCTGTATACTCTACCATGTGCAGAACAATTTACTTATTATGTTTATTATAGATAGTACGCATTCATACACTCCAATTTATAGGCATCGTCACGTAAAAGCGAAAAGGATAACGCAACAAGCGCGAAAATCATTTTCAGGTTCGATTACTCTTGTCATGATATTTGCATTCTTTGCAGAGTTGGAAAGTAGAAGGTAAGATCATGCGTTGCCCTCGTTGTTTTTTTGAGGCATCTATGGTCAGTGGAAAATGCAAACGTTGTGGATACAACACGGTTCAGATAGGGATAGAAACATCATACTTGACTCCTATTTGCACGGCGATACCGACGATGGGAGTGAGAGGATATATTCTCTCACAAGGGGATAGCTTACAGGGAGAGCGATATCGTCTGATTACCAGGATGCCTCTGCCCGAAGGCCAGAAATTGCAAGGTGCAGCCTGGTCAGCACTGGATCTACAGCAATCTCATCGTCATGTCTTGATACGTGAGATCATTGTACCTCAGGAGCTGGCGAGAACTTCGTCCAGAGATCGAGTCGCGTATGCGGTGGCCCATCGTCTGACAGCGTTAGGACAGAAGAAGGGGTTTTCCAGAGTTATTGATTTTTTTCGTGACCGACAATCCTATTTTCTTGTGTTTCTCTATCCCGATGGGGAGAGCCTTCTATCACTGATTCGGCGTCAGGGGGGTGCACTGCCTGAGGATCTTGTAGCGGACTACGGCGCTCAAGTCTGTAGTCTTCTCACAATGCTTGCAGACCAGCAAACGCCTATAGTCCATGGAGCAATCAGTCCTGAGACAATTATTATTAGTGCCGATCGTCGATCTGTTTCGCTCATTCACCTGCCACTTTTCCCCCCTGATCCATGGTCATCAGATAGCAGTAAACCTTCCTCAGAATATTATGCGCCCGAGCATATGCGAGAAAAGGCAGAATTTTCTTCTGATTTGTACGGATTGGCTGCATCTATGTACCATGCTGTCACTGGCTACGATCCATACACTCCCCTTGCACTCTTTTATCCACCCGTCCGTCACTTTAATTCAACAGTAACAAGTTCGATGGAGATGATTCTCGCTCGCCAGCTTAGCAACTCGGTCTCACAGCGCTATGCTCATCCTGCTGATATGCAAAAAGATTTGCTAGCCCTACTGGACGGATCCGCTAAATCTTTCAGTTTCAAACGGTCGGGATCATCTGCGGGACCATTATTGCTGAGTTCATCTAAGGTCGATGAACACCTGCACGAGGGGATCGTTCTCACCTTTGCTATCCTTGCTGGCATAGTTCTCTTGATTGCTGTCTTGATACTCGCTGTTTTGCGATCCTGAAAGAGGCAAATATTTTCGCCTCTTTCAGGGAATACTTCTGTCGTCGTCATCTCGACCTCCGTCAGAAAACCTTGTACTCCGCTGAGAAATCGTTCCTCTCTTTTGCTGAATTCCACATACTTATCATATTCATCTATATATGGATATGCAGAAATATATACTAAGGTGAGTAGTTCATACACCATTTCTACCTAAACAGCAACTATGCCTCTCCCAGCGAAGGCCCATACTTAAGCAATGGACAAGGAAAGTAAAAGTGAGTGGGTTGAGGATATAACCTGGCGTAAAGATGAGAAAAATCATCAGGCGTATCGCAGGACGCAGTGCAAGGATAGCGACAAGCTATATTGGCCTGTCGCTCGTTTTTTTTCGAAAACAAGCTCACGTCGGGTTAGCCTCTGGCCCCTACTTCAAGGCATGGTATGGCCTGTCGTGATTATCAAAAACTCTCTTTCGGAGAAACGCTGGCGGTGACTGAGAACGCTGGCGAAAGATCCTAATTTAAAGGGGAAAATTCTATGTCATCGATCCATGTAGGGATGATCACATTTGATTGGTATCCGGCTGATCCACGAGTACGGCGGCTTGCTGAAGCAGCAGCAAACGCTGGCTACGATGTCGATGTGGTCTGCATACGTCAACCGAAAGAAGCGATTACCGAAGTATGTAACAATGTACATATCTATCGTACCCCAATGAACCGGGGACATAGTAATGCTCTTCCACTGACGATGCTTGGTTGGCTCTGGTTCTCTTTCCTGGCAAGTATCACTATTACCAGGCTGCATATGAAATATGCCTATGATGTTATTCATGTACATAACATGCCTGATTTTCTGGTTTTGTCTGCCCTTTTTCCCCGGTTGATGGGAGCAAAGATTATCCTGGATGTTCAGGATGTGAGCCCCGAGCTTATGGCAACCAAGGCGACAGGACGAAAACGCGCTATTTTAAGAGCTCTGGCTATCTGGCAAGAGCGTTTCTCGGCTAAATTCTCTCACCATGTGGTAACAGTAGGATGGCCTTTTGAGAATCTGCTCCTTCAACGTGGCATCCCTCGCGAGAAGCTCTCGGTCATCATTAATACGGTGGACCCCAGATTGTTTCCCGCTGCGTACCGTGATCGCACTGAGGCAAACCTTACTGGCCAAAAAACTCCCTTTATTTTGATGTATCACGGTACTATTGCTGAACGCAATGGACTTGATACGGCCATTCGCGCTCTGGCCATAGCACGAGAGACTGCACCTGATCTACGACTTGATATTCAGGGACAGGGACGTGGCGATTACTTACCCTACCTTAAACGGCTGGCGGCTGAACTGGGAGTAGATGACATTGTTGTCTTCACCGATTGGGGTCCATTTGAGCATGTTGTCGATTTTGTGGCCCATGGCGATGTCGGTCTCATTCCCTATCGCCACGATGAGTTCATGGAATTGATCCTACCCACAAAGGCGTATGAACTCGCCTGGATGCATCGCCCAATGATTGCTTCCAGCACACCTGCGATCCGCTCGATGTTCCGTCCAGAGTCTCTTATCCTCTGTGATGGATCGAAACCTGAGGAATTCGCTGCGGGCATTGTTGATCTTTATCAACATCCCGAAAAGCGTCTTCGCTTGATTGAAAATGCTTCAGAAGATTTTAAGCCTTTTCAGTGGGAGCCTATGGCAAAACTCTATACCGATTTGCTCGCATATTTGTCCAATAGAGTCGTCCCTAGCACTCAGGAAGAAAGAGAACTTCGCACTGTCACGAGTGATTAAGCTGCAACAATCGAGCACGACTGTTCCTGATACATCTACGGATGGAGTATTCGCTGGCCATCCTCTTCTCAATCTTGCGAGGGTGGCTCAGCGAGTTTGAGCATTAATGCATTGAAGCGGATATGGGCATCAGGATGCGCAAGCATGTGCTCGATCATCGCTTGCTTCATTTCATACAAAACGATCAATATCGAGTTGAGGACCAGTTGCAGTGTGGCGAGTTGCGCACGTACACGTGTGACCTCTGCTCTTTGCGCTGCGTCCAGGTGTACCGATTGCCAGCGTACAAGCTGTTCCTCTACAGGCATAAGGCTGCGTTGCTGGATGAGCACGCTTTCAATTATGCCAGTCAAGCGAGTATCATCCAGTTCTTCTATCGGAAGCAGATGGATGCTCTCTCGCTGCTGCTGTGCTCTCTCCAGTGCCTCATCGATGTAACGTGCCAGTGCTGAGAGCTGTGAGATCGGTTGCCAGGAAAGCTTCTCTGTCATAATACCTGCCCTTTCTCCATTACTCTTACCTCTTACCAGGCATCACAACCTGGATCAAGCAACCTGACAGCCATATGGGAGAGTCACATGGTATCTTATACTGTGGAGTATCTATTGGTAGAGAAGATCCCCATCCTCTACCAATACTCTACCACATTAGAGAGAGGAAGAGATCTCTTTTCGCCTGTCATTGTAAAAATCTCGCAGAAAGAAACATCGACTGAGTATAATAAATGAAATGATTATGTGGCTTTATTTGCCATTATTTGCAAAGCCACCCCTCTCCGAGAATAAAAGGAGGGAATGGATGAGTTTTTGAGCAGCAAAGCTGCTCAAAAACTCATCCATTCCCTCCTTTGTACTACCAGCCGGCGGCAATGCCTTCAGCACGTGGATCAGAGCCGCCGTACATTACACCAGTCTTCTGGTCGAAAACAATTCCCTGGGCGTATCCCATCGCGGTGATCCAGGGATCTCCTTCTACGATAGTGTGACCCAGTTGACGCAATCGTTCGACTGTGGCAGGGGGAAAGCGACTTTCTAGCAAAAGCTGCTCTCTCTGGACGCTAGATTCGTGAAGCCAGCGTGGCATTTCGATTGCCTGCTGGATATTCAGGCCATAGTGAGCAAGTGCGGAGTAAACTTGCAGATGAGTCTGGGCCTGTCCATCTCCTCCCATGGCACCAAAGACAATGGCAGGCCGCCCATTGCGCAACGCCATGGAAGGAATTAATGTGTGGAGGGTGCGTTTGGATGGGGCCAGGGCGTTAGAGGCGCTGGGATCAAGCGAAAAATAGGAGCCACGGTTCTGTAAAACAATCCCTGTGTGATCAACTACAACCCCGCTACCAAATCCTTGATAGTTGCTCTGGATCAGGGAAACAACGTTTCCAGCGCGGTCGGCTGCACACATATACACGGTATCACCGCGAAAATTACCAGCTTCGATCGGATAATGGGCATGCTCTGGATCGATCAGTGTGCTGCGCTGGTCCAGGTACCCTGACTCAATAAGGGTCTCTGGCGCAACTGACATCCATGCTGGATCGGTCAGGTACGCGGCCCGATCGGCGAACGCGACTTTTTTTGCCTCTACAGCAAGGTGGACGGTCTCAGGAGAGAGCGGCGTAGCTCCTGCTGGTAATCGATTAAAAAGACCGAGCATCTGGAGCGCTGTAATACCCTGGGTATTGGGGGGCAGCTCAAAAACTGTAAGATCTCCAAAGGGCACGCTTAGTGGCGTCATCCACTCGCTTTTGTGCGCTGCCAGATCGCCGCTGGTGATCAGTCCTCCCTCGCGTGCAAAGAAACCGGCAATCTGTTCCGCAAGCTCCCCATGATAAAATACGTCGGCCCCCTGTGTCGCTATAGCTCGGAGCGATCTGGCCAGCGTTGGATAGCGGACAATTGAGCCAACCTCTGGCACTGTACCGTCCGGTAGGAAGTGACGATGCCAGGAGGGATGGACATCGGTTCTCCTGGTCATTGCATGCAGCGCATTGACAAGATCCGGTCCTACGGCAAAACCCTCTTCAGCGTAGGAGATCGCTGGTGCAAGCGCTGGTGACAGTCCCGAGGCGCCAAAACGCTTCATTGCCATCTCCCAACCACTTGCACAACCCGGCACAGTGATTGTATGTATACCGCTACCAGGCATGCTGGTGTACCCTAATTCGTGGTACCGTTCAATCGTTGCCATTCCCGGAGAGCGTCCACTGCCGTTGAGCCCATATAACTGTCCACTGGCACTATCATAGATAAGCATAAAGACATCGCCGCCCAGACCACAGACAAAAGGATAGACAACCTGGAGCATTGCACTGGCGGCGATAGCCGCATCGACTGCGTTGCCTCCTGCCTTTAAGAGTTCCAGACCTGCTTCGGCTGCCAGGTAGTGGGGAGCTGCGACTATTCCTCTACGGGCAAGGGTCACGGGTCGGTGCTGAGGAAATGTTTGCATGAAAATCCTTTGTTTTGGATGGTCTATCTCAGTGGCGGA
>DAOTTL010000643.1:0-24914 GCA_034438135.1 Ktedonobacteraceae bacterium | reverse complement strand
GCACCAGGCACCGCGTGAAGCGCAGAACGGCGAACCCGGTGGGGAACGCTGGCTCTCTTTAGAACTCCGTCTGATCGCTGATGTCGGGCTGGTTGGCTATCCTAACGCGGGCAAGTCTACCCTTCTCTCGGTCGTCACTGCCGCGAAACCTAAGATCGCCGATTATCCTTTTACGACGCTAACTCCTAATCTGGGTGTAATTGCGGTTGGTCAGCCAGGGGATGAGTTTGGCTTTGTGCTGGCCGATATTCCTGGTCTGATCGAGGGCGCTGCTGAGGGTCGTGGACTCGGACATGAGTTCTTACGTCATGTACGACGCACCCGCCTGCTCATTCATATGATCGATGGCTCTTCCTATGAACAGGATCCGTGGGAGAGTTTTATTGCGATCAATCACGAACTGAGCGAGTACGACGAACGATTGGCTACGCGTCCACAGGTTATCGCTTTTAATAAGATAGACCTGCCCGATGCTCAGGAACGCTGGGATGCATTCAGGGTCCGCGCTGAGGAGGCTGGCTACCCGGTTTTCGCGATCTCCGCAGCCGCTCACCAGGGCACCAAAGAATTGATGCAACACGTCTCCTCGCGTCTATTGGAGCTGCAGCGTGAAGATGCCGAACAGGCCGCAGCCCAGGTGATCGTCGATATGGATGGTCCGGTTTTGCGACCCCAACCTGATGATGCCTTTGTCGTTACAAAAGAGGATGGCATCTTTGTTGTACGAGGACGGCGGATTGAACGCGCTGTAGCTATGACCAATCAGGATAGTGATGAGGGGATGGACCGTTTACAGGTGACCATATCGAAAATGGGTGTTACCTCGGCCCTTGAAGAAGCTGGCGTGCAAGTGGGTGATCGCGTGCGCTTTGGCAAAGTTGAACTGTACTGGGGCGAATAGTTGAAAAAGAGAGGGAGAAAGTTTTGAACGTGCTGTTCCAGCATGTGCTAAACTTGTGATATACTGGAATAAGACGATCTAGCATGGAAAACAGAAATCGCACTGACCCGATCGTCTGACTACAAAAACGTCCTTTTTGTGGCATCGAAAGTGTTTCTCTCTAACGAGGGGGGCCAGGCGATTTTTTCCCTCTATCCGAACGCTTGGACTTTGTGAGATTTCAGAAACAAGAATGAGAGTGATGCCAGACCATGGCAGAGACGCTGACCGTGCTTTTTCAGAAGAGGGAGGATGCTACCTTTGAGATCCAGGTCAAAGGGAGTTGGTCGGGGAGGTTCGTAAGCGGCAGCTTTGTTCCACCATACAGTTCGAAACAACTCAATGCATTGCTAAAGAGAGTCAACGCTCTTGAAAGTGATCAGCGAGAATTGCGTGAGGTTGGTTATCGGCTCTTTCTGGCCCTTTGTGGTGCTGAGGTTGATTCATCTGAGAATGATCAATCGGTTCAGGTCGATCAATCGGTTCAGGCTGCTCTGCGCAGTGTAATTCAGCGTACGCTGCGCCGCAGAGCTACCGTGGCTTTGACGCTCTGTTTTGGTCCAGGTTGTGAGGAGTTTGTGCGCTATCCCTGGGAACTCTTGCATAACGATGAACATTTTCTCCTTGCCTCCGGCGTTTTCACTCTGACACGCGCAATTACACGTCCCGATATGTCTCCCGAAGGCTCATTGCCTATCTATCCTCCGCTGCGTCTGCTGTATATTGGATCATCGCCCATTGACTGTCCCCCTTTGGAGACCGAGCGAAGTTTTGAGGCCCTGGAACGCGGTCTGGAGCGCCTGGTCGAGGACGGTCAGTTGCAGATCGATCGCCTGGAGCCACCTACATTTGATGAACTGGTGCGCTACCTGACCTCTGTGGGCGGGGTGAACAACTTTGAAGATCAGGATACACCAGCGCCCTGTTATGCTATCCATTTCGATGGACATGGTGCCTATGGCAGACTCTGCCCTTCTGACGATTGCGATAAGCTCAACAATTCCAGCGCCCGACGTTGTAGTAAGTGCGGTGGCTCGTTGAAAAACGTTACTTCTCAGACCTATCTCTGCTTCTGTGATAACGAGGGACGCAACCGTTTGATCAGCACTCAGACTATGCGTGAATTGCTTGTCAGCAGTGATGTGCGTCTGGCGGTTTTCTCGGCCTGCGAGACGGCGATGGCTTCCATTGAGAGAAAGCCTGAGGAGAGGCGGCGTGCGGTAGTTGACGCCACCCTGGCAACTTCTCTGCTTATGGCCCAGGTGCCAGCGGTCATTGCGATGCCTTTCTCTTTGCTGGATGATCTCACTCCGACTTTTATGTATCACTTTTACGACGATCTGGCGAATGGACGTACTCTGGAAGGTGCGCTGGCGCGGGCCAGACAGGCTATGTTGCCACTCTCAAAGGTCCATGGCTGGTTTGTTCCAGTTCTCTATCGTCATGTCGTTGAGGGAGAGGAGAAGCCGGTCCCCTTTCTGGCACTGGCTGAGAGTGATGAGGCGGAGGACTATGAACATCCTCTGGCTCATATGGGCGCTTCAACTACCTTTGTGGGACGTACCCGGGAGTTGGAGGATCTGAGTAACCTGCTGGACCAGATACTCAATGGGGTTGATTCTCCTGATGCGACTCAGAGAAGCAATGGGATGCATGCCGCTTCAAGGCATCAGCGCCATCGTCCAGGTATCCATCATATCGCTCTGACGGGTCCCGCTGGTATTGGGAAGAGTGAACTGTCTTTTGAAGCTGCGCGGCGCAATCAAGAGAAATTTCCTGGCGGACTGATTGGTATATCTCTGGAAGGCGGGAAGTCTCTGGGTGAGGCCCTCACCGAACTTGCGCAAGGACTGCATATGCCTGTCAGATCCATTGCCAGTTCTGATATCGAGCAGCGTGAACGCGCTGTGCTCAATGCCCTGCGCTCCCTGGCTAATCGTCATCTGCCCTGCTTGCTGCTCTTTGATAACTTTGAAGAGGTTCAGGAGCATGCCGAAATAGGTGCCTGGTATCGCTTTCTCTGCTCTTTACCCGAAGAGATTGTTGTATTGCTCACCTCACGTTTTAATCCCACCGCAGTGGCCACTCTGAAGGGTGCGACCTGTCGCTGGCATGAGTTTGTCGTGGGCAAGATGCCCGGTCAGGACTTGCTGAACCTTTTCGTTGAGCTGGCTGTAAGTAGCGGTCTGGCTGAGCGCATTCACCTGGATGATGCCTATCAGCAAAGCTTGCTGCAAGAAATTTGTACCCTGCTGGACGGGTATCCTCTAGGGGCGCAGTTGATTTTTGGAACTGCCCGCAACATTCGTGGAAAGCTCTATACTCCCAAGGCTGCAACTCGCTCTCTGGAGGAAGTGCGCGACGAACTGCGTGAGGGTCTGCCCGAAGGCATCTGGTCCGTCCTTGACGTAGCCTATCGTCGTCTGCCTGCCATTGCCCGGCAATTGCTCCCTTATCTCTCTGCCTTTACTTTGCCTTTTAGTCGAGAACAGATTATGTTGTTGGTCGCACCTCAACAGGTTTCCTCCACTGCCTCGGTCAACGTCTCCGCTCACGGCAGTATGACTGAACAGGAGCAGTGTCTCGAACCGTCCAGCGGAGCGCTGGAGGAATTACGGCAGAACTGGCGTGCGGCACGTGATGAACTGGTGCAGGCTGCCTTTATCCAGTTTGATGGACGTGTTTACACTATTCATGCGCAAGTGCGGCAGTACGCTCTAACGCATCTTGCGCCTCAAGAGCGTCAACGTGCACACCGCCTTGTGGCCAGCTATTATAGCAATCTGCCCCATCCCAGTTCCTCCGAGTGGTTCGCGGCTTTTGAGCATCTGGAAGAAGCGGGCGAACCTCAGGATTTGCAGGCTGCCATCGCGCTGGCCGTACGGACCTCGTGGAGCTTGCGAGGGAGTGGCTATGTTCCTGAATTGCAGACCATTCTGCGCCGTGCAGAGGGCTACGCGCTCCGTCTGGGCGATAAGACAGGCGAGGGGCGCATTCAGTGCTGTATGGGGGCCATCTTGCGCCGTCTGGGCAAATATGCTGAGGCCGTGGGCTGTTTGACGCGCAGCCTGACGCTGCATCGTGAGCAGCATGAGCAGGAGGAGACGGGCTGGGCTTTGTACGAGCTGGCCATGCTTTTCCGCGAGGAGAGTCATTTTCGCCAGGCAGACCAGCATGCTCAGGAGGCTATGGCCCTTTTCCGCCAGATCGGAGATACCAATGGTGAGGCATGGATGCATCTGGTTATAGGCGAAATCAGCCGTGGCTATGGATACTACCATGAGGCGTTTGACTATTTCCAAAAGGCTCTGGATAGCTTCCAGTCGTCACCTGGCGATGAGGGCTATCCTCTGGCCTTACGTGATCGCGGTACCATCCATGAGGCCCTGGGCGATTACGCTCAAGCCCTGAGCGATTATGAGGAAGCCCTGCACATCTTTCATGCCCTGGGATCGCGTTACTGGCAGGCCTGGACCATGGCGGACCAGTGCGTAATCTACCTGGATCAGAGTCGCTTTGATCTGGCTGTGCAGACGGCAAAGCAAGCAATCGATATTTTTCGCGCGGAGGGTGCTCGGCGTGGTGAAGGATGGACCGTTCGTGTGCTTGGCGATATCGCGCGTAAACGGCAACATTTTAATGATGCACGCAGTTATTACAGCGAAGCCCTGGCTATTTTTAGTGACCTGGGCAGTCGCTCAGATCTGGCCCGTGTCATGAACTCCCTGGGTTCGATTGCTTTGGAGGAGGGTGCACATATGCAGGCCAGAGAATACTACGAACGCGCTCTGGCTATCGCCCAGGAAGAGGGAACGCTCCAAATCAAGGGACGTGCCCGGCGTGGGCTGGGAGATGTCATGCGTGCCCTGGGTCACTATGACGAGGCTGAACGCTATTACCGCACCTCGCTTGCGCTCGCGGTCGAACTGGGTACCCCTGCTGAACGCTGCGCTACTCTGGATCGTCTGGGACGCTTGCAGTACGATCAACAACACTATACCGCAGCTCTAGAGTTCTGGATGCAAGTTCTGACCTATGACCAGCGCATCGGTTATCCTGGTCGCAAGGCTCTTGAGGAAAAGATCTCTCACCTCGTGCAAGAACAACATCTTGAACAGCTCTATGCTGAACTGCATCACCATCAGTAATCTGCCTTTTCCTGAGAAGAAGCGAGCCTGTGTGGCGAGGCATCCGTCCGTCCGTCCCTCCCTCTACACAGGTTCGCTTCTTCTCATCAGGTGGAGTGGGGGTTATTTCAGATCAGAGCGTTCAGCCCTGAAATAGCCTCAACTCCACCTGAAAGCAGTCAGCTTATGGGCTGCAAGGGTGACAGGCGGCGGCTTTTGTGAAACCCCAAAACCCTGCTTAAATAAAGATTGACTCCATTTGATAAAAAAAGATGCTAAAATGTTTGCAAGATACGCTCTTTTCAATGTCGAATTGGTCAAAATATCTAATGGTGGGTGTTCTCAGACGAGTTCTGAACATTTTATGATCGTGCGCTCTATTTTAGGAGGTTTTGAGAGTTGCTATTTACCTATGACGAACTGATCCATTTTCTTCTGCACGCCAGACATCGAACATATGCGTCAGAGAGGGACCAGGTTTCTGTAGCACCTCTTCTGGCTGGTTCAAAACAACTGGAATATCGTGAAGCGCCTTTTTTCTACAGAGAGATTTATTTTGGTGTGAACGGTTTTGTTGGCCAGGAACTCGTCTGTTTTCGCGAAAGGCCGGTCTGGTCAATGTGTTATTCAGGAAGAATCAGTCCAGAGATCACTAATCGCGATGAGATTAAACAGATCTATGATTTTCTGTGCGAGACGCTGCGGAAGGTCTCTTACGAGCGTCCTTTTCGGGGTCCACAGATGAACCACGCTGGTTTATTGCGCTATCTCGATGCGACTCACGGCGATATTGCCAGCTTTCACGGCGAGGAGATGATTTTGCGCGGCGGCAAACAAGCGTACCAACTGCACTACGCTGGCGGGATATTACAGTAGGAGATCAAAACAGAGGAGAACGAATGGATGATCTAAAATCGTCCGTCCGGCCTCCTCTGTTTTGATCTCTTACTGTTGCATAAGATCCTCGAATTCGGAACGTCCCAACTGTTCCCGTTCCATCAGGGTACGGGCCAGTAGTTCAAGCTGATCCGAATGTGCATTCAGAATAGCTCGTGCGATTGCCTGTCCCTCATCGACAATCTTTTTGACCTCTCGATCGACCAGGGTGGACATACCTGGACTACTGAGAGTGCTGGTCGAGGGGTCCGTCATGGCGAAGATATATTCGTGCTCTCTGGCAGATTTGCTCGCCGGGATGAAGTGGCCACTGACATCGATGGCGAGGCTCTGTGAGCGGATCATCAGCTCTTTGGACTCAAGACGGCGCATCGTAAGAGAAGATTTGTCCGCTTCGGTATCGGCGAAGACCACTCCGACTTCATCGCTCATGCCCCAACGCGTTACCATGCGACGGGCTATACCGGTCACGACCTGAAAATCGTTCTCTGCGCCAGTTGTCACGCGTTCACGGCCAAAGGTTAACTCTTCGGCTGTACGTCCACCTAAACCTACCGCAATTTTAGCCATCAACATCTCACGGCTATAATTGTAGCGATCCTCCTCTGCAATAAACTGTGTCACGCCCAGACTCTGACCTCGTGGCAAGATTGTCACGCGGTTCACACGATCGGACTCTTTGAGGTAGTGCCCAACAATGGCATGTCCGCTTTCGTGATGGGCAATAATGCGGCGTTCGGCCTCGCTCATTATCAGAGGTCGCAGCGCTCCTAATTGAACGCGTGCCAGGGCATCTTCAAAGCAGTGCTCATCTACTTGTTCTTGATTTTTGCGAGCCGCGGAGAGTGCAGCCTCATTGACCAGATTGGCCAGATCGGCCCCACTCATGCCGGTAGTCATACGTGCCAGGCGTTCGAGCGAAAGACCCTCCGTCAGGGGAGTTCTGGCCGTATGAATCTCAAGGATTGCCTGCCGACCAATTCGATCAGGCAGTGAGAGCGTGATGTGACGATCAAAACGACCAGGACGCAGCAGTGCCTTATCAAGAATATCCACACGGTTTGTCGCGGCTAGCACAACTACTGCCTGGCGCTCATTAAAGCCATCAAGCTCTACAAGAAGCTGGTTCAACGTCTGATCGCGCTCTTCATTTCCCATTGCTCTGACCGAGCGCTTACGTCCCACCGCGTCCACTTCGTCGATAAAGATGACCGCCGGAGCCGCCTGACGCGCCTGACTGAAGAGATCACGTACTCGACTGGCCCCAACTCCTACAAACATCTCTACAAATTCCGAGGCACTGATCGAGAAAAAGGCCACGCCAGCTTCACCTGCCACCGCACGGGCCAGCAAGGTCTTACCAGTTCCCGGAGGACCCACAAGCAGCGCTCCCCTGGGAATACGCGCTCCCAGGCGCTCAAATTTCTCTGGTGAGCGCAAAAATTGGACAATTTCCTCTAACTCCACTCTTACCTCATCAATGCCCGCGACATCTGCAAAGGTCGTTGACGGAGGCACCTTGACTGACTGCGTAGCTGAGGATGCGTTAGAGGGTGTAAAGGCGTTACGAGAAACAGCACCCCTCATGCCGTGAGTTGGGATTGATGGTTTTTTATCGCTTCCAACAACTTTTTGACCTGAACTGGTATTTGTGCTATTAAACTGTCGTCCTTGCCGTTTGGTAAAGCGTGCAATCTGATCGTTCATGTTCTGCGGGATACGTGCACGATTGCGCGGTCTCAAAACCAGCACGACCAGAAAAAGCAAGAAGAGAAATGGCGCAAATTTTGCAAGAATGCCAAGCCAGGCCGAAGGCTGTTCGGGAGCTTGAGTATTGACCGTGACATGCTTGCTCAGTAACGCTTGTACTAACTGAGCGGAACTGTCGGCGGGCAAATTGATGTGCACCATACGCTCTGGATCAACATTTAACGTCTGAGCATTCCAGGTACCCCCACTGTACGAGCCAGTATAATAGGTCCAGGCTGAAATTTGCTCCTGCTTCTGCTTCTCTGAGATTTGTGTCGGCTGCGTAGCTGTCAATGGGCTCAATAACAGCGCATCAGCACTATTCCCATGAATAGTGACGACCAGCACATTTCCCGCTTGAATCTGACTTAAAAGGGTACTATAGTTGATAGCGATCTCACCCACTGGCCCATCAGCAGTTTGTGGAGATTGAAACTGACTGAAAATACCAAACAGGAGTACTATCATAAGCACTATCAGGGACACAGTTACAATGGTACTTTTATATACGGTAAAAACATTTACGACTCTTCCTCGGTTTTTAGCAACACCTGCTATGGATTTCTTTTGACGCGATCGGCCCTTTTTGTTGGGCTGACCGCCACCACCCTTGTCGTCCATTTATCCTTTTACCTCTCTCGCTCTCTGACGCACTTACAGAAACCAGTCTATCGTGGTTTCTCTCCGCGCCAGACAGTGATATGCTTCCCCCCACATCATCTTCTATCCTCTCTTTTCAGAGTCTCTTCTTCTTTTATGCCTGCAAAAATGAGCAGGAAAAAGACCGTGTTACAATGAATAAAGACATTCCAGTAAGAAGATCCTCCTTGGACGACACGACACCACTAAGTGTACGAATTTTCTCCTTCGTATCCTATATGTATGTACATATTCAGTACTTTTTTCTTATGAAAGAGAAAATATCGGAGCGCTTCAATCCATAAAACTTTAGCTCAATGTATTCCGCTTCATATCACTGAAAGCACCCTGTAGTATTATGAGCTATTCAGAGCGAAAATTGCATCCCCTCTCCCTGAGAGGCATAATAAAGGTGCCTGTTAAGAAGACGATTTAGCCACAGATATTTGGAGGGTTGGAAAATGAAAGCAGTTCGCATCCATGAAACTGGTGGGCCAGAGGTTATGCATCTGGAAGAGGTTGAGCGACCGGTTCCCCAGGAGGGTCAGGTTCTCATTCAGGTCAGGGCGGCGGGTATCAATTATGCTGACCTTGCCAGATGTCAGGGGACCTATCTCACTCGCACGCGTGTCCCGACGATTCTGGGTTTTGAAGTGGCGGGCACTGTAGTTGAACTTGGACCGGGGGTTACTGCTCCCGCCGTTGGCACGCGTGTCGCGGCAATGGCCGAGGGCGGCTATGCGGAATACTCTATCGCCATGGCAAATGCTGTGATACCTTTGCCGGAAGCTCTGGACTTTGTTCATGCGGCGGCTTTTCCGGTCCAGGCTTTGACCGCGTATCAGCTTTTGCGCGAGTCGGCTCATCTGGAACGAGGTGAGAGTGTGCTTGTGCATGCGGCAGCAGGGGGAGTGGGCACGTTGTCGGTTCAGCTTGCGAAGCTCATGGGAGCGGGTACAGTCGTAGGAACAGCCAGTAGTGCCGCGAAACTCGATCTTGCTCGTCGGCTCGGGGCCGATGTGACGATCAATTATACGCAGGATGGCTGGGTTGAGGAAGTGAAGCAGGCAACCGGTGGTCAGGGTGTGGATATCATCCTGGAGATGGTGGGAGGAGGGATTGCTCAGCAAAGCCTGAAATGTCTGGCTCCCTATGGGCGAATGGTTATCTTTGGCGCGGCCAGTGGTCAAGGAGAGCAGTTCAATAGTATTCAATTGATGTATAAGAACCAGGCCATTATTGGCTACTGGTTAAGTTCGCAAATGGCTCGGACTGAGCGCGTTGCACGGGCGATAAACGAGTTGATGCAGTACCTGGCTGCGGGCAAATTAGAGATTATCGTGGGACAGACCTTTCCCCTCGCCGAGGTTGCGGCGGCCCACCAGGCCGTCGCGGCCCGCCAGACAACCGGCAAGGTGGTACTTCTGGTTTAAATGAATCCTGCTTAAGGAACCGGGGAGCGCCGACCTCTCGCTCCACATGTGGGGCGAGAGGTCGGCGCTCCCCGGTTCTTCAAGCTATCTATTTGGTGATGCCGCGCATACTCAGTTTTACGCGATCGCGCTGTTTATCTACCTCCATCACCCGTACCTGGATGACCTGGCCTACGGAGACGATTGAGAGGGGATCACGCACAAAACGCTCGGCCATTTCGGAGACATGGACAAGTCCATCGTGTTTGACCCCGATATCTACAAATGCGCCAAAGTCCACAACGTTGCGGACCGTTCCCTGTAAGATCATACCGGGCAGCAGATCCTCCATCTTAAGCACGTCGTGGCGTAAAATGGGCGCTGGCAATGCGTCTCGTGGATCCAGTCCGGGCTTTTCGAGATTTTCCAGAATATCGTTCAACGTGGGCAGACCAACGCCAATTTTTTTTGCCAGATCGCTCCAGGACCCCTCTTCACTCTCGTTTCCTTTGTGGTGGCGATTGCGCCCCATACTGCTCGATAGCTTCATAAACTGTCGATATTGCGCGATGCGTTCAGCGGGTTTTACCTCTGTGGTGGAGGCAGCGTTGCCGGGTAGTAGTTTGAGCAGTGCGCGAGTAGCTGCATAGCTTTCAGGATGGATAAATGTATTATCCAGCAATTCTGCTCCGCTAGCAATTTTGAGGAAGCCAGCCGCCTGGACAAACGTAGCGGGACCCATGCCAGGGACCTTCTGTAAATCCGCCCGCGATTGAAAGGGTCCCTTCTCCTCGCGATATTTGACAATGGCGTTGGCGACCCGGCTATTGATGCCAGAAACGTGCTTGAGTAAAGCGGCAGAGGCCGCGTTCAGTTCCACTCCAGCAAAGTTAACGCATGAGACTACGACTCGTTCAAGCGCGTTTGCCAGCTCTTTCTGATCCACATCGTGTTGATAGAGACCCACTCCCACTGCCTTGGGGTCAATTTTGACCAGTTCAGCCAGAGGATCTTGCAGACGACGAGCGATCGAGATAGTTCCACGCTGCGTTGCATCCAGGGTTGGGAATTCCTGACGTGCCGCCTCCGAGGCCGAATAGACCGAGGCTCCGGCCTCATTGACAAGCATATAGCCAATCTTGCCCGTCTGACCCGTCTCCTGCTCTATTTCGCGAATAAGTCCGGCCACTAACTGCTCGGTCTCGCGCGAGGCGGTGCCATTGCCGATGGCCACGACATTGATGTGATACTTCGTAATCAATCCCCGCAAGATCTGCGGCGCTCTATCGGGCTGGTGCAGATAGAGCGTATCGGACTCGATATACTTGCTCGTTTCATCAACGACCGTAAGTTTACAGCCAGTGCGAAAGCCGGGATCGATGCCGAGTACCTTGCGTCCACGCAGTGGAGGCTGTAGCAGCAGATTGCGCAGATTGGTTGCAAAGACCGTAATCGCATGCTCCTCCGCCTGGCGAGTTAGCTCGGTGCGTGCCTCACGCTCCATAGCAGGAGCGAGCAAGCGTTTATAGCCATCTTCCATGGCCTCCCGCAAATAGCTGGCAAAAGGAGAGGTTGCTCGCGGCGGATAGTGTCGAACGATCTCGTTCTGGATAGTTTCGTAGGGAAGCGAGGCCCCGACCCGCAGGACCTCTTCGCGTTCGCCACGGTTCAGCGCCAGTACGCGATGGGGAACCAGTTTTGTAATGGGTTCATTAAATTCATAGTAAAGCTGGTAAACCCCTTTGGGATCTTTTTCGGCCAGTTTTGCGGGATCGGTCGCTTTAGCACTCAGCGTTGCCTGCCTGGCGAATACGGTACGTACACTTCCACGTACATTGGCGTCTTCCGCGATGACCTCGGCCACGATATCTCGTGCTCCGGCATACGCTTCAAGGCTCGTATCGACGCCTTTTTCGGCATCCAGAAAAGGACGTGCCTGTTCCTCAAGCGTTGCCTCTCTGTCTCCCTGGAATTCGATCTGCTGCAAAATCAGATCGGCCAGCGGGGCCAGACCCTTAGCGCGTGCCACGCTGGCACGAGTTTTGCGTTTGGGACGATAGGGGAGGTACAGATCCTCGATCTCTTGCAGGGTTGTCGCGCTCACAATAGCCTGTTTTAGCTCATCCGTGAGTTTACCTTGAGCCTCAATCAGACGGCGTACATCAGACTTGCGTTCAAACAGGCCACGCAGGGCGGCAGCCCGATCAGAGATCAACTGAATTTGTACCTCGTCCAGGCTGCCAGTGACCTCTTTGCGATAGCGTGAGATGAAAGGGATGGTATTTCCCTCATCCAATAACGTAATTGTGCGGGTTATTTGTCCGCTATTGAGTCCCAACTCCTGACTGAGGGTCGAAGCCAGTTCAGCCAGAGGGAGCGTTTCAGAGGGACCCGTCTCTTTGAGAGGTTCTCCCTCAAGAATGTGATCCTGAGTTGTCAAGAAGCAATTCCTACTTTCCCCAACGAAATCCTGTTGAGAATCTCTGACAGGCCTGGAGCGGCGCAGAGATGATCCACCATAGATATGACTTTTCCGGTTTGATGGTATCATATTGGTCAAGCCAGTTGAGGAAAATAGTTAGCTCTCGACCTCCCAGGTATCTCGACTTCCCAACCATCCACCCAGTAGGGCAAAGCTGATGGCGCACCCCAAACCCAGGCCAAGGTAGACCGCTATACCTATCCAGCCCTGAATCGTTGTGGGCGAGATGGGGAACTCCGGTTTGACTATCTCAAGTGCCTGTTGAAAGGCCTGGCTAAAATTGATACTTTTATTTTGTACGTGCATAACTTCAATTAAACCCTGGGCACGTTGGAAGGCCTGACTCACCAGGCCAGCGGGCAGGACAACCCAGAAGGCGACCGTACTGGTAACACCGCACCAGAAGCCGGTATTGGCGGTGCTCCTCAGCGAATTGCCGCGATACGTCGTAAAGAAGCCAGCCAGTACATAGAAGAGAAAGCCGCCGATAACAGCCAGGTAAAAATACATTTCACGATGGAGAAAGAGCACCATCAGCGCCGAGATCACACCCTGGAGCAGACCCCACAGACAACCCTGTCCAAAGAAACCGGGCAAGAGATGGCGCTTCATGACGGAAAGGGCTGGTTCCAGACCGTGGGTCGTATTTCCCAGAGGTTGGGGAGTGCTCTGACCTCCATATGTCTCCTGGGTCAGCGCATTTGAGACAGGGGCAGGTATGCTCCAGGAAGGCACAGGCACAGAGGTCGAATGTCCGGTGCGCACTGGCTGAGATAACTCCTGGGCTGCCGGTTGTGAGTACTCCCCTGTAGGACGAGTGGGGCGGCGCAACTGAACATGTGTGGGCGGGTGAAGTAGGGGACCCGCACCTGTCTCCGAACGAGCGCCAGAGGTACGAGAACGTTTCTGTAAGGGGATGGGTCCGGTAAGTCCAGCGAACCCGGGAGTGCGGAGTGCCTGTGAAAACTCATCCATGGTGCTATAGCGTTGTTCAACACTTAAGGCCATAGCTCTCAGGAGAACCGACTCAACCCAGGAAGAGAGTCGAGGATTTAACTGACGAGGTGGCATCAGGTTATCCTGCATACTACGAGCTACCGAGGATAGGGGCACTTTCGAGGTCAGTAAGAAATACATGGTCGCAGCCAACGCATAAATATCAGACTGTGGACTGGTCTGGCCGATATACTGTTCCAGGGGACTGAAGCCAGTAGAAACGGCACGAGCCATCGTCTGGGTTTGGGTACTCGGATCATACAGACGAGTTAGCCCGAAATCCACGAGAACAGCGCGATCATCGGGAGTCAGAATAATATTAGCGGGTTTGATATCACGATGAAGTACAGGAGGATTGCGGCTATGCAATTCCTGCAAGACATCGGCCACAGGCAGAAGCCAGGTCAGTACCATCTGCTCATCGAAGGGACCTCCATGAGCTTTGCCTTTTTGAGCGCAGTTTTGACCCTCGATCAGTTCCATAATGAGATAGAAACGACCATTTTCTTCAAATGCATCGTACACTTGTGGGAGATGATTACTTCTAATAGTAAAGAGAATTGCGGCCTCCATCAATGCCTGACGGCGGGCTGCCGGGGTAACATCATAGGTCTCTTTAATTGCGCAAGGGCGCTCCCCTTCATTGAGGACGATGCCACGATAGACAACCCCAAAGCCGCCAGTATTGAGCAACCCTCCAATGCTGTAATGCCTCCCAACAGTTGCACCTGCCTCCAGAGGGAGATTTGTTGTCATAGCATTCCTTTACTGTCCGTCTTATTCTTTGCAACAAGCTTTTATTGAGATCTGTCAAACTTTGTTTGACACGCCCGCTCCCCACCCAGGGAGAGAGGAGGGAGCCTGGGCGCAGCCCCGGACCCAGTCAAAGGGCTACCGCCCTCTGCACTCCTGCTTCTCGTCCCTGTCAAGTGATGTGTGACAGACCATTAGAAATGGTTGGCAAGAGCCTCTCTATGTGTCTAGTTTACAACCCTCTAAGATCGACATTTTCCCTCCCAATTATGCAGGCTGCCCACCCCCTTTAGAGAAGAGGAGGCGACATGGTTTGTGAGGCTTCCAACCCACAAACCATGTCACCTCCTCTTCTTTAAAATCGCTTCTTTGCCCACTCTAAAGTCGCTTCTTTGCCCGCTCACCCTTTATGAGAGCAGAGGGGACCGCGCGACCGAGCCGCACCCTCTGCTCCTCTTCTTCTGAGGGAGAGGTCTGGCCACTGCTGCGCAGTAACTTTTGCGATAGCCCTCAACCCTTTTAGTGGCGGCTTGCAATAACTTGGAGGTGTGATACAATGACACAGTATGTAGCTGAACTTTCAAGCAAACTGCCCGCTGAGTGAGCGGAGGAAACCGCCTCAGCCACCTGGTTGGCAGAATGTCCGAAAAAGAGAGCAAGTTTTTGGAACAAAAAATTATGTTTGAAGCCGACAAACCAGCCGAGCCAGAACGCTATGCTATCCCGGAATCAGACTTAAATAGCCTGGCGCAAAGTGACAGTTTGCGTCTCTATCTGCGTGAAATCTCGCGCATCTCACTGCTCTCTGCATCGAAAGAATCCTACCTTGCCGAGCGAGCAGAGCAGGGGAGTCGTGATGCACGCAATGATCTGATTGAGGCAAATCTTCGTCTAGTTGTCAGCATTGCGAAGAAGTATGTTGGCCAGGGTTTATCCTTAGAGGATTTGATCGGCGAAGGCAATATTGGCCTGATTCGCGCCGTTACCAAGTTTGACTATCGTAAAGGCTTCCGCTTCTCAACCTATGCGACCTGGTGGATTAAGCAGGCGATCACTCGTGCAATTCTGGAAGGTACACGTGTGGTGCGCTTACCAGTGTACATTATGGAAGAAGTTATGCGTGTCAAGCGCACAACTCGTCAGCTTTATCAAGAGCTTGGTCGTGAGCCTACGCCTGAAAACATCAGTGAGCGCCTGGGTATGACTCCCGAACGGGTGAGTGAACTACTCATCTGGGCGGAGAAGGTCTTCTCCCTGGATGCTCCGCTCTCAGAAGAAGAAGAGAATACACTTGGGGACATCATTGAGGATCAGCGTGAGCGTGGTCCGGTAGAGGTAGCCGATCAGCATTTATTGCGCGAAGAGATTCGTAAAGTGCTGGGTCAGTTAACTGTCCGTGAGCGTCAGGTCATTGAACTGCGCTTCGGTCTGCTGGACGATCACGATCATACCCTTGAGGAGGTTGGCAAGAAGTTAAAGGTGACACGTGAGCGTGTCCGTCAGATCGAGGAGCGGGCTATTCGCAAACTGCGCCATCCGCAAGCGAGCCGTGTACTCAAAGATTATCTCGATTAGACGGAAAAGACTGACTGACTGACTGACGTTCAGTGTTCACATTTTTGCTGTTGTATTCTTGCAATTCTGAAGAGAGTTTCTGTTCCCTGACGAAGCCTGAGTTTGCTTTCTGGTCATCTCCCTACGAGAGTGTTTCTCAGCGAAACATATAAAAAAACAAAGCACAATCTACGGCGAAATTAGGGGAACGAACTGCCAGTCACATTGATATCTCTGGTCATATGATAGTATCTATATGCTTGTTCTCCGTCTCAATTGGCAATGAGAGTCAGTTCTTCTGTGAGTCATTTCGTAGGGAAAGGAGTGACGGTACCAGATTTGTCTATTGTACAGAAGAGACAAAAACGGCTACCGTAAGCGCTGAATGAACGAATTGGCAGGTCACAGCCTGGGAGGCTATCGCTTAGAAGAAGAGCTTGGACGTGGTTCCATGGGTATGGTTTACCTTGGAAAGCAGATCGCGCTGGGCCGCGAAGTGGCGGTTAAAGTTCTACCTCGCTCGTTAGTGCAAGATCCCTCATATGTGGCTCGGTTCATTCGCGAGGCTCAAATCATAGCTGGATTGAACCATCCAAATATTGTACAAATTTACGATGCTGGTCAGCAGAATGGTGTTCTCTACTTTGTGATGGAGTATATCCAGGGTCCGACGCTTGGAAGTTTGCTGCACCTTGATGGTACCATGCCTCAGCACCTGGCTGCTCAGTATGCTGCTCAGATCGCGGACGCTTTGGACGCCGCTTATAAAGAGCGCAACGTGATTCACCGCGACATTAAGCCAGAGAATTTGATGTTGGATCGTTGGGGTCGGATCAAGGTAATGGACTTTGGCCTGGCTCGTGCTCCGGGTCTTCAACAGATTACTGTGGCGAAAACACTGGTTGGTAGTATTTACTATGCCTCTCCCGAGCAGATCTGGGGTCGATCCTTAGATAATCGCAGTGATGTCTATGCTCTGGGGGTGGTGCTCTACGAGATGGTTACGGGTCAGCGGCCCTTCTATGGTCGCACACTTCAGGAATTGACAAAAGCCATTGGTGAGGGCGAGTTTAAATCTCCTTCGCTCATCAATCACGAGCTGGCACCTGAACTGGAACAGATTATCAGAGTTGCACTTGCGCGTGATCGTGATGAGCGTTATACGCAGGCCAGTTATATGGCTGAGGACTTGCGTGCACTGCAATTGGATGCTCCTTCGGTCCATCATGCTCAGCAGAGCAGACCGATGCCCAGATTAGAAGCGGCAGATATTCCCCGTGATCTGCTCCCTAAGCGACCTCAGGCTCGTCGTCCCCACTATCCCAGCATGGAAAATACGCAGGTTGATCTCTCTGCTGAGGTGCTTGAGCGTTCCTCAGATGGGTTATCATCTGCTGATCTGGGAATGCAGCCTTCTCAGTTAGCGTATACGCTTGATGACCCTCAACCAACGACTTCTGCGTTGACCGACGCTCATCAACAGGATGGGCATTTTAGTGAAAGTCTGCCTCCTGTTGCTATTCCTGAACAGGCGTCTGGTGCACCTGCAACTGGTCGTCAGCCCCGCTGGAAGCATCTTCAGCGCATCTTCAAACACTTGTCTCACGAGCATATATGAGTCATCCCTCATTTTTCGGTGGCCTGACAAGACGCTTCTCTCCTCCAAACTAGAAGAGGTGAGCCTGGGGTAGCGAGGTATGCGCTCCGCTATCCAGTCTCACCTCTTCTTAGGAAAAGCGGGCGTGCAGAGGGCGATAGCCCTTTGCCTGGGTCCCGGCTGTGCCCCGGTTCTCTTCCCCTTCCCAGCTGGGGAGAGGGCGTGTCAAACTTCGTTTGACAGAGCACTTATTGCTACACCTTTTTGCTTTTTGCTGCCTGTAAGCTCTCGTTCAGTTTCGGAGCAGGCTTATAACGGAATCATAAGATATATGCCGGAAGGGATATATGCCGGAAGATGAGCTTGCTATGCGGTCAGAAAGTAAAAGATATGCTGGGTAAGAGTCCTAATCAAGGGCCGGGAGAGGTCCATTTATCTCTAGAGCAGCTTCAACAGGGAGAGCAGATCCTCAGTGCTATTGCTCTGTTGCTTGGGCCAGATACCGATTATCACAAACGTGCGCGGGCTACGCAGCGCCTGGTCAAGATTGGCTCGGACGTTCTGCCATTCCTTTTACCAGCGCTGGATTCCTGTGATGAAATTGTGACACCTGTGTGGCCCTGGTGGCCTCCTCAGTACGAACAGATCGGTCGATTGCTGATTCAGTTGACTCAGAAAGCCCAGATTTCGCTTGAAACTCTTCTCCTTTGTGACGATCGAGAATCATCGCCTGGTCCGGTTCTCTGGACCAGTGTGGTTGAGGCTGCGGGTATGTTGCCTCATATGGAACACGAAGAGTTGTTACGGGCAGCTTTGAGCTCACCCTGGTGGACTGTGCGCTATGCTGCGGCTATGGCCATTGCCAATCATGCGGCTCAGTTTCCTCTCCATCCTGAAACGCGTCAGGAACTCCACCAGCGTCAGCGGTGTGACGGCGAACTTCCAGTTCGTCTGGTTGCTTCGTGTGCGCTTTTGCGTTGTGTGGATAGCAGGGGTCTGGAGACGTTGCTACAGTTCCTGGAGACTTCAACGCAGTCTGAGATCCGCAAGGCTGCCCTTTTTATTCTGGCAACAGAACTGCCAACGCCGTTGCCACTTCAGCAGAAACAGCGTCTGGCTATACTTTTGTTAGAAGCTTTGCAGGATACCGATCAGCAGGTTGCGCTGCATGCTGCGCGTGCGATGAGGGGGGTAGCCGATGTCAAGACACTGGCGAGCCTTACGGATTTATTGGAACATCCTTTTCCTCTGACGCGTATCGCGGTTTTGACGACTTTTGAGGAACTGGCTGGCCGGAAGACTATGCGCAGCGCTATGCAGCACCATACTATTATGGCCCGTATTGTGCAGTTTTTACGCACTGATGACCCGGAATTGCGTCGTCAGGCTTGCTGTACACTGGCCGCTGTGGGTGGCGAATATACAATCGCGGTACTTGGTACGCTTATTCTGGATACAGATCATCCAGCTCACATGGAGGTCATTGAGGCTCTACGGCTCCTACCGGAGGTTCAGCAGCCATTTGTCCTGACTCGTGTGGTGCGCTGGCTGTTACACGCATTGATACAACCATCCGAGAGCACACAGATCGGTGCTATTGATTCGTTGAGTTATCTGGTCTGGCAGGCTCAGATGTATCATCGGCGTCAGGCCCTAAATGTTATTGTGCAAGAGTTGCAGGAGAGCGGAACGATTGTGCAACTCTTGACCAGTAGCAGTTCCTGGGTACGTCAGCGTACAGTGGAGTTACTCAGTCAACTTGACTCGCAGCTTTATGAGCGGCGCGATATCTTGCTTGAGATGCTCCAACATGACGGCGATAGCGGAGTACGTGCCTGTGTGATCTATGTGTTGGGACAGGCATCGGCTCTCTGGGCTATTCCCGATCTTTTACACGCGCTTCTGGACTCTGATGAGTATGTAGTGGAGGCGGTTCTGCACTCGCTCGGTTCTATGCCTTTGTTGAACGATGCAATCGTTGTGTATGCAATTAAGGAGCTAGCTGCCTATCGTTTGCCGATCACACTGCTGCATGAGCGCAGCCATGCTATTCATGTTGCCCGTGCCTGGCTCAAGAAGCGGAAGAAGGGAAAGCGCCAGTAGGCGATATTTCTCTGCGGCAAAGCCGTCTCACCCCCTTTTCTGAGAAGAAGTGAGTAGGTTTAGAGGGGCGCATGCCTCGCCAAATCTACTCACTTCTTCTTTTTTCGAGGGAGGAGCGGCTTTGCAAGTCGCTGAAAATGAGGGATGATCCATAGCTGTGGAGGGTAAATAGGTTGCAACGAGGGCGCATCCACGCTATAGTATGCAGAGCACAGATTGTCGCTGAAAAATAGGGTGGGCAAAGCCCGGCTAGAGATAGGGAGAAGTAAGAAGTTCAATGGACTCATCACAGGTAACATTTGGGGTGGCCTTTATTGCAGGCCTGGTCTCATTTCTTTCGCCCTGCGTTCTCCCCCTGGTTCCCATTTTTCTGGCTCAGATGGTTGGGCAGAGTGTTTCCCAGTCGAGTGCCCGCGCCAGGCAGTTAATCACGTTTCTCCACTCACTGGCCTTTGTGATGGGTTTCACGCTGGCCTTTATTGCGCTGGGAGCGACTGCCAGCAAACTAGGCAGCGTTCTCCATGCCAACCAGTTTTTGCTGCGTCAAGTTGGCGGGATCTTGCTGGTCATCATAGGTCTGCATATGACGGGCATTTTGAAGCTGCCGTTTCTGTACTGGCAGAAGCGTTTTGAGTTTCATCCCTCGCGTCCAGGCTATACCGCATCGTTCGTGATTGGACTGATTTTCGCCATAGGCTGGACACCCTGTGTAGGTCTGATACTTGGACCTATTTTGGGTTTAGCAGCAAGTGCCTCGACCTTGCGTGAGGGCGTGATGCTCCTGCTGGTCTACTCACTGGGCCTGGGTATTCCCTTCCTGCTGCTGGGTCTGGGACTGGATCGTTTCAGCAAGCTGCTGAAATGGCTAAAGCCTCATCTGGGCAAGATAGAGTTTGTCACCGGATTGCTCATGATTGTCCTTGGAGTGATGATCTACTTCAATCTGCTTTTGACGTTGAATCGCTTCTTTACCTTCGGTTTTACCGTTTAGCCAATCTTGTTGAGCCTGCTTGCTTGCGTCGTTGGTTGTTTTCCCGAGCCTCTTCTGGCTGGCGGGCTTACTGTTTTACGTCGGCGCGGATCTCCATTGCCACTGCCTGGGTGATTTCTGGCTCGGTGCCTGCTGGTGTGCGTGCAATACGCATGACTGCGGCACGCAGGTGTTCGGGCGCTGTCTCTATCGTACATCGCTCATGCATAAGTCGTTTCAGGCGCATATCAAAATGAAAGCGGCATTCGCAACTTGGGCAATTTTTGAGATGCATTTGTACGATAGCAACTTCTTCAGAGTTGAGTTCCCGGTCAATATAAAGATGGAGACGAGCGACGGTTTCCACACAATTCATACAGATATCCTCATAACTGCGACCTTTGTAGTGCTGATGTTCGGCGAGAATCAGCAGAGATAGCTGGCTCGTCATTTGTTGTTTCCAGTTTCTGTTCATTTTAACATCATGACTACCCCGTTTCATTCCCAACGGGACGCATAGACCAAAAGTCAGCCTTTTCCCTATTTCTGCTCTTTACAAATCGAAGCTTTCACTACGAGGTTGAGGACGATGAGTCTTACACATGCTATCTTGTGGTCTCAATGCCCATCTGTAGCGTCTTCCTAACGTTCCCAGATAGCGCGTGCTCTGCCCAGTAGGGTTCGTTTCGGTCTGCTGCTAAGTCTTGTAGGAGGTGGCTTTAGGAGGCTGGATGCAACGTTGCTCAGAGCTGTCACCTGGGATTGTTGGGCCTTCTCAAGGAGGGTCCTGATCTCGTCATTTGAGGCGTCTGCACTCTTAAGTGCGCTGGCGTATGCTTTCTGCATGGAGGTATCGTCGCTGGCTTCGGCCCATGCGATAACCTGCGCCGTTTCACGAGCATCACGGACTGGTAGCAACTTTAGAATTGTGCGAACGCTCTGAGCCAGTTCTCTATCTGTGTCTCTCCCCGGATGGGTGATGCTTACTTCATGAATGCGGCAGATCTCCTCTTCAGTATCAGGCCCTTGCTCTCTTTGAGCACGTATCCGTCGCAACCGTCCGGCCAGAATGTTAAGTAACTCCGCGGCTTCATCAGTGGGCACATGCGAGAGCAATTCCTGAGTTTTCCGCCCTATTTCGGAATCGAACAAAACGCTATCAGGATCTAGTAAATCACGCCAATTACGCCAATCACGCAAATCACGCAAATCATGCAAATCACGCCAATCACGCCAATCACGCCAATCACGCCAATCACTGTTCATTAAAGACAGAGGAGAGCGTGCCGCGACCTTTTCCTGGAGAAAATCCTGACGCAAAAGATCGGTCAACTCTTGCCGCTTCGTCGGAAACAGGGCTATCCACACTAACACATTGCTTTGATACTTGACATAATCGGTTGTCTGCAATTGTAGTGCTAAAAAATGCTGCCAGATGGTCTGCCAGGGCTGATCCTTTTGTTGAGTTGAGCATTTGAGCATTTCCAACAGATCCAGGCAGGTTGGATAGACTACCTCCTCAGCGCTGGCAAGGAGGTCTTGCAGTACATGCTGACAGGCATTGATATTCGACTGGCTCAGTCTCACCTGCTCCGCGCGATCCTTTATCTTGAACCAGCGTTGCATGGCATTGGAGTACTGTTGCCAGCGCTGTTCATCATTGGGTACAGCCGTCAACGTTACCAGATGCTGTAGTTCGAGCGAATAGCATGCCAGCGTTTGTAAGTGGTCAGGATGGTGGGTGAAATAGTCACGCACCGCCTCCAGCATCAATCCGGCGGGGCCACGTTTGCCCATTAGCGCAAACACGACGAGAGCCAGATCGAGACTCTGAACATCGTCGGTTATAGAGATCTGCGGTTCTGGTTGGTAGTGAGAAACCGCCGGTAGACCTGTCAGTGCCAGCAACGATGGCAGTAAGCTCTCAATAATGCTCTGGGGATAGAGTTCACCTTTTTGGAGTGTGCGCACCAGGATGGACAGCACGGCCCGCCGCTGGTCCTTCGGCGAGGGATCAGCGAGCCCTTCTTGCAGTACCAGAAGCAAAGCTGGTTGATACTCCTCGTCGGGAAGGCTGAGCAGCCAGCGCGTTATCGCTTCCTCGATTTGTTTGGCCACAGTTTCATCCAGCGCCGTCCGCATCTTGCTATAGATCTGGAGCAGACGCAGAGCTATATCCCGTTGCAAAGCATCCTCAATGGTCGATGGTTTGCACTCAATCACACAGATAGCTGCCAGGAGCAGATCATGCAACACCTGCTCAGGGGTGTCGGTGGGCGTTGGTGTGAGCAGCGCACGAACCAGTTCCATCGCAACTGTAGCGTCCTCGCCACTTTTTTGCGCTACCGCCAGCAAGAACACCTCTCGCCAGTGATCATCGGTCCGCCGTGCCAGCCTTACAAACTCGGCGATCTTTGCGGCCCGTGCTCGCTCGATCATACGTAACAGTGCGCGAGCCGCAAAGTACTCCTCAAAGGTGCGATGAAAAAAACCATAGAAATCTCCCGTGCGTTTGACAAACAGGCCGCCCCGTTCGGAGACACGCTCAAGGTAGCGTTTGGCCTCGGCTCTATTAGTCGAAGTATCGCCAATCCCTTTGGGAGAGCCTATCATCTTTTCCAGCAGGTCTAATACCTCTTCTTCCTGCAAAAAGCTATTCTCTTCGCTGTGCATCTGGAACGCCAACGGTCCCAGACGCTGAATCGCCTCCGCTTCCGGTAGTGGGGTCAGTTTCTTTGCCAGATTGCGGTTCTCAAGCAGCGTCTTCGTCACCGTACTGTACAGTTCGGCGCGTTGCCTGGGCAGTACAATACTGTTCTGTTGCATCGATGCCAGCAGGGTTAGTAGCAGGGGATTTTGGGCTAGTTCCTGCACCCCACGGTTGGTTTCAACGGCTTCGAGGAGTTGACGCGCCATCTGGTCCGCCTCGCGGCGAATAACCGCCTCCTCAAAGATATCTCGCCGCGCATTGGCCCCGCACCAGCGCGGCAAAAACTCCTGGATCTGTTCGCGGGTCAGATCCGCGATCAGATAGTGGGGATAATCCGGGAACGCCTCGCGGTCATAGCCAGCGACTCGCGAGGTAATCAGAAAGCGGTTGTAGCTTCTTCTCTGCAAATCAGGATGACGCTGTGCCGCGACAAACAGCCGTATCGCCTCTTGCACCTTCTCACGCGTTTCCCGCAGGCTCACCTCGTCCAGTCCATCCAGCAGCACCAGACAGCGACACTCCTCCAACCACTCCACAACATAGCGGGCCAGCTCCGGTTTTTCATACGCCTCGATGAGATCGTGCTGGATAAAACTGAGGAGCGAGAACTCCTTCCCCGTTTTCTCACGGAGATCGGCATAGGTCTTCAGACTGACAAAGAGCGGGAGAAGCGCGGGTTGCAAGGTTGTCAATGTCGCATCGGGACGATGAAGACTTTTGCGCGTCATGAAGAGGGTTAGACGTGTGAGCAAGGTACTCTTGCCCATGCCGGGATAGCCCTGGATCACTGCCGCGGGTTCTCTAGGGGTCAGCCTCTGCCAGAGATCTGTAATGTCTACTGTTGTACTTTCCCGAAAGGCTCGCTCGTACTTCATCTCACGGAGTAGCAAGTGATGATGGCTTCTGACCGCACTGCCAGAGCGTCTGCGGCTCTCCTGAGCAAGCTCTTCATCGGTCAGCGTATAATGCTCCAAGGGTGGACTGGCATGAAAACGAGTCGGAATAAAGATTTCTTCCAGTTTGACACGACCCGCCATCAGACCTGCTGGAACCCCTGTCAGTGTCAGCAACTCCTTATCCTGGGCCAGACGTTTCAGATAGAAACGCCGGGCAGCATGCTATGACATGCCACCAGGCAGAAGGCTCCCCAGATAGACCAGTCCGTCGAGCACAAGCAGAAGTATCCCAAGCAGGAGCAACAAAGAGGCATTGTAGAAAGAACCCAGAGGCCAGCCAATGGGAAGTTGTCGATAGTCTGTACTGAATGGTGTGAAAAGCCATGTGCCTGACAGGCTCACCAATAGCCCCAACACAATCGTTCCCCAGAAGAGCGCCCGCTGATCGTTCAGCCATCGGCATATACCAATGAGTCGATTGTTTCTCTGAGACAAGCTATCTGGCGGTTGCTGCATAATAGAATCCTTTTTTACAGGAAAGGGCAGAAATTTTCATCTATTATACTGCAAGGACAAAGAAAACAGAAGAGAGGAAGGATTTCGAATTGAAGCTAAATAAATATGCTATACTACTGACAAATTTCTCTCGACAAATCCACTAAAACGAGAAAAGAGGAGCAAGGCTATGCAATTGAGCGATCGTTTTATTGACTATGCCACTACAGGAGCATTTTTTGTTGTGAGCCAGCTCATTTTCATTGCCTCGTGGACTTCAAAAGGATTGCTCGTTCTCTTTTTCTGGCTTTCAGGACCCACAGCGCCCACCGTGCCTTCCTGGCTTCAGACACCGGCAGATGGACTTCTGGCGGCACTGGGGATTAGTAGTATCTTCTTCTTCGGGCTGGTTCTTGATCTCCTGGGTTCTATTTTGAGGTCTGGTGAACTAAGGCGGTTTCATCAGCATTTGCTGCAAAACCACGACTGGCTCATTCGTTTTGCGAAGAGAGATGCTTTTGTTGCTGGCGGTCTTGTTGATTTTCTCCAATTAGATGTAAAGGGTACCTCTGGCGAGGAAGATTTTATGCCATT
>DAOTTL010000642.1:0-6495 GCA_034438135.1 Ktedonobacteraceae bacterium | reverse complement strand
TACTCCTGCCGGATCCCTTTCCGCGCACGGTGTATGTTTTGCTCTCCTTTATCTTTGTGCAAATGTTGGAGAGTAACATATTGGGACCTCGCATCGTTGGACATGCGGTGGGACTGCACCCGGTGGCTTCGATCCTTGCACTTATTATAGGGGCGCAACTCTTCGGGGCGTTCGGGGCACTGCTGGCAACGCCTATCGTGGCTGCCTCCTGGGTAGTTATTGCCAGCCTCTATCGCTCTATTCGTGGCGAGAGTGCCGATGAAATGTTGGCCGCCAGGAAACGCGGTTCCTGGATACGCAAGCGTGCTGCCAGCACGCCCTCTTCGTCCCGTTTAAAACGGGTATCTTTTATCGACAACTTCCATCTGAGAGGTCTGGCAATCCCCGTAAAAAAACCTGAAAACTCGTTACGCGTCAATAACGAGCATATTGAGCTTCTACGTCCAATTCCTCAAGTCGCAAGTGAAGATGATCCCTTACCTGCAAGTGAGAATGATTCGATTGCAGTGCAGGCAAGCGAGGGAGGCAGAAAGAATGGGCCAACCTGAGTCGGCCCACCTGAGGCCATCTTCCACTCACGCATACATCCACCTATTCAGGTGTGCCGAAAGCGCTGCGCAACGCTTCCTCTCCTTCACGATTAACCAGAGCAAAAACGTCATCGCCGGACAATAAAACCGTCTCAGCGGTCGGCGTAACAAACTCTTTCCCTCGAATAATCAGAGCCAGATTACAGCTACGCGGCAAACCTATTGTTCCCAGTGTCTTATTGACAACTGGCGAGTCAGCAGGAACCCGTACCTCGACGATCTCCAGGCCAGCATTTTTCAGTGCCATGAGTTGTACAAAGCGGGAACTGGGCAATTCTGACTCAATCAACGAGAGAATAGAGCGCGTGGGACTGACGGTGATGTCTATGCCCAATTTCTGGAAAATGGGATCATGTTTCGGGTTATTCAAACGGGCAATAGTGCGGGCTACCTTATAGCGACTCTTGGCCATCTGACACATGACCATATTGTCTTCATCCTCACCAGTGACAGCGATAAAGACATCTGCTCGGCTTGCCCCTACCTCGTCCATAGTACGAGCCTCACAGGCATCACCTCTCACAACTGATTGCCCTAGCTCATCTTTTAACGACTGATAGCGTGCAGAACCTTTTTCGATCAGGAGAACCTCGTGCCCCTGAGCAAAGAGGCTTTTGGTGACGTAGTAGCCCACATCGCCGCCACCGCCAACGATAATATACATATACATCCCTCAATTCTCTTACTTAGACGTGGATTACTTTGTCCCAAGCACTGCGTCAAAGAGCGTCTGAGCACCTATTATAGTGGGACATGTGGTTTCTAAACCCAGACCCCTATATGTCTCCTCGCGGATAGGATCATAGATACGACAAACCACTTTTTTGACCTTGAAGATCTCTCTGGCAATCTGGCTGGCCATGATGTTACGGTTATCACCATTGGTTACCGCTATAAATGCGTCGGACTCTTTGATACCGGCGCGTTGAAGGACATCTTCGTCCACCCCATTGCCAACAACTACTTCTCCTCTAAAATCATCTGGTAAACGCTGGAAAGACTCGCTGCTCTGGTCAATCACTGCTACAGTATGACCCTCACGATCCATCATAGCGGCCAGCCTCGCGCCTACACGGCCACAACCAAGGATCACAATTTTCACGAGTTGCCTCCTGTGACATTCCGTATGGGGAAGTCCCTACGGTTCATCGTTCTTACGAACGAACTATACTATGGACACTCTATCTATGCTCAGATAACACTGCGCCGACAAAACAAAAGAGTTAGTGAAAAGCTCTTACTACTATACTTTAAACGTTCTCATTCAATGTTCTCATTTTTTGCTTGATACGTTTCAACTCTGCAATAAGCTCGCCTCTTCTTTGCCCGCTTTAAGACCCACCACGCGCCGGACAGCTTTCTCTGACTGGTTTTCGCCAATCCGCAGATATTGTACCATTCATTACGGATGAATACTATCTGGAGGATTTCTAATGGCAGAACGTTATATACTGCGCGTGTTTCTTCACGCAGAACAAGATATATGGAACACTTTCGTTTCTGAACATGTTCATGGACATGTGCTGCAAAGCTGGAACTGGGGAGAATTAAAGGCAGGAACGCGATGGAAGCCTCTGCGCCTGGCCCTCTGGGATACCTCTACGCAAAAAATAGTTGCCGCCGCTCAAATTCTACAGAGAACACTGCCCCACATACCCGCTCATCTGGGCCACCTGGCATATATACCCAGGGGTCCTGTCATGGATTGGGACTTCACTCCACTTGAGCCAAATACTCCTGATCCAACTAAGTCCTTTCTAGCTGGCGTTCGTACTTATCTAGGCAGACATGGAGCATTGGCTCTCCAGATCGAACCTCATTTGACCACACAGACTGTCTCCGCTCAAGTAGCACTTACTCATTTGAAAGCTCTCGGTTTTCACAAAGCTTCTCCTATACAGCCCATTCGTACAATCACACTGGATACGCGACCCGACGAAGCGGTCCTGCTCGCCAATCTTAAAGAGAAATGGCGCTATAATACACGCCTGGCCGCACGCAAGGGCGTTATAATTCACGCCGCCAGCTCATCCTCAGAGGTGGATGCCTGGTACGATCTACTCTGCACGACGAGCGAACGAGATCAGTTTGGCATTCACACTCGCGACTATTATCGACGCGCCTGGTCTCTTTTTGCGCCAGATCAACAGGCTCGCCTCTTTCTAGCATACGCAGATGATAGACTCCTGGCCGGTATCTTCGTGAGTCTGGTCGCGGGCGAGGCCATCTATCTCTATGGTGCATCTGGCAATATACAGCGCAATCTTATGCCTAACTATCTACTTCAATGGGAAGCCATTCGCTGGGCTAAGGCGGCAGGAGCTCACTCCTATGATTTCTGGGGCATTCCACCCACCGATGAGCACGATGAGGCTATGGCAGGCGTTTACCGCTTTAAAAGCGGCTGGGGTGGAAACGTCACTGAATTCATTGGAAACTATGAGTATGTTTATCATCCATCTCTCTTCTCTTTTAGAAGGAGGCTGAGGTAACGCGATGCGCTACCTCAGCCTCCTTCTTTTCTCTAACGCTCCTGCACTTCTTGCATTTTTTCTCTATTTACACATACGCATGAATGGTTAATAGAAGCTCCTTAGAATAATAGAAGTACACTTCGGAATAATAGAAGTACACTTCTAACTAACCCTTATGGAAATGAAAAAACCTGCATATGCGAAACACACAAGCCAAACAGCTAAAAGCAATTATTCAGCGATCTCGTCGTTCAGGAACGCTTGATACAGTTGCACTGGCGGGTATTCTCATTCTTGTAGCACTGGCAAGTCAGGCCTTCCTGCTTTCACTCGAGCGAGCAAACAGCATTCCAGCGCGGGCCGAAATCAGTCCAGGTGAACAGAGTGGGCATTACCTCTACTATGTTTTAAAAAATCCGCAAGGATTTGTTCTGGCCAGAGCTCGTGAGGGAGCTTCTCATGAGCCACTCGAAACGCCGCTTACGGTAGCACAATTTGGGAATGACTTCGGCCTATCAGCGACTGATAGCGTGATCTCGCTGCAACTCTCGCCCAATGGACGTTACCTGGCCATCGACGGAACGCGCAGCGACGGTGAGTTGGTCTGGATCTTTGATACAGAGCATCAAAATCTCATGCTGACGCCGACGAATGTCAGCGGCACATTCCTGCACTGGCTGCCAGGTTCTGACGCTACTTTCCTCTATCGCCCCATGTTTCCGATGGGATCTGAGGGACTGCTCAGCGGGCAGCCATGGAAGCCAGGATTGTGGAAGGTAAACGCAGCAACTGGGAACGTGACGAATCTCCCTATCTCCACTCCTTCTGCCTATCTGGTAGATGCAATTGCCTCTCCTGATGGTTCGCAAATCATCTATTCTATCTCTGAGGGCCTGGGTCTGGGAAGCACCACCTGGAGTATGGATAGCAATGGAGAAAACCAGAAACGCCTGTTTACGCTGACAGGCGGTGCACAAAGTATCGCAGGCATGTTCACATGGTCTCCTGACGGACACACACTCGCCTATGAACGTCTGTCTGACACAGCAACCCCATTTCGACCCGCTGCACTCTGGCTTATGAACGATGAGGGCAGAAAACAGCGTACGCTGGCACAGGTAGATGGTGGACATGGCTTCGCTCCGACGTGGTCTCCTGATGGCGAGAACATCGCCTTTGTAGCCCGCACCAATCCAGAAGAAAGCCAGGCCGACCTGAGACCACAGGCGCTGGAGAGCTCTATCGAGGTTGTACATCTCGAAAACGGGCAGGTCTCTACCATGGCTGGTCCCGCTCAAACTGGCTCGCAAATTAATGCGAACCCGCTCTGGACCTCCGATAGCTCATCTATTACCTTTACAGCTTTTAATCCTCTCAATCCTGAAATAGGTGGGACGCCTCATTATTGGTCGGTTACCACTCTTAGCTCTGGATCTTCTATCAGGATGAAAGCATTCTCGCAACCGCTCACCCATGTCGTCGCTCTGGAATAGAGTCCAGGAAGGCATTTGTAGTATGAAATACAGACAACGCTTATACGCTTTAGTACATCGCTTCAAAGGAGCCTGGATTCCACTTGTGTTAGTGCTTCTGCTCCTACTCACCAGCTTCTTTAGTAACTGGCCACTGGCTTTTAGACAGAGCTATCCTCAGTCGAATATTGCAGCAAACCAGCAGTTCGCAATACCGTGGCCTTTTCTGATGCGTCCCTATTATGGAGATCAGGATATTCAATCACGTATTACCTCTTACTTTGACCACGATCGACCCTGGTACGACTCTGACGATGTGTTTGTCCGTCATGATGGAAAGAGGTGGGTGAACTCAGGGGCGTCTGTGCTCAACTGTCAGCCAGGCGTGAACTGCTATGATGGCCACAATGGCTATGATCTCAATATGCGCTTCGAGCCAGTGCTGAGTTCAGCCCCGGGAACGGTCATACGAGCGGGCTGGTACAATCCGCTGAACCATAATGATGCCTTTGGCCTCTGGGTCGCTATTGACCATGGAAATAGCCTTGTGACCAGCTATGGCCATCTGAGCACTGTGATGGTGAAAATTGGGGATAAAGTGGGTGCCCAGTGGCCCATTGGAACCAGCGGCACGACTGGCTCTTCTACTGGTCCTCACATGCACTTTGGAACGTACTTTTATCCCTCGTGGAGAGCCACCGATCCCTTTGGCTGGCAAGGGAATTATCCAGATCCCAATATCGTGCCCGATTATAATCTATGGACAAATGAGGTTAACGATACGCCCACCCCTGTACTGAGTCAGGATGGGATGGGCATTCACAAAGGGGCAGTACTTGTTGATGACGGAACACCCGGTTGGAGCAGTACAGGCCACTGGGACCGCGCTCGTTCCGCGACAGACATAGGAGGTTCTCTTCACTGGACCAGTACGACAGATGGTCCTGCGACAGCAACCGCTACCTGGAGTCCTCAGTTGCCAGCGGACGGCTTCTATGAGGTCGGGGCCTTTGTTAACGACAATCACGCCAGTAGCGGTTCGGCTATATATACGATCTACAGTGCCGATGCTGGCAGACCCGGTACCGAGGTTACACATGTCGTCCAGCTAGATGAATCACACATTGGCACGTTTCAGAGTCCCTTCGGAACTGTCAATACACAACCCCAATGGATTAGTCTGGGCATTCACTACTTTAGAGCCTCGGAATCTGATCGCGTAGTACTCAGCAACGCGACTGGTGAAAATGGTCTACAGATCGCTGCTGACGGTATTGAGTTCGCGCCACTTATGCCGGCTTATTACGGCTTTATAGCGCTTGGAGCCAATGTTCCCCAGCAAATGACTGCTAAGGAAAAGACAACGGTCCAGTTAAATCTACAGAACACGAGCAATTTCGGCTGGCAGGCCCAGGGACCGTATGCTGTCCAGGTAATCTATCACTGGGTGGATAGCCATCAACATGTCGCGGTGAATAGCCAACCGTTACCTTTGACCAGAGATCTGGCTGTTAATGCCAGTGAGGAGGTTACTATCCCCGTCCAGGCACCGGATGAAGCTGGAGTGTATACATTGCAGTGGCAACTCGTTCAGCACACGCAGACCTTCATCCAGGAAGGAGTGCCAGAGATAGACACGGTGATAGTCAGCAACAATGATGCGATTGGTTTACCACTCGCTCCTGGCAATGAGAACCCACCTGGTACAGGAGGGACACCCCCTCCCAACGGTTCACCAACGCCTGGGATTATTATTCCCGAACCGGTAGCTACTCCCACCACTACCCATGCATCCTAGTTAGTTATAAGTCATCCCTGCCTTTTCTGCGGCTTGTAAAGCCGCCCCTCCTCCGCGAAAGGATAAATGGATGAGTTTGGAAGCAGCAAAGCTACCTCAAAACTCATCCATTTATCCCTAAATTCTGGCGGCTGCGCCGCCAAATTGAGGAATGACTCATG
>DAOTTL010000641.1:0-13629 GCA_034438135.1 Ktedonobacteraceae bacterium | reverse complement strand
ATGGACAGATCCTCTGGCGTACAAAGCTACCTAAACAGGCGTCCATTGAGGTCGCGGGTCAGCTTTTTTATGCCTATTATATAACAAGCCTGGGCCATGCGACGATTGAAGCCCTGAATGGAAATAATGGACACGTCCTATGGCAACATGCCATGCCTGCGCCAGGTACAAATACAGCCCTATGGCGAGTTGGGGATGCACTCTACGCCGCTGATGCGAGCAATACAATCTACGCTTTCCAGATCAGCAATGGTCACCTGCGCTGGTCCTACCACGCTCCTGATCAGCCATCGTTGCCGATAGATATCCTTCTGCAAGTGCGCAATGGCATCGCCGAGATCGCCAGGTTCGACCGTAACACGGACCTTCTCTCTGCCAGCGATGGTCGAAAAATCGTACAAATACCTCACGATAGCAGCGACAACCCGCGGCAGATAATACTAGATGGTCAGCTCATCTATGCAATAGACTATATTGACAACGACTCCCTCAAACAGCCGGTTCAGGTTTTTCGCGCCTCCGACGGCAAACGCCTCTGGTCATGGACTGCACAAATTACCAGCATGTCGGAGGCAGTTTTAGTGCATGATACTGGCATAATAGGGCAGGAAGATGGAATAATAAATAGCAGACAGGACGCTCTTGCACTGACTGCTTTGCGCGACAGCGATGGACACATTCTCTGGACCTATCAGGCCAGCGCCCACAACGCTATCCTGAGCACGGCGCTAGAAACAGATGGCACCATTCATCTGATCTTGCAAGACGGCACGATCATTCATCTACGCGCAAACGATGGGCAGCTTCTCTGGCGCACTCAAGTTAAAATTGATAGTCAGCAGTTTACCAACCCTTACTCACTTCTTGATAACGGGATACTTTTCCTTATAAGTACGCACGGTAGTGCGGCGCAGTCTGATGACCAGATAGATGCCCTGCGTGCCAGCGACGGAAAACTTCTCTGGCATACTACAGGTTATTTAGGTAACCCATTGTTTCAATCTGGTTTGTACTACACAATGCGAACGGAGGGCCGTCTTGACGCCTGGCGAGAAAGCGATGGCGGGCACCTATGGAGCTATAAAGCCCCGGCAGAAACAAATTTCTCTGGAGATCCATCAGGGAAGAATAAGCTTATACTTCTGACGGATCTGCCGGGCGATATTGAGGTTCTGCGTACAAACGATGGAAAGCTCCTCTGGCGTACTCAGAAGAAATGAGTGCGCCAGGCTCTTCATGTTAAAATTGCTTTTTTCTATCCAAAACAGTATTTCTGGTATCCTTTTACTCCCCATTTGGGACTTTTCTCTGGCAAAAGAAACACAGGAGCAAGAGGAGAGTACAGTAGTGGAATCACTTGACTCGCTTGTACGAGCGGCACAACAAGGAAATTCAGAAGCCTTCAACAGTATCGTTGAGCGCTTTCAAGATATGGCCTGTGCCAGTGCCTATGCCATGTGTGGACATCACCAACTGGCTGAAGATGCCACGCAGGAAGCGTTTCTTGAAGTGTATCTGACCCTGGACAGACTCCGCGAACCTGCCGCCTTTTTCCGTTGGTTTCGCTCCATTCTTTTCAAACAGGTCGATCGTCTGACTCGTGGCAAACGTCTGATGAGCATTCCACTGGAAGCCGCTGCCGAACTGCCAGGAACAGAGCAAAATCCGCCCGATCTAATTGAGATGCGCGAAATCAATGAGCAAGTACGCCGTGCTATAGGTACGCTCAACGAGCGCGAACGCATGGTGGTTTTCCTCTTCTATGGCACAGGCTATGCGCTAAAAGAGATTGCAGCCTTTTTAGATGTTCCCATTACTACCATCAAGAAACGACTCTATGGTGCTCGCCAACACCTGAAAGATGAATTACTAGACCTGATGAGCGATGTCTTGCAAGAACAACGCGCGTCAATCGCACAGACGTTTCCGGCCAAAGTCCGTCTTTTGATTGCCGCTCGACTCGGTGATCTGGATACAGTGAAACAATTGCTCACACAGAATCCCACCCTGCTCAACATGCAAATGGAATTCAAAGAAGTCCGGCAACGATTATTGCTGGCAGTTTCAGTGGGCATAACTGCACTCCATGAGGCCACGATGCACGACCACACCCGGGTAGCCTGTCTGCTCCTCGATTATGGTGCGAATATCAATGCCCGCACAAGCAGTGGTCTGACTCCCCTGCATGGAGCCGTGATGTTTCGCTGCCACACAACCGCCGCTGTGCTGCTCACGCGTGGGGCGAATGCCGAATTCCCACTGAACAATGGTTTGACCGCGTTACACCAGGCCGCCATGTATGGCGATGCCAAGATGACGCGTCTGCTGCTCACTCATGGGGCCGCCGTCGATAGCCAGAGTCAACATGCCCGCACACCTTGCCATTGGGCCGCGCTGAAGGGTCATGTCGAAGTTGTGCATCTTTTGCTGGCCTATGGGGCAGATGAGCAGGCTCACGATAGCACTGGACGTACACCTCGCGATTGGGCTATCGCCAACGGACACCCAGCCATTGTTGCTATGTTACAAGAAAGGATGACATGTCTATGAATACGCCCACTCTTCCTGGTGGCAGTTCCCTTCTGGGACGCGTACTCAACGCGAACGGCTCACCAATTGACGGCAAAGGGAACCTGGAAAACACTACTCACCTGCCGCTCTCCACTCTGGAGGCTCTCGTCAAAACGGTGAAGGTGCCCACACATCCACAGGAGACTGGTATCAAAACGATCGATTTGATGGCTCCCATAGCCGCTGGCAGCGTCGTTGGTTTGATTGCCGGGTTCGGATTAGGGAGAGACGTTGTAATCGAAGAGATTATGCATCATCTCCTCATCGATCGTCAGGGCATTGGGGTCATCGCTGGTATGCGCGAGACCACATATGATGCCAGTAACTTGCGCGAGATGGTGCGTGACATCGAGGTCGAGGATCGCATTGCCATGCTTTTCGAGCAAACGACAGAAGAGGTGTCCGTGCACCAGCGCCTTCTGCATGCCGCCGCGACGATCGCAGCACAGTTTAAGGCCGAAGGCCGAGAGGTGCTGTTGATGATTGATTGCCAGGTCACACCCACTGAGCAGATAGCCAGCTTGCGTCGCTTTGCCAACTCTCTGAGCATCACTACACTGCTCCTTGTGCCGGTCAACGATCTCCATCAGCCGACCGATACTTCGCTGCTGAAAGACCTTGATGTACAGATCCGGTTCAGTCAGCAGCGTGCCAGACAAAGTCTGTGGCCAGCGATTGATCCCCTTGCCTCGCGCTCACATTTCCTGTCAACCAGCGCTATCCCTCTGGACCATCAACAGGTCACGCAACGGGTTCGCGAGATCCTGGAGCGCTATTACACTTTGCGCGAGAACGAGAACACTACAGCCTTGACGGAGGAAGATCAGCAAATCCTGACACGTGGAGAACGGATAGATCTCTTTTTCAGTCAACCGTTTTTCGTGGCTGAAGCCTTCACTGATATGCCAGGCACGTACCTGACACGCGAGGAGACGGTCGCCAGTTTTCGCGATCTGCTTAATGGCCGCTACGATGATATACCCGCACAAGCGTTTCGGTTCATCGGCAAGATCGAGCAAAGATAAGCAGTGAGGAGAGCAGGGTAGCGAGCGCCAGGGAGTTCGCTACCCTGCTCTCCTCACATTACTTTCTATCCACGAGCGGTTACGATTTCATTGCGAGCGGCCCAGCTTGTGAGATCCTGACGTTGGATGGCAGCTGCCATCAGATCGGGAAAGAGTTCGGGCGTACAGGCAAACGAGGGGATGCCCATACCCGCCAGTAGCTGCGCGTTCCGGTGATCATAGCTCGGTGCGCCACTGTCGTTCAGGGCCAGCAGACAAACGACCTGAACCCCGCTGGCAACGAGTTCCGCCGCCCGGCGCAGCATTTGCTGATTATCGCCGCCCTCATAGAGATCGGTTACCAATACCAGTATGGTCTGTGTGGGACGTAAGATGATCTGTTGACAATAGCCCAGGGCACGGTTAATGTCGGTGCCACCTCCCAATTGCACTCCGAAGAGTAGATCAACGGGATCCTGCAAGTCTTCAGTCAGATCGACCACAGAGGTATCGAAGACCACCATACGCGTACTGACCGCTTTGATGCTTGCCAGTACTGAGCCAAAGATGCCTGAATAGACCACCGATGTTCCCATTGAACCACTCTGGTCCAGACAGAGAACGATGTCGCGCAGCGATGAACGTTTGTGTCCATGTCCGACCAGCTTCTCGGCGATAATCGTGCGCTTCTCCGGCAGGTAATTCTTCAGATTGGCCCGAATAGTTCGGTCCCAGTCGATCTCGTTAGCTCTTGGCCGATAGTTGCGTACGGCCCTGTTCAGACTTCCCCGTACCGCTTGCACCATAGCGTTGGCAAGCTTACGCTCTAACTCCTCAACGACTTTACGCACCACTCGTCTGGCCGTCTCTTTCGTTCCCTCGGGGATGACGCGACTGAGCGAGAGCAGATTGGCTACCAGATGGACATCGGCCTCAATTGTCTCAAGCATCTCTGGCTCTAAGAGCATCTGAGTGAGATTGAGCCGCTCCAGGGCGTCCCTTTGCATAACCTGAACCGATGAGGTGGGAAAGTAGGTACGAATATCTCCTAACCAGCGGGCGACGTTGGGCGAGGACGGACCCAGTCCCGCCGAACGCTCTGAGTTGTACAGTGCTTCTAATACGTTGTCCATGCCACGATCAGCGCCGGTCAGCTCTACAGAACCTCCCGAACTACCAGCTGCACACATTCCCTCTGCCGCGTCTTTGCCCAGCATGAGACGCCAGCGCCGCAGGCGCTCCTGTTCATCAATGTGCATCGAACTTTACCCCCAGTACTTGCGCCAGCACAGGCAGAACCCTTTTGGCACGCTGCTGATCAATACTCGACGAGTTGTCATCACGTCCTCGACTTGCTTCACTTACAACCGAGGTAGAGCGCAAGAGCAAGGCCTTCTCTCCCATCATGCGGCGCTCTGGACCACTAAAGGCCGAGAACGCCCGACGCAACAGGGGCAGGAGTTCGGTAAAGCTATCCGCTGACAGTTCACACAACCATTGATCCAACGCCTGCCAGAAGCCATCCTGATACAAGAGCCGCTGACTCCCCCCATACAGGGTGCCCTCAATCCAACTGGCCGCCTGGATCGCGGGCACAGCGATGGAAAGGGCCAGACCTGCCTGTTGCTGTAACTTCTCAATGTCGATTACTTGCTGATCAAAAAGGAGACGACAGGCACGACCGCGCACCAGTCCATGATAGCCATCGCGCTCCATAAGGATGCGCAGAACTCGCTGCCATTCTTCGCGCAGATCAGAACGGTCGAGCAGTTCCAGACTCTCGTGAGCATGCCCGATGCTCGCCAGCATAGCACGAGCAGCGTCATCGTCCAGCGAGGAGCAGGCACCTGGCAGACCAATCACGACGCGCTCGAAAAGGGCTTCGATGACCGGTAGAACATACTCACTTCTGGTCTCACGCACATCTCCATAGCGCACAACTCGCACGAGTGGCGGAAGGGCCTCCATCATTTGCTGGACATCAGACGCAACGGTTGCCTGGGTCTGGACACAGTGCAGGATATGTTCAATCGCCTCCGGTAGCGCGGCCAGAACGACCTGATCCAGCAATCCAGTCAAGGCCGGGAGATCTTTCGCGCTATCCGCCAGAGAACTGGCGTAGTTAGTGGCTGCACGCTCTACCGTATTGCCCCAGATATTGGCCTCAATCAGCTTGATAACAAACTCAACCTGCCACTGGACCTGCCAGAGTTCATGGAACGTTCCCATTTGTCTGGAATTGCCACGCTGAAGCTTACCCCATGCAAGGTTGAGCAAATGCAATTGATGCAGGAGCCGACTACGCTCCCGATCGTTCTCTTTACGCAGGTCCAGATCAAGGTTCACGATCTCTGTAGAGGGTTTGAGCCGCAGACGACGCTGCTTTAGCTCCAGATCGCGCTGAAGAGGAACCGCAGGCGTTTCGGCTGGCACCTCACCCAGACGAGTGCCGATCTCCAGTTTCTGACGGATCAGCAGCATCGGTTCACTATTGCCGTGACAGAGAACGGTCAGGATGGCCTCATGTAGTTCAGCCATGCCGGGCATGGGCAGTTCGCGTATCGCGGCCAGAGCTTCAGCCAGACGCACAGTTTCAATCACGCTGGCGGACGAGGCATCCAGATCCTGGGCACGGAGAAGATGGGCAGCCTGAGCAGTCCAACGGATCGTAGGCCTGTCAGGCGAGGTCCATAGATGCTCATACCAGCCGGGCGAGGTGACGCCAGCACCGTAGCCACTGCGGTAAGAGAGACGATCGTTAGTCCATGGTATCCAGGTCGCGTCAACTTTGACTCGCTTTAAGCCGCTGAGCGTGGAGGCATCGCCCTTTGTTGTTTTGAGTGCGGCCTCAGTTAGAACAGGCGAGTGCCACGCGCCACACACAACGGCGATGCGCTGAAAACCTTCTTTCTGAGCAGCCCGAATCGTCTGGCGCATATAGGCCTCACGCCGAGCTTCGCGCTTGTCTTTGGACTGCGTATCCTCACGCATGGCGCTCATAGCGGCGAGAATGCCCTCGAACAGTTGACTATTGTCGTGCCGCTGCTCAATTTGCCGCTCCCACCAGAGTTCATAATCGCTATAGCCAGCCGCACGGGCCAGCATATCCAGCGGATCCTCGTTCTTGACCTCCTCAGGCTCCACACTCTCTGTCGTCGCAACCTGGGCGGAAGGACTGGCCTGGGGGACACTCTCTGGTTCAGTATCCAGAGAAGGTGCAGGCTCGTCCTTTTCCTCCTCCTGACTCAGTTGCAGGGCTTGAGGCAGATCCATAAAGCGCGTTGGAATACCTTTATGAAAGGCATAGCTTAACGCCTGCCACTCAGGCGAGAAGGTCGCAAAGGGATAGTAGACCGCGTGCGATGGGGCATCGGGCGCGTAGATGAGCAGGGCGACCGGCGGCTTCATTTCGGACGAGAGCAATAGTGGAATCACCTCTTGAGCGTCTGGTGGTCCCTCAACCAGAACAATATCTGGCTCCAGTTCTTCCAGGGCAGACCTTAGACTACGCGCACATCCCGGCCCGTGATGGCGAATACCAAAGACGGAAATACTCAACTATAGTACCTCCCGACAGGCTCTAAACTCTGGATACATACATTTTTCTCTTTTCGTATTCCAACAGCTATTGCATTGAAGATAGTGGCTGTTAATACACATTCATATTACCCTGACCATAGACTATTCTTTTCTCTCCAGGGGGTTACGGAAATCGATTTGAGGAGGGTTTATACACAAAATTTCCTCAAACTCATTCAGGAAATACCGTAGTGCCAGGCATAGATCGTACTAAAGCGTACACAGTCTGTCAAGATTTGCACCATTCATTCATCCTTTCAAAAGAACTATGCTTTAAGCAGGTTTGTCGGCCATGAGTTCCTGAAAAAAGTTGATGATAGTGGCGGGCGCATCAGGGGAAAAGGCTACACTCAGGCCCTGATCGGCACCCTGGTTCGCAAGCAGCGCACGTGGGAACATCCTTTGCTCGTAACTGCGCACGGCAGCGTCAAGGCTATGGTGCTCACTGATTGCCACGGCAAGTTCGGCGGCGTCTATCATGGCAAGGTTGACGCCCTCGCCAGAGAAGGGAGACATCAGATGAGCAGCGTCACCGAGCAGCGTTACTCCTGGGCGAAAATCCCAGTGATGCCCGATGGGCAGCATATACAAAGGTCTGACCACGTAGTTGTCGCTCCCCTCGCGAATCAGGGCGAGCAGGCTCTCATCCCAACCAGTAAAGAAGTTGAGAAGCCACGCACGGGCCTTCTGAGGATCGTTGGGATCAAAGCCTGTCTCGGTCTCCCAGCCTTTGGGGGCACGCATGCCCGCATATACCCGAATGTGAGCGTGGCCGTTGCGCTGAGCCATCAGCCCCTTGTTCTCCGCCATCGAGAACATACTTCCGTGTCCAACCAGTTGGGCCAGTGCGGGATGATCCTGATCGACGTTATCAAGGCCAAATTCAATGAAGGTTACGCCGGTATAATAGGGTATAGCACTCGATAACAGAGAGCGCACACGCGACCAGGCACCATCCGCGCCGACCACCAGATCAAAAATCTTGCGCTGACCATCCTCAAACAACAACTCGTATGTACCATCGTCCGCCTGCTGAACGGAGCTGAGGTTCTGCCCCCAACACACCACACCCGGCACCAGCGAGTCCAGCAACATGCCCCGCAGAGCGGTACGATCAACCTCCGGGCGGTCTCCTTCCCCCTCTTGTGCCTGGTCAGGCCCGTTTTCCAAAAGCGCCTGACCCTCCTTACTGAGGAAACGCCCTCCCTGGTCTTCATAGCGGGCAATGACTCGAAACGGCTCATCAAGTCCAGCCAGATGAACAGCCAGCAGACCGGAAGCCGGGTGCAAATCGAGCGTTCCTCCCTGCGGTCGCTCGTTAGGATGGCTCTCTCGCTCAAAAAGTGTCGCAGCAATAGTGCGCGTCTGAAGCACACGTGCCAGTGTCAAACCGCCGGGACCACCACCGATGATGGCTATGCGTGGCGTTTTTGTGTTCTGTGTCATAATAATTGTTTCCTCCATACATATGAAACCAGTTCAAGCAAGTATACCTATATCGCCTGAAAGGTTAGAATTCTTAATATTAGAATTCTAACTATATTCACAAAAAAAAGGGGAAGAGGTACTTTTATTCTAAATTGTGAGCCATCTGTTCGAGTGTGTGCAGAAGCGTCTGTTTTTGCTCAGTGCTGAGGTTCCGCACCATCTGCTGATCGATATCATGGAAAGCTTTCTCGAAATTGCTCATTAATTCCTGTCCCTTGAGAAGAACGTCCACGATTTTCCTGCGCTCGTCGGAGGGATCGGAGTGGCGTCTGATAAAGTTTTTGCGCTCCAGTCCCTGCAACAGACTGGTGATCGATGATCCCCTTAGCTCAAATGCCTCTTCAATGTCTTTCTGGCAGATGACTTTGCCTTCTCTTTGCTCCGAACAAACAAAACCTATGATCCGCGCCTGCTGAGTGGTGATGTTGTAGGGCAACAGCAGGTCGTCAAGCATAGATTTGGATCTGCGCCCAAGCAGGCTCAAGTATCCTCTGATTCTGCTTTCGATGCTGTCCACCACGTTTCTCCGCTTCTTTGATATGTCAACGCCGAAAATATTTCGGCATTTGATTAGAATTCTAACTAATTTGAGTATACACTCATGATCACATCACCTCCCGGCAGGCCCGATAGAGGTCTTTCCAACCATCCCTTTCTTTGACAACCGTTTGCAGGTATTCTAACCAGACCACGCGATCCTGGACCGGATCTTTGAGAATGGCACCGGTCAAACTGGCCGCAACATCGTTTGCCCGCAGTTGACCATCACCGTAGTACCCGGCCATTGCCAGACCGTGACTGAGCACTGAGATGGCCTCGGCAGTTGAGAGGGTGCCGCTGGGCGATTTCAGTTTTGTCTTGCCGTCTGAGGTTACGCCTGAACGCAGTTCGCGGAAAACCGTCACAACACGGCGAATCTCTTCCATCGCTGGCTTCTCGGCTGGTAGTTCCAGCGCCTGACCCAGACTGCTCACTCTCCGACTGACAATCTCGATCTCTTCGTCCATACTGTCAGGCACGGGCAGAATAACGGTGTTGAAACGGCGCATGAGAGCACTGGAGAGTTCGTTCACGCCCTTGTCACGGTTATTGGCGGTGGCGATGACGTTAAAACCTTTATGCGCCTGCACCTCGGTGTTGAGTTCAGGTACGGGCAAAGTTTTTTCCGAGAGGATCGTAATCAGGGTATCCTGAACCTCTGAGGGAATGCGGGTGAGTTCTTCGATGCGTGCGAGCTTCCCGTTCTGCATGGCATTCATCATTGGACTGACGACCAGGGCCTCGGTGGTGGGACCCTCGACGAGTAGCCGGGCATAGTTCCAGCCATAGCGGATTGCGCCCTCGTCGGTGCCAGCAGTTCCCTGGATGAGCAGGGTAGAATCGCCCGTGATGGCCGCAGCGAGATGCTCGCTCAGCCAGCTCTTGGCCGTTCCTGGAACACCGTAGAGGAGCAATGCCCGATCGGTTGCAAGAGTGGCGACAGCAATCTCGATCAGACGGGTATTGCCGATATATTTGGGAGTGATCTCGAAACCGTTGGGTAATTTTCCTCCGAGAACATAAAGGCTCACTCCCCAAGGTGAGAGGTCCCAGTTAGGTGGACGCTGACGCTTGTCCATTTTCTTCAGTTCGGTCAGTTCCTCGGCAAACTGCTGCTCAGCATGCTGGCGCAGGACAGCGTTTAACATAGATGGTTCATTAGAAGTATGGTTAGTATCGGTTGCTTTTGTAGTAGTCATCTTTAGAATATCTCCTTATGTATTTCCTGTCGTAGTTTGATAGCATCAGTAAAAGTATGTATAGAACGCTTCGCATATTGAAATTGCCAGTCCTCTCCACCTTCTGGCGTGGCAAGCTTCCAACCCTGGCGTGCCTCAGCAAAACAGGCAAGGGGAAGAGACACAACAAGCGTCTCCAGGCTGACGAACCAGGGATCGCCATAGGGGCTATATTGCGAGGAATTGCTAACGATGGGATTGAGCAATGCGCGAACGCGGGCCAGACATTGTTCACGCACAAGGTTTAAACAGGCAAAAGCAAAATCTTCACTCCAGGGACTGGACAGGTCAGGAAGTAGTTTCAACCAGGCAGGATCATCTCCGCCCTTGTCACTATACAACAGGTCCAGCACAAGGTGCTCAGCCTGGCGAGGAGGAAAACATCCTAAAAGCTTTTGACGATTTTCATGCACGCTTTCATCATCTTTGCCAAATTTTTCATGAGCAGTAGACCACCATTGCCAGAGCGGCAGCAACCAGTTCGGCGCGTGAAAATGAACTGCAGCCTCAACCCAACCACCAATCAAGGTGCTTCTCCACTTATCGTCAACAGCAGCCAGTTCGATTAGTTTTTTGGGTCCAGTGCCTAGATACGTTTCCCAGAAAGTCAGGGGAACGCACGCCAGGACCTGTTGTAACCACCAGATGCGTTTACCCGATCTGACGTGCGGCTCCTCAATAATACCATCGCGTAGCCAATCTTTGGCAATGGTTGCGGCTGGTAGTTTGACGAGCAACTGGTCATCTTTGATACTCAACATTGCTTCAGCACGTTCGCGCATACGTTTGAGATAGGCTGAGCCTGGCAAACTCGTCAGCAGAACAGCCGCAATCTGACGCACGCCAGTGGCACGATCGTCGAGGGCCTGTTCCAGAAATCCCTCGTCATCAAGACTCAGACCAACCTCTAACGTTTGAAACAGCTCGGCACGTGTATCGGCTTTCTCCTGCTTCCAAACGCTTCGCAATTGCGCCAGTGCGCTAACCGGATCAGCCGCACGCTTACGGCGCAGAACTTCGGCACGCTGAGCAGTTGTGCCCACCTGCCAGAATTTTTCAGCCTCACGGGAAAGTTCATCCTCACCATCAGGCAAATAATCCTGGACCCATCGCCAGGAGGAGTTGAAGGCGCTTAGCCAGCGACCACGCTCTCCCAAAACGGGTGCGAGAGCAGCGCGAAGTTTGTTTCCATGGTTATCCAGAGCCTGAACGAGAAGCTTATGGGGGAGATACAATTGCGCCTCACGCATATGGACCAACGCCTCTAACAGTATCTCCTCCTGCTTTCCTGAAAGCAGGTGAGAAAGCAGGTGAGTAGCCTGCGACGAACAGGGGCGTTGGGTCTCTGGTTCGGCAACTTCGGGTACAATGGCAATCTGCTGCGGTTTCTGACCAGCCTGACGATAGATGGACCAGGCTCCGGCGCTTAGCAAAAGCTTGCGTTCGCTCTCGATAGCGCCAAGTCCCTCCGTCAACTCGTCCACAGGCGTACCGGTTACAGGATGTACCGGTCCCTGGTTCGCGGTTCCCACCAGAGCAATCGTGACAATCGGGTCCATCAATTGGTCCTTTCCTGGCCTAAAATCATTTGGTCTTCGCAGATTCCTCTGCTATCCTGCTTCAACAAGGGCTGGCAAGAAGGCGCTTTTTGCTCCAACCCGCTTGCTTAAAGCAGCACATATTCATCTTCGATCCACACAGCCAACGGTAGCAGGTGTTTTCCGTGCCATTCGGAGGCGATATCGATTGGATGTCCGCCCGAAAGTGCCAGGATCTGCCAGCTCTCGTCAGAGACAAAAGGCAGTGCGTTGCCTTGCTGATCGCGCAGATACCAGGAGCTATTGGCTTCATCATAGAGGGGAGTCACCTGGGAAAACAGACAGAGAAAGCGTTCTTGCCAGGGTTGAGCACTGAGTATTTCCGCTACGTTTTTTAGAAAGACCTCAATATCGCTGGGCCAGGAAAAAGGACCTGTAAGCGGAGCACTTATGCCTATACGAGTGCGCATCTGAGCACGTAGAGGAGCGGAGCCGGGCCAGAAAGTCAGCTCTGCCTCCTGGTGAGAGCCAGGGACAAACTGTTCAGGAAAGGGTTGACCTGCATAGGAAAATTGCAGGATCATAGCAGGGCGACCAGTGTGCAGACCAGAGAGCCAGGTGCGCTGCACTTTTCCACGCTCCTCATCCTCTACAATTTGACCCACAATGGACCAGTCGTCCCGCACGGTCTCTCCACGTACATTGACCTCGTCCTGAGAAAGATTCCAGCCAATTAACTGGCGTACATCCTCCCGTAAATTCGCCTCAAGTTGTTCCTCCTGACGGAACGCGTGTGTGAGCAAGGCAATTTTGCCCAGTTCGCACAGGAGCTTCTCAGGCCAATCGGTCGAAGCATTGGGAATATCGGATAGTCGTCGGACACGCGTATCGAGCGCGGGAGCCTGAGCATCGCGCAGGCGAGCAGCCTGATGCTCCCAGAAAGAATCAGGCTGAGTCTGTACGCTGGCAAGTCCCTGACGTACTATATCGTTTAGCCAGAGATCCAGACCGTCCAGACCCTTCTTGACGTTCGCCAGACGCTTCTCAGCGGTTCTGACCTGGGCCGCTGAGGCCGGTTCACTGGCACTCTTCACAACTCGTTCCTGCTTACGCGCACTATTGGCCTGACGTTTGTTTAGCCAGCTTGTAACCCATTCGGGCTGCTCAACGGTTGGAACGGAGGAGGGGTTTGTCGCTGCCAGCAGGAGCAGACCCAGACCATGTTTACAGGGAAATTTGCGACTTGGACAACTGCATTGGGAGGCAAATGAGACGAGTTCTATTTTGACCTGATAGAGGGCACTTCCCTGACACTCTCCCCAGAGTGCGTCAGCGCTTATGCCCAGGTTCTTCCAGTACTTGATATTGCTCTGCTTCTTGCCAGCAGTCGCAGAACTGGAGTCCGGTGCCATAGCCAGAATCTGGTTACTGGTTAACTGGATTTCCACTATCGGTAACCTCACCGTTCTGTTTTTTTGTGCTCTATAGAGAATTTCTTTCCCAGTATGCCAGAAGTGGAAAGTCCTGGTAAAGCCTTTGGGAGGTTTGTCTCTATGAATCTATGCCTGATTTTTTAGTGGCTTGGAAAGCCACCCCTCCCTCTGAAAAAAAGAAGAAATTGGCTAAGATTGCAAGCAGCTTTACTACTTGCAATCTTAGCCAATTTCTTCG
>DAOTTL010000640.1:0-4660 GCA_034438135.1 Ktedonobacteraceae bacterium | reverse complement strand
GTCACAAACTGGGATCGTCGGCGCTACCTTGAGCTAATATAAAAGTATCGATTTAATTGAGTGGGGTGCAGGAAAGCTGAAAGGAATGAACGACCAGTTTTCCTGCCTCTGATCGTTACTTTTGTTCTGGGATTTCCAGTAATCCGTGCTCTTCGTGAAACTTTAGCCCGAGTTGTTTTGCCTCATCCTGAGTTACGTAGGGGAAGATATGGCCGACCAGTGGTTCGCCATTTTTGAAGTGCTGGAGATTGGTTTGAGCGGACTCTATCATTAAGCGCATACCAGTTGCGGGATCGCCGAGTTTTTGCATCAGTGTTTGCCAGATGACGATTGCCTGGTTGTTGACATTCGTATGCTGATATTGGTGGCTGAGGTAGCGGGAGACGATAAACTGCTCATATTCGTTGAGCATGCCCAGGTGTTCGGCCCAGAGGAGGATACGCAGATTGTGGGCAAATTCGGTATTCAGGACCATGACGTTCATCTCTGCATCGTCGCGCATACCGCGGTTATTTAAATTTGCAGAGCCGATTGTGGACCAGACATCGTCGATAACAGCAACTTTCGCGTGAACATAGATTGGTCGATACTCTTCCTTCCCGTCCTGATTTGCCGATTGAGCCAGGCAGAAAGCCTGGATACGTCCCTCTGCCGCGGCATCTGGAACCCTCTCACGCAGTAGATGCAGTGCTTCATCAGTAAATGGGCGACCCACATTGGGGTGATCGGGCAGTACGATCGCTAGACTGGCACCCCGTTCAATTACCTGCGCCAGAGTCTTTAAATTATGTTCCATTTCAGGATTATCGCGACCGATGAAAGAGAACTCAAATCCCATAAAAGCGCGTAGCCAGAAGTACTGATTTTCCAGGTAGACAAAGTTTTGGACATTCTTAAAAGCGTTGGCATAGGACTGAGCGATTCCTTGAATACCATCCTTGGGAGTAAATGTATAGTTTTCGGCGGGAATAGTGCGTGTGATTTGTACCAGATGTGAGTCCTGACTCTGCTTTGGCACGCGTACCGGTACAGGGGCAAGCATTTGCTCATCCAATTTATGGCGTTGTGCAACCTCGTTCCAGCGTTGGCAGAAGTTAAACTCTACATCCTGAGCTGCCGTGCCCGTGATTAACGTATGTGCGTCGTGCCATGCATGAGGGATAGTATCTTTGGGATTATGGCGCAGATTAGAGACGAGATTGTGCCAGGGAGTATCCCAGCGGTCGAAATCGCCACTCAATTCGATCAGGGGGTCAATGCCGCCGACAAACGCATACGTGCCATCGACAACCATAATTTTCTGGTGGAGGGACTCTGAAGGATGTGGGAGATGCCTGGCACTATCATCTAAGAGACACTTCACTCCCACTGCGATTAGCTCCTTGTGAGCGGTTTTGGGACTGTAGTGCGAAAAGACCTCTGGGCAGTCCCAGAGTAAGACTTTGACGTCTACACCTTTGCTCACAGCATAACCTAACACGTTTTGGAGTGTTAGCTCATAAGTGTACCAGAACGTAATATCCTCGGCGCTTAGACCAGTTGCCTGAAGTTCCTCCGTACAGAGTTGACGTGCTGGGCTGCCTTCAGGACCTGCCAGACGGTCCAATCCGCGTATGAGTTGCATCAAGGGTGTTAGACCCCAATGGCCCAGATAAATATCCCGACGCGCGGTCAATAGATGCAAACACATTGTCCATAATGTATGGCGTCCATCGATTAGAAATGAGACCTGTGAGTCGTTTCGAATCGGTATGTCGTCTATGGTCCACCAGTTTTTTGCTGTAAGTTCTGCTGGTATCTGCACATTATCCTCCCAAAAAGCTACATAGGAGTGTTTCTCCCGGTGAAAAGTATGGTAGCATAGTGGACCTGACCTGACAAGTCATCCCTCATTTTCAGCAGGGCTATTTCATTCTCCGAAAGCCTCTGGCTTTCGGCCCCACCACCCCCTCATTTTAAGGATAAGTTGGAAGCGCGGTGGCGAAGGCCATCGCGCTTCCAACTTATCCTTTTTTGAACCGGGGAGGGGTTTCTCACGAGAATGAAATAGCCCTGCATTTTCAGCGCCTTGCAAGGCTAACTCTCCCCAATAAAAGGGAGAAATGGCTGAGTTTGGAAGCAGCAAACTCAGCCATTTCTCCCTAAGATGCGCCGCCACTTTTTCGCTTTTTTCCCGACCCTAACCTTCCAACGTCGTTGTTGGTTAGTGGGGGTCAGGGAGACGTGAACGTCCTTTGCACAGTATAACCGAAGCTTTCTAAGCATGCAAGCTGCTCTTTTGATTTTTCAGGGTTTCGCAAAAGTCGCTTTTCAGCCCTGCCAGACCTCTCCCCAGGAAGAAAGAGGATCGGAGGCAGTGCGACCGCGCTGCCTCCGATCCTCTAAATAAAAAGGGTGGGTGGGCGGGAAAAGAACGACTTTTGCGAAGCCCTGTTGACTTTTTACGAACTTTCCATCAGCAGAGAAAGTGGAGTTGCAAAGGCTATTAGCCGTTGTCGGGCGAGAAGTGGTCTCTCAGCAATGGATTTTTTGGTCAACCTGCTGTATCGGCCAGGGGAGCTGCTCTATTCCTGAGAAGGAGAAGAAAACAAGCAAGTAGCAAAATCCGTTATTCTCTCCTTCCTATCTAATAGCTTTGACTCCAATAATGCGATTAGCCATTTCGAAAGTGGCGTGAGATTGGAAGTAGTGAGCGGCAGCCAGGCGAAAATCCCGGTCCAGAGCCTCTTCGTAAAGGCTGCTAGCGTTCCAATAAGTATAAAGCGTATCAGGAGAGGCAAAGCGTCTTTGGCGCTCGAATTTCATCATCTCTACATGCGAGAAAAAATCATGGGCACACTGTTGGCCGATTTTTTCTACAAAAGTCAGTTCGCGATTTTCTACCAGAGAGAGTTCTCCCAGGAGAGAAGCGTGAAAGCGTTTCAATTCGAGTTGATCTTTGCGAGAAGGGCCACAGAAGAAAAAGATCCCGCCAGGCTTAAGTGCAAGCCGTATAGCATTGAAAAGGGTGCGTGGATGTCGGATATGAGGGAGTGCGCGTGTGAGTAGTGCGCGATCGAAGGTTTCCTCGCGCACATGTCCATCGAAATCATCGATATTGATCTGAAGGAAGCGAATACGAGTTTCCAGTTCCGCCGTCAGGCTTTGCTGAGAAAGGATTTTCAGATTCTCAAAAGAGCGTTCGACAGCCAGGATATGTCCTGTTACGCCCACAATGCGTGCCAGGGGCAGGGTCAATTTTCCACCGCTTCCTACATCCAGGATAGCATCGCCTGCTCTGGTATCCAGGTTATTGATAATCCACCCCTGGAGGCCAGTCGCTTCATAGGTTTCATTGACCTCTCCTGGCTGTTTTAGCGCGGCAATATCGCGGTAAAACTTCTCCGTCACGCCTTTTTCCCTCCGCCGACCAGTGCATAGATTCCTTGACGGCGTACCGGTGGAATAGTTCTGGCCAGATTGATATCGAAGACGCTCGCTTCCTGAGGTGACTTGTGCCATGTAGCGGAATCGAAAAATTCCTGTAACCGTTCTGGGGCAGAGAGGTGATGTTCGCCCCACCAGATTGGTTGGATAACTAACTGAAGGATGGGGCTTTTGGGTGTAGCGATAGTGGATATAGGCTCCCCATCGCGCCAGATGCCAGCGTTATCCGAGATAATCCATTGTTGCAGGGGGAGCGCATCTGCGTTGACCAGGCCGTCAATGAGCAGTGGACCACCGAGCAGTTGAGGGATGGAGTGATGAAATGAGAGAGAGAGTACTGGCTGCTTCGTGATCTCTTCGATCTTCTTGCGAGCGATATGCAACTGTTGCTCGACAATCCTGAGAAATAAAAGATCCTGGGGTTCATTGATGGATACTTCAAGGTGTAAGGCCACCTCATGTCCCAGTTGGAGTATTTCCCACAGAAAACGGCGAGTGTTGCGATCATCTAGCGAATAGAGCGGTGAGTCAGAACGCACCATATAGGTCGCAGGTAGACCATATTCATGCTCAATCTCTGCCATGCGTAGGGCTCGACTGAGCGAAATCTTGACATCATGGCGCAGGAAAATAAGAGGGGAAGTGGCTGTGTGAAGCAGCTTGGGTGCCTCGCTTAGCCGATGAGCAGTAAAATGGCTCCTGACGGTATGCAGAAGTTTTCGAAAATAAGCATAACTAAAATCGGCTGACCATCCTGGATGCATGTAAACCTCCTCCAGTTCCAACTACAAAGCCCAAATAATACACACATCTTATATTTGTATATTTATTTAAAGAGCACATTTATATGTTTGTGTTGACATGAATATTCCCTTTCTTCTACTTTCATTCAGAGTATGATGATGTGACTATATCCAGTATAGCACGCTTTGCTAGTTTTTTCTAATTTTTTTAACTCTTTAAGGATGAGTTGGAAGCGCGGTGGCGAAGGTCACCGCGCTTCCAACTCATCCTTTTTGAACCGGGGAGGGGTTTCTCACGAGAATGAAATAGCCCGGCTAGAGGTTAGCCGCTTGCGAATTATCGCATCTAACGATATACTAAGTTTTATCTTCAGGTAACGAAACTTTTTTTATGTAGAGCTAAAATCTTCCGAACTGGAAAGATTCTGCATTTGGAGTAATGACGTGGGGCGATCACACATAGAACGGATAAAGCATTTGCTGGTCGTGGG
>DAOTTL010000639.1:0-4433 GCA_034438135.1 Ktedonobacteraceae bacterium | reverse complement strand
TCTGCAAGCTCACAAGAATAGCCGGTTCTGTCGCCGTCTTCCAGCGGTAGCGCACAGGGAGAGCTCGTTGCTTTTCTTGTTCCAGTTCAGGCGTATGGGTCAGGTAGAAGCCGATAATGTTCAAGGCAGGCACATCAGTATGTCTGACACACACCAGCACAAATCGGTCGGTCAGCAAGCGTATGGAAGCCCCTTTCGAATCTCTTTCAGGTACGAAACGCATCAGCACTTCTTTTGGCTGATCCCCGCCCAGTTCCTTGTCCAGGAGAAACGCTTTGGCCAGGTCATCATCAGCATAGGGAATGCGTCCTGTTTCCGCCAGAGTTCGCCGCACACTTCTGGTGATGTTCAACCAGAGTTCGGGAAGACCTTCGTACTCTTTGGTATGTGCAAGCTGTTTAATCAATATGGCGCAACTAGAGAGACGCTCAGCAGGGTTGTCGGCGAGCATCTCTTCCAGGATGCTCGCGTCCAACAGAGATAAACCCAATCCCCGAATCATCTCCGAGGTAATCCCTCGCGGATTGGGTGCCCGACGTGACGGTGGCTTTTGCCCTGAGAAAAGATGATAGAGTGTGCAACCGAACGAATAGATGTCACTTTTCTCCGTGGCCTTTTCGTAGCGATGTTGTTCCGGGGAAGCATATTCAGGCGTCCAGAAGGAGGAAACGGTAATAGGATTTCCCAATTCCGTTTTCAGATAGCTGCTGCCAAAGTCGGTCAGTTTAGGCGTGCCCTCAGCGGTGAGCAAGATATTGGTTGGCTTAAGGTCACGATGAATGACCCCCTGTCCATGGGCATACTGTAGCCCCTCGGTAATCTCCCGCGCCAGTTTCCAGCCCCAGGCGCGATCAAGCTGTCCTTGATGGGTTTTGAGTTCATCCGCCAGGGTACGCGGCAGATACTCCAGGACCAGAAAGTACTTCTTCTCTTCGGGCGACCAGTTATGATCCAGAAGCTCCACAATATTTGGGTGTTCCAGGCGCTCAAGCGCCTCCGTTTCTCGCCGAAAGACTTCGCGGAGCAACTCCTCTTCTTGCATGGATTCAAACAACTTCACCGCGACAATCATATTTCCCCGCTTCGTATCTTCCGCCCGATACACCTTGCTCATGATGCCTTCCCCGACCTTCTCTAGCAGACGATAGCGTCCTCGAAGCCTGGAAGGGTGTTCCTCAATCATGTGCTCTCTCCTTGCATCCATTCACTCAGATATCTCAAGAAAACCAACCAGAGACCTGCCCGTCTATTCTGGGCTCTCCTCCCTCCTCGCGTTGCTCAATGCCATCCAGAACCCACGCCATTAAGACGTCCATGGCCGCAGCCTGTTTGGCTCCCTTTTTGGTGGTTCCCGAACCGGAGCCCGTGAGCGTTCGTCCATCACACGTCGCGACCGTACAATGGCACAGGAACGTACGCTGATGAGATGGGTCTTGTATCTGGGGATAGTTAAACTGAACGTCCTTGATGAGAAGACCGTCCTTCAACTCATACAATTGGCCAACAGCATTCACTGATAAGGATAATTTCTCTTCCTCCAAAACTTCGCTCGGCTCGTTAGCTAGATGCTGCGGTAGCTCACCCAACTCTCCCTCAACACCGGCAAGTCGGATCAGGAGATCGTGGCTGGCGAGATGCCTGGCCAGTGCCTTCTTTGAGGCAGTATGGGAGGCTGAGGTGACAGGTTGGCCTTCTTTGAAAACCCTGACGCTTGCTCGAAAGGGCCTGAACTGCTCAGATCCTTCCTCTGACTCGTCGTACGCTGGTGTACTCCAGAGCGATGCCTGCGCTCCCATTCGAAGTAATTGGCTCGCCTCCTCGGGCCAGGCTCCAATGCTCTGGATGACTGCTTGCTTCATTCGCTGCCATGCCTCTCCGCTGGTAGGATAACGAAAGACTAACGTATAAAGATCATTGGCGCGCAGATCCCTTTGTGTCAGGCGCTTGAGAATGGCCTGCTCCAGTTCTGGAAAAAGGGCGGAGGATTGCGCTGCGATGCGGATAAGGCTATGAAATGGCTCTGTCTCCAACTGATTGAGGTGCGCGGCCAGTCCCTCCTCCCCAGGCTCGAACAGGGCCTGGCGGAGATCTCGATCAAAGGCTGCAAGAAAATGCTCCTTGAGCGCGGCTTTTCTCTCTTGCTCCACCTTGTTGAGATAGGCGGCCTTCTCCTCTAGTTCCCCCTTTGTATACGGGAAGGGTTGGCTAGCAAGAAAATCCACCAGCACTTGCTGATTCAGCAGATCCGCTGCGCGACGAAGAGGAGAGGTCAGGTGCAGATAGACGGGCAGGTTCAGGCTGAAATGCCCGGCAATGGACGGGCTATACATTGCCCGTTCCATCACCAGGTCGGTGGAGACCCGGACCTGTTCTGGGGTCAGACGCTCAGGATGAGCCACCGCTAGTTCCAGGTTGTGCAGCAGAACTGACTGGGTGGGCGCAGTGAGCCTGGCCTGATGGTTGCGGTAGAGCGCAGGCAGGCTGTGCTGCGCAAACAGGTTCGCCAGTGCCTGATTGGTCAGGATCATGAATTCGTTGGGAATCAGATGAGAGGTATACTGTTCTTCCGGCCTCAGTGTGCGTAGATTGCCTTCCTCCGTGGTCATCCAACCAGAGGGCAGGTCATAGAGAGCCAGTGCTCCTTTCAGTCTGCGACGGGCGAACAAGGCCTGAGCGATGCCATGCGCAAGGCGCAGCATCGTCGCCAGTTCAGAGGACGAGGAGGCTATTACCTCGTCGGCCTCGGCATAACTGAGACGCCGTACATTGTTCAAACGGGTTAACATAATCTGAGGAACGTTCGGAGAGAAGTGTGCATCCAAAAGAAAGGAGAGTGTAATCGTCGCCCGCGGCTGCCCTTCTCGCAGGCTCAGGAGATCTTCAGAGAGGGATTGGGGAAGCATGGATAAGAGAACGTCACCATCTGCGTAGATGGTGGCAGTCCGTTCATATGCCTCCTGAACCAGTGTCGGCGTCAGATCCCGGCGGACAAACGAGGCCACATCGGCAATGCTTACCAGGAGCCGATGGCCCTGGCGCTCATCCTGCTCGATCCAGAAGGCATCATCGAGGTCTTTGGAAAACGGATGGTCCAGCGTAATTCCTTGCACCAGGGGACGCTGCTTAATGGTTTGTATGACTTTTTCGCTCAGGGATGCCGTTTCCTGAAGGGCATCCTGAGAAGTTCTTTCGGGTAATCCTCCTTGCTGGTCTACCATCAGCCCACCCCCTTCTTAACCCACATAATAGTACAACGACACACTGTAAGTGACAGGAGATAAATCAAGTGTTGCTGGTTTTTTATTGTGCATCTGAAGAAGAGGGCAATCTCTCCTCCATGAGTCTATTTATGATCATTATTTTATCTCATTCTGATTCAAAGTGCAAGTGTATATAATTTCATCCACGGAGATGTCCCTTAGAAGGTCTGCATAAATCATAACAATGCAAGTGTAGTACAGGCGTAGACTTTCATGCTCTTCTCTGAAGCTCTGCCTCATCAGTCTTGTAAAGTCTGAAACCTCTCCTTAGAGAGACGAGCCAGGTTCCAATTTTGTGAAGAGCACAATCAGCGTTGAGCTTGAGAAAGATGAGTTTCTCCTAATGAGCAAAAAGCCAGATCGCTGTGTTATTCAAGGCTATGAGCATCAGGGAAACATGGCTCATGAGCGAAGGAACTATAATCCCCTCTGGGAGTCTGATCTCGATGTGCGTAGAGTCTCCTCTCGATTTTCCAATGCTCTCTCATCAGAACCAGCAGACATAGAGTGAAAGAGATAAAGTCCCTGGATTCCTGAGGTCCGGTCCTATCCATAGTTTCTCATCAACTATACAAATTCAGCAATGTATGTTAGAATAAAAAGAACTCAATAGGAATGGAATCAGGACACAACCCGGTAAGTATAGCACTCGTTCCTTCTACGTCAGGGAATATCTTTGACAAAGAGAACAATCCCTATGCGCAAGAAGAAGCAAAGAAAACATCCTTTGACACCAGGCGACAGATGAAGTGCAGGGAGAACGATTTTTCATGACAGTTGCAGCCCATGCCAGAACGATCCGTGTGTTTTTCTCCTATGCGCCTGAAGATGAAGACCTGTGCCAGGAGCTGAAAACCCATCTGAGCGTTCTCAAACGCGGGGGGTTCATCGACTCACGATTTGATAGTGCCATCAGCTTGGCAAGCAATTTCAAGCGACCGATTGAAAGCATTATCCGACAGGCAGATATCATCGTGCTTTTGCTAAGCGCCTCTTTTTTCGCTTCTGATCGCTGTTATGAGATCGAAATGTCTTGCGCCCTCGAAGAGCAAAAGAGCCGAGGTGCGATCGTCGTTCCGGTGCTCGGAAGACCGACTATTCGGCATAGATTGCCTCCTGCTATCTATCAATCTCTTCCGGCCAATGGGAAGGCAATTAGTCAGTGGACAGACA
>DAOTTL010000638.1:0-13375 GCA_034438135.1 Ktedonobacteraceae bacterium | reverse complement strand
GGCCACTTGCTCTTTTTAAATGGGGTGGGGTGGCCTGCCAGGCCGATGCAGCAATCGGCAAGAAACCTCTACTTGTAAGGGAGCGGCTTTGCAAGCCGCTGAAAATTGAGGGATGACTCACACTTCCTTATCGATCAATTAGAATAGTCTGATCACGATGTGGGCCAACACCAATACTGTGAATGGGTGTCTGAACCAGTTCAGCCAGGCGATCGATATAGGCACGTGCTCGGACGGGCAATTCCTCAATACGGCGTGCCATAGTAGTCGAACTTTGCCAGCCGGGAAGCGTTTCGTAGATAGGCTCACATTGCTCGTGTAGAAAGGGGTCCGGCAACTCTTCTAACTGCTCACCTCGATAACGATAGGCAACACAGATAGGGATCTCTGACAAAGTATCTAACACATCCAATTTAGTAAGGGCCAGTCCAGTACAACCATTGGTCTCACTGACATAGCGGGTGACTACGGCGTCAAACCAGCCAGTTCGGCGTGGGCGACCTGTTGTCGCCCCGTACTCTCCACCAAGATGACGCAACTGATCCCCAGAGCTATCATGTGCCTCAGCGGGCATTGGACCCGTTCCGACCTGGGTACTATAGGCCTTGGCAACGCCTATTACTTGAGTGATCCGATAAGGGGGAATGCCTGAACCAGCCGCAGCGCCCGCTGCCGTTGGCGAAGATGAGGTGACGAAGGGGTACGAACCCCAATCAATGTCTTTCATAGCGCTCAATTGACCCTCTAAAAGGATGTGCTTCTCCTCTCTCAAGATCCGACGGAGCAACGGCACAGTATCGGTCATGTACGATTGCAATTGTTTGCCCCAGGCCAGACCTTGCTCCAAAAGTTGTCCCTTCTCAAGAGGTTTCTGGCCATAGAGATGGGTCAGGAGCGTATTATGACGCCTCAGAAGAATATCTAATTTAGCACTCAGGATCTCTTCTTGCAAAAGATCGTGGACTCGAATACCAATACGCGCAAATTTATCGGTGTAGGCTGGACCGATGCCGCGTTTTGTTGTCTCTACCCGGTATGCTCCTCGCTCTCGATCCTCAACCTCATCCAGTATTTTATGATAGGGCATAACCACGTGCGCACGATCTGAGATCTGGAAATTCGAGACCTTTATTCCACTGTTCACCAGGGTCCCTATTTCTTCCAGAAGCGCTGGCGGGTCGATGACAGTACCAGTTCCCATAATACAGGCGCAGGCGGGATTGAAAATACCAGAAGGAAGTTGATGCAGCTTAAATTCACCCTGCTCGTTGACTACTGTATGACCTGCGTTGCCCCCCCCCTGGAAGCGCATGCAGAGGTCTGCTTGCGTACTGAGCAGATCAACCAGTTTTCCCTTCCCTTCATCACCCCATTGCGTTCCCACAACAGCCGTTACGGTTCCTGTCATAGATACTCTGCCTTTCAAAATGTGATAAAACGTGTTCACCACACTCTATTTCTGCACTTGAGCCGGACAGGAAGTCCTCGTGACTTCTACGCCGTTTTGGTCCGCATGCAGCACACTGCGCGTCCCAAAGGACGTGTGTGGCCCTCGCCGGGCAAGGAACTTCATCAAGATGTTAACCGCGCTATTTTCATCGCGGTCCATGACGAGTCCACAGTTCGTACAACAGTAGGTCCGTTTCCACAGCGGCATGGCTTGCAAGTTGCCACACCCACTACAGGCTTTGGACGTGTTGCGTTCATCTAGAAAAACCAGTTCTTTGCCGTACAAATGGCACTTATACTTGAGCATTTCGGTGAACGTGTAGAGGCCCCAGTCATTAAAAACGGCCCGGTTTTTGGACCGATTCTTCTCCTGATGCTCACACGTCACCATTTGTCTCTGACTCAAATCACCAATCACAACAGTTCTCTCAACCAGTTTGTGAGCAATGAGATGAGACGCTTTATGCAAGCTATCACGCTGCTTGTTGCGTTTGTTCTGAGCAACCCGCTTATAGACGTTGCTGAGATGAATGGACCGACGAGATTTCTTTTTACATTTGTCGCGCTTCGAGCGGAGTTTGTCCAATTGACGGTTGTACCGCTGACCACCCTTGAAGCCGCCAATATGGTAAAAGCGGTCCTGCTCGTTCACACCAGTTGCCAATGTCTTTATTCCGAGATCAAAGGCTACCACTTTTCCTGCTTGTTGTTTTGCTTCCTTGCGCTGGTAGCTGAAAGAAGCGTAGTAGTCCCCTCGTCCATCACGGCTGATAGCAACTTCTCGAAAGCCCTCTGGTGGACTCTCGGTCAGTTCTGCCTCACTATTGGGATACTGCTTGTTTTTTGCCCCTTTCCCACCGGTTGGCAGGATGAGCGTTTTGCCTTCGATGATCAGGTAGCAGGCGGGATAGACCAGAGTGAAGAAGCAATGACGGGGCCTGACTCTTGGAAATCCCGGCTTTTCCCCCGCCTTGACTCGACGAAAAAACGCTTTCATGGCAGCGTCTAAGCGAAAGTACACCTCTGCCAGGAGCTTGCCATAGACCTGATTCAGTTCAGGATCATGGACGCGACTCTCGGCGAGCGTCTTCTTACACTCATTGAACCGCCACTTCTCCCCATCCCTGAGTTTCATCACCCACCAATTGTAGAGACCTCTACACTTTCCTTGCATGAATTCCAGGATTGCGGCGTCTTGCTCAGTCACCTTGAGCTTGATCTTTGTGCAAAGCAGCATCCTTGATCACCTTTTTGTACGAACGCAACCCGTGGAGTCGGGCTGAAAAAACGGTCAGGATCGCCACCAAGTCTTGGACGAGTTCTTGCTCAGGCGAAAGCGTTTCACCATCAATGACCACGAGTTCCGTATGATGTCGTTCACAGAAGGCTTCAAAATAGCCGTAACCGAAACGCACAAGCCGATCTCTATGGGCAATAACCAAACGCCGAACCTGTCCAAGTTCTACCATCTCCATCAGGCGATTGAATTGCTTGCGTTTGTAATTGAGACCACTGCCAATATCCTGCATCCATTCATCGACCTTGATAGAATGCTGGTGGCAATATGCCTCTAACGCTTTGACTTGATTCGCCAGATCAGGCTTTTGAGCCACGCCTGAGACCCGCGAATAGGCAACGGTTAACCCTTGTTCTTGCGCGACTAACCCCCGATAGATCAGGTATTGATCGTGTGTGTAGTAGCGCCGATTGGTGGGCGTGCGGTGGGCTATCAGTATGCCCTTGCGATCCCACTTTTGCAGAGTGATCACTGCTTTTCCGATCAACGCTCCAAATTCTTTAGGAGAATACATAGTCTTCATGATGATATCATACTACATTAGACTATGTATTTGTCAACTGTTTTAATGCCCCTTATGTATTGTAAATCGCAGATAGTGGTGCCCTGCCCTGGCTGTCAAAAATGGCATAAAAAGACCCCGATCTTTGTCAACACGGCAAAGCCGTCAATCAGGGCGTGCAGGTATATTATCGACAGAGCGCGAGCCTGCGGCAGTCATAGCTACTAAACGCTCAGCATCCGCTTCTGGTAAAAGACGATGCCTCAGTTGGAACAGATGCACACCAAAAGCGCTTTCCAATTCCTCCGGGAAACGCTCATAGATTGAGGCCAGATAGGCCTCGTCGCGAATCAATTTCTCCACGACTCTGACTAGAGTCCGATTCTGGGTCATAACACCGGTCGCAGGCATATCAAGTGAGGCTACTATCGCTTCGGTAAAATCGATCGCGAGAGTGATGAGATGACCGCTGACAGTCTTCTCGGAACTTTCGTGTCGATAGATGAGGGCAAAATCGGGACTGGCCTCCCCGAAGATATTGAGAATAACGGTACAACCACGCTCTCGCGCCGCCTTTAACGGTTCAGTAAGCCAGGCCAGGTCTTCAGCCCATAAACTGGCTGCGATACGATAGGTTGCGGCATTGATCAATTCGATCAGGCGTAAATCAATGCGACTCCGTTCACGCAATTCCCAGAAATGACCCATCACGTCGGGCTTTTCCAGAACCGCCAGTTGATTCTCTAACCTGGAACAACGCTGGCGCATCTCTTCCTGAATGCGCCGAAAGAGCAGCGCTGGTGAGATTGCGACGTAGCGCGTTGGCTCCTGGCTAACTGCCGTAATGCTCTCTTTGACAACGAGCGTCTCTAAACCTTGATAAGCGTTGGCACGCGGCAACACCAGCCCCTTGCTCACTTCATAGCCAGTCGAATGTGGATATTGCAAGAGAAAAATATAGATCTGAGCCTCTACTCCCGTAAACCCCAGGCGTTTCATTTCTTCAATACTGGCAATTGTCACAACAGCTATCCTCTCTTATAGTAGTAGCTCTCACTACTACTATAAGAGAGTTGAAGATCTTCTGTCAAGTGGGATGATGCAGACTGCAAAAGTTTCTCAAAAGAAGAATTGTTGAGCTTCTGAATGGCTTTGCCATTCAGAAGCTCAACAATTCTTCTTTTGCTCTGGGCAATAGGATTTCGCAAACGTCGCTGCTCGGCCATGGCCAGACTCCTCCCCAGGAAAACAAGAGGATCGGAGGCAGCGCGGTCGCGCTGCCTCCGATCCTCTCAAAAGAGTGGGTGGGCGGGGAAAGAAGCGACGTTTGCGAAATCCTGCTCCGGGAACCCATCCCCTTGACAGCGTGCGGGTTGGCTCGGTATACTTTCAGTAGAATTAAATTGTAGTCGTTATCGGATCTGTTGCATAGGCATATTCACGTAGAACGCATGTTCTACTCAAATAGTGGAAGCAAGAGTGATCAGTGCCTGAACAGCGCAGAACTACGAATAATAACGTTGCCATCAGCGTTGAAATCGGTGGGAGCCGTGCAAACATAGCTCTCGTCGAGCGAGACGGATATATCCGTTTGCGCCGCAGCGCGAAGATGCTCTGGAATCGTCCGCCCTCCGCTACCCTGGACCCCTGCTTACGTGCGATAGATCTTCTCCTGAAAGAGTCTAGAGAGGCCGGTCTACATGTTCGAGGTCTGGGGGTTTCCTTGCCTGGCCTGCTTGATCTGACATCCCGCCGTCCTCTCCTAATCCCCGCAATCCCTGCACTCAACAATTTTCCGCTCTGCGACCTCCTGGAGGCTCGCTATCATTTGCCTGCCACTCTCTCTGTCGATGTAGATGCAGCGATGCTCGGTGAATATCACTTTGGGGCTGGTCGCGGACGCCATCGCTTACTGATGTTATCCGCAAATACTGTTGTGGGAGCTTCCCTGATTATCAATGGACGAATCGAGACAGCCTCTGAAGCGTATGTAGGGCATATCTGTCACATGCCGATCGCTGGCAGTGGTCCGCGCTGTAGCTGCGGCAAACGTGGCTGTATCAATAGCCTGGTAACGCTCGCCGCCGTTCAGAAGATGCTCCAACGTGCTGTGCGCAGAGGTGAGCAGACCAGTCTGTTGAACCGTTTAACCGCTGGCGAAATTTTTAGTTTGAGCTTACTGGCGGAGGAGGCTCAGGCCGGAGATGAGGTAGCTTCGCATATCGCGTCTGAGATCGGTCGTCTGCTTGGTACCGCGACCGCCAGGTATATCGATATCTTCGAGCCAAATAGACTGATTCTCGGGGGTATCTTCAGTTCCAATGAATTACTCCTCTCACGCGTGCGCAACTCGCTAGAAACTCATTCCACAGCACGCGTGTGCAGTATGGTTGACATTGTAACTGCTACCCTTGGTCAGGATGCCTCACTCCTGGGGGCCGCAGTTTCCTTATTCTCTTAGAAATTGGAAAATTCTTTATGCCTCTCTCCGCGCTTGGACTACTCCTTATTGCCGCTTTTCTCCATACGTTCTGGAACCTGCTGATTAAACGTGCTCGTGAGAAACAGGTCTTTACCTGCTGGGCCATTCTTATCGGAACGCTCTGCTTCTCTCCGTTTTTACTCCAGTGCCTCTCGTTCCCTCTCTCTATCTGGCCTTATGTACTCACCAGTGCTCTCATGGAAGTGATCTACCTTCTTCTATTGATCGGCGCTTATAGATACGGAGATTTTTCGCTGGTCTACCCGATAGCGCGTGGAACAGCTCCGGCTCTTCTGGCTCTCTGGGCAGTTCTTTTTCTGGGAGAGCATCTGGGGAGGCAAGGTATTGTCGGACTGGGCATTTTGATCGGTGGTCTGGTGCTGGTGGGAACGACAAACTGGTGGAGACAGCGTAAAAGCGCATCTATCGGCAAAGAGGCTCTGGGTCTGGCGCTGTTGACCGCCTGTTGTGTCTCGATCTATTCGGCGATCGATGGAGCAGCGGTACGTCTGGTTGCACCTCTGCCCTATACTGTTCTGGTCGTTGGTCTTTCGGGGCTGCTGATTACGCCAATTGTTGTAATACGCTTTGGTGGCAAAAGTATGCTGGCTGAGGTTCGCACGAGTTTCTTTCCAATTGTTCTGGCGGGACTCCTCTGTCTCTCAACATATATGCTGGTATTAGTGGCATATTCGTTCTCATCGGTGGGGTATGGCGGTGCTATTCGAGAGGTAAGTGTTGTCTTTGCTGCCTTCATTGGCTGGCGCTGGCTGGGCGAGGGACTTGGATGGTCGAGGCTGATCGGGGCATTGCTCATTTTTAGCGGTATCTTACTGATCGCTCTGGCATAGCTATAGATAGACGCTTTTATGGCGGCTGCGTCGTTGCATTTGCGGAAGAAATGGATGAGTTTGCAAGCCGCTTCGCGGCTTGCAAACTCATCCATTTCTTCTTTGAGGGGAGGAGCGGCTTTGCCGCCACCAACTATGTCAGGCGGAATTACGTCCCATGTGACGCTGCTCTGGTAAATGATTTTCCTGGAAATTCTGATCCGCGGGTTGCTCTTCTTTTTCGGGGAAAGGAAGTTTGAGGATGATTACAGTGCCATGTTGAGCCAGAGGTCGCGGGGTAGAACGAATCAGAAGAGTACCTCCTGCCTCACGTGCTTTCATTTCGGCCTTGAACATGCTCGTTTTTTCGGGTGAGACATCAGTCACATCAAAGCCGCGCCCATCGTCGATGATTGAGATCTCCAGGCTGCCATTTGTCCGCACGGCACGCACGGTGGCAAAACTGGCACCAGCGTGATTGTAGACATTTAATAGAGCCTGAGTGATCATATACGAAACGGCTTCGGCAAACTTCTCTCCCTCAGAGGTTTGTTCTAGATCCTGATCGAGTGTATCCAGCGCCCAGAGATCGGCCTGAATCCTGAGTGGCGATTCTGGATGGAGCGCTGGCAAATCCTCACGCACAAGCTTCTCCAGATGAAGTTTCAGGCCCAGGCTACGTCGCTGATAGGTATCCTCGACCAGAAGCTGCAACCCTCGCAAGTCGCTCTCCAGGTCCTCGCTGATCTTGCGCACTTTACCCAGTGCTTCGACGATAGGTTGGGTAAACTCTTGTAACGAGAGGTCATGTTCTATCTCGACTTTGAGCTTGTGCTGCCAGTGACCCAACAGCGAACGGATACGCAAGGCCTGCTGCCTGGGTTGATCGTGAATGCGTTCCGAGAGTAGTGAGCGCAAATGGGCATCAGCGTAAAGAAGAAGGGAAGTTGCTCGCTGTTGCTCACTATTGGCACGTTGGAGATCTTCTACGGTTCGCTGTGATTGACGCAATATCTCTTCGTTGTGTACGATATTTTCCTCTACCTGACCAATCAGCCGTAAGGAACGGATGGCATAGAGTAACACTAGCGGATAGAGTGCACTTAACACACATACAACAGGAAATGCTAAAAAAGGTTCACCGGTCAACAACAGGGGCCGCGATCCCAGGCCCAGGCTGATGAAAACTCCCCCAAGGAGCAGACGAAGCAGGTCGGACAGTTGCTTCCTCAGCGCGTCTCCCGCACGAACATGGCTTAGTCCAATACGTATGAGTGAGACGATGCCAAGCCCCACTCCGATCAATCCGCACAGCAGACCATAGCCCAAATCAAGCCAGAGTTCGATTGTGGTAGGTACACTCCCACGGAGAAAAAAGAGACCAATATTGAAGGCTTCCAGGGCGATCAGAAAAAGATACGGTGTGAGATCCAATTGCCACCTGGGCAAACGTCCCACGTTGACCGTGTCCGGGAGATAGTTCAAAATCAGGTGGAGAAAAGCTGCACCAAGCAGGGCAAAAGCTGGCAGCCAGAGTAGTTGAAGAACACTATCCATTGGATAGCCATTTTGTACATTGCCCCAATGACTATAAAGGAGAAAAACCATAGATGCAGGCAACATGGTCAGCCCCTCTATAGCGCCGGTCCACCCACGCGCGGTCGCCAGTACAATGCCTCCAATCAGCAACCAGCAGAAGCCTGCAAGAAAGGCCAGACCATAGTTCTGCAACCACATTTCGCTGGTAAACATGACCACAGGAGAGTGGATGGTGCTACTCTGATCGTTGATGTTAAATGTATAGCTGATTATCTGACCCGGAGTGGCTCGTCGATAGATCGTTGGCAGGGATGCGGGATCCTGTCCATTTACGCTCTCAATGGTTTTCATTGTGATCAAAGATGGGAACACACTTGCGAAGTCGCTCTGATTAGCAAGAACGGAGACCACAACAAAGCGTCCATCTGCGTTGAGTCCCCAAATAAAGCCGCCAAAGGGCCGACCTACCTCGTTTAACAGACGAATCTGTCCCAACGCACCAATGGTCAGCAAGGCGATACTCAGTAACAGATAGAGAAGCAACAGGCGGTTTTTAAGTGTTTTCCACCAAATATTTTCGGTAAGCACGAATGAAATAGACACATCTCAGTTTAACATTTGTCCGCTAGAGTCGCAAGGGAGGAGATCTGAAAGCAGAGCTTTCAAATTAAAGAGCAAAGAGAGAAATGACTCAATTTGGAGGCAGCAAAGCTGCTTCCAAATTGAGTCATTTCTCTCTTTTTATTATCATTTGCCCAGGGCTGTAATGTATCTAGCGGCGGAACGCTGAACCACGTTTTGAGCATCAGAAGCTACGATAGTCTCAAACCAGGCACCGTAGAGACGTTCATACCGAAAGGGTGCAACCGTCTCACGTATCCGCTGTACCTCCGTTGCAGGGAGTGGAATTAGATTAGGATAGCTGTACATAAACGAGACCCAATGTCGATCAACAACCACGGAGATGGTGTCGCCTGTCAGGAGAACGCCTTTTTTGTCAGCGGCGGACGGCCAGTGCAACACCGCGCTACCAGAGAAATGTCCACCCGTACGAATAAGCGTAAGCCCGTCCGGCAAGGACTGTGTTTCACCGGTCCAGAATGTTATGTGATCACTCGCACGCATCACCCATTGACGATCAGCTTCATGCAGGTAAATTGGCACATTGAAAGCTTCTGCCCATTCGACCATGCACGAATAGTAGTGTGGGTGTGAGATCGCGATGGCCTTGATTCCACCCAGGCGCTGCACACCCTCTATGGTTTCATTGTCAAGGTAGGTAATACAATCCCATAGTACATTGCCCGCCTCCGTCTGCACGAGCAGAGCACGTTGACCGATGGCAAAATGTGGCTCGCTCCCGATGCCAATCAAACCAGGTTCATGTTCTTTGAAGGTATTCCTGTAACCTGAGTCCTTCATCTGCGCCAGAGTAGTCCACTGCTGACCATTATGTCCAATGTATTGACGTTCGTCACCACAGATGGGACAGTTCTGAGGGGGAGCCTCACTGGCAGGAAACTGGGTTCCACAAGTTTGACAAATCCAAAGTTCCATACATTTTCGCTCGCTTTTTTTCCACAGAGGCCGAGAAAACTAATCCCCAAGCGCCTCAGCATTAGGATTATGCCAGCCACCGTCTTCAGAGATAATCTGATCGCTTTCAGCCGGTCCCCATGTCTGAGGATCATATTCGTGCACAGGTGGAGGACTGACCAGAACGGGATCAACGACGCGCCAGGCAGCTTCAACTGAATCTTCACGGACAAACAGCGAAGGATTGCCTTTCATAGCATCGCCCAGCAAACGCTCGTAGGGAGTCATCTCATCGACAGGGCGATGATGCGCAATTAACTCTACATCCTCACCGTGCATGCCACCACCAGGCACTTTCGAACGTGCGTTAATCGCAATCAACACTTCGGGACTGAGGCGAAAGCGATACGAGTTTTGAGAGGGTCCATCGCCGTCGAAAACTGTGTGAGGCGGATCTTTTAATTGTACAAGCACTTCAGTACAGGTCACAGGTAAATTTTTACCCGCTCGAATATAAAAGGGAACATCAGCCCAACGCCAGGTGTCCACATGCACTTTTAGCGCGGCAAAGGTCTCAACCTTTGAGTCCGGTGCCACACCATCCTCCTGATGATAACCGCGAAACTGGCCAAGTACAACATCAGCGGGATCAAGTGTGCGCATAGCCTTGAAAATGCATGCCTTGGCATCGCGCATCGATTCGGGATCGTGATAGTTTGGAGATTCCATGGCGATGATGGCAACGACCTGGAACATATGGTTCTGAACGACATCACGGATCGCGCCTGCTTCTTCGTAAAACTTGCCGCGACCCTGTACACCGAAGTTCTCGGCCATAGTAATCTGAACGCTCTCAATGTAGTTGCGGTTCCAGATAGGCTCAAGAAAGGCGTTTGCGAAGCGGAAGTAAAGGATATTCTGAGATGGCTCTTTGCCCAGATAGTGATCGATCCGAAAAATGGCTGGCTCAGGAAAAACGGTTCCCAGGACATGGTTGAGTTCTTCGGCAGATTTCAGATCACGTCCAAAGGGCTTCTCAACGACGACGCGGGCACCATTGGCACTGCCCGATTTTCCCAATCCCTCCACAACTGGACCAAACAGACTGGGTGGGATGGCCAGGTAGTGCAGGGGATGCTGTGCTCCTCCCAGTGCCTCACGCAGTTTCTGATAGGTCTCCGGCTTACTGTAGTCACCTGAAAGATATTGCATCCGCTCACTCAGTTTAGCGAATGCAGCTTCATCTACTCCACCGTGCTCTTGCAAACTCTGACGCGCATGATCTCGCAATTGATCGCTGGTCCATGGACGACCTGCTACTCCAATAACAGGCATATCGAGATTTCCATGGCGCACCATGGCCTGGAGCGCTGGAAAAATTTGTTTATACGCCAGATCGCCGGTCGCTCCAAAGAAGACGAACGCGTCTGAATGAAAAGGATCAGCCATACCTTCTGCCTTTCTCTACTGATCCGTCAAACTTCATTTGACGGCCTGCCTCACCCCTGGAGAGGTAGATCGGGGCATAGCCCCGGACTCCGATCAAAGGGTTGCACCCTTTGCACTCTTTTTCTCCATCAAAGGGGATAGGGTAGACCGGGGCATAACCCCGGATCTCCATCAAAGGGCTACGCCCTCTGCGCTCTTGCTTTTCGCATCCGTCACAAGCTTGACGGACCAATATAGTAAGTATCACTATCTACACGTCGCATTTTTACACTTCGCGGTCACGCGCCTGACGGTAGCGACGAATCAAGTTATTAGTTGAGCTATCGTGTTTCAGTTCAGGCGCGTCGGCATTCTCCAGCTCGGGAATAATACGCTGCGCCAGAACTTTGCCAAGCTCAACACCCCACTGGTCGAATGAGTTGATATGCCAGATGGTTCCCTGCACAAAGACCTTATGCTCATACAGCGCAATAAGCTTGCCTAAGGTTTCAGGTGTCAAACGATCGAGCAGCAACGTGTTGGTGGGACGATTGCCCTCAAAGGTACGGTGGGGAACCTGGAAGGCCGCCACGCCGTCGCGCTCGACCTCTTCAGGAGTTTTGCCAAAGGCCAGGGCCTCTGTCTGGGCAAAAATGTTGGACATCAACAGATCATGGTGGTCACCCAGAGGATTGAGTGTATGGTAGAAACCAATAAAGTCACAGGGGATGATCTTCGTTCCCTGGTGAATAAGCTGGTAAAAGGCATGTTGTCCGTTCGTGCCGGGTTGTCCCCAGATGATCGGACCGGTCTGATAATCGACAATCTGTCCATCGAGGGTTACATGCTTGCCGTTACTCTCCATGTCAAGCTGCTGGAGATACGAACTCAAACGACTGAGATACTGGTCGTAGGGCAGAATAGCCACGGTCTCTGCGCCGAAAAAGTCGTCGTACCACAGACCCAGCAGACCCAGCAGAACTGGCAGATTGCTCTCAAAAGGAGCGCTTCGGAAGTGCTCGTCCATCTGGTGAAAACCAGCCAGCATCTCATAAAAATGCTCAGGACCGATGGCGATCATGAGCGAGAGACCAATGGCTGAGTCGTAGGAGTAGCGACCTCCCACCCAGTCCCAAAACCCAAACATGTTGGCGGTATCGATGCCGAATTTCGCAACCTCTTCGGTATTGGTCGAAACGGCGACAAAATGTTTCGCGACCGCTTTCTCATCTCCTCCCATGGCAGCAACGCACCAGGCACGAGCTGTACGAGCATTGGTAAGCGTTTCCAGGGTGGTAAAGGTCTTTGAGGAGACGATGACGAGCGTTTCCGCTGGATCAAGATCACGCGTAGCTTCAGCAAAATCTGTCCCGTCTATATTTGAGACGAAACGCGCCGTAATTCCTCGATCACTGTAGTATTTCAGAGCCTCATAGGCCATGGCTGGACCCAGGTCTGACCCGCCAATACCTATGTTGACTATATTGCGAATACGTTTTCCTGTGTACCCCTGCCATTCGCCACTGCGAACTCTGCTGGCAAAGGCGGACATTTTCTCCAGAACTTCGTGTACCTGGTCCACCACATTCTGACCATCCACGACGATCGACGAACCTTTGGGCGCACGCAACGCAACGTGCAGCACAGCACGTTTCTCGGTTGTATTGATCTTCTCACCGCTAAACATGGCATCGATGCGCTCACGTAAACCTGAGGAAACGGCTAATTGCTGTAACAAGCTCAACGTCTCAGTAGTGACACGATTCTTAGAATAATCTAAATAGATCCCCTCGGCATCCAGCGCGAAATGTTCACCCCGCTGTGGATCTTCCGCAAAGAGGGTGCGCAGATGGATATCGCGGATCTTCTGATAGTGCTCCTCCAGCGCCTTCCACTCTGGACGCTGTGTGAGAGGAGTCTGGACTGATGATGTGGACATTCTTCTTCTCCTGAATACTATTTAGCATGTATGTTTAAGCCAGGCTATTACTTGCAATACCAGTGTTTTCCAATCAGTTCAAGTCTAGTCTTGCATGCTGGATTTTGTCAAACTTCACGAAGAAAAGCACAGGGTTTCCCAAAAGTCTTTCTTTCCCCGCCCACCCACCCTTTTTGGAGGCTTGGAGGCAGCGCAGTAGCGCTGCCTCCAAGCCTCTTTTTTCCTGGGTAGGGCTTTGGCAACGGCTGAAATGCGCCTTTTGAGAAACCCTGCCCCGTAAATACCGAGGGTTGACAAACCAGAAAAAAATATGCTATAAATCTTTCAACAAACAAATAGCAAAGCATTGTAGGGACAAGTAACAGTGTTTGTA
>DAOTTL010000637.1:0-12288 GCA_034438135.1 Ktedonobacteraceae bacterium | reverse complement strand
GGTCACTTGCCCATTGATAGTTGTATCTCCATCGAGAAACTGAGTGAGCGCTTCAGAGACGACGCGAAGAAGATCTGGCAGGCCGGGAGCTAGCTCAAGCAAGCGAAATGGGAGGGCAGGGTCACCCGAAAAATAGTAGCGAAGATCTGTTGGTTCGACAGCCATTATTCCCCCTTACATCTATTGAAAAGGTTATTGAACAGACAAAGCAGTCCTGTCTGATCTTGCGGGAGGACACAGAAACAAATCTCCCCAACCATTATAGCTCATTTCTCCTCAATTTGTTGTTTCGCTCCGTTCCTGTAGTTTGTCTCATAAAGCAGGTTTCCTACTAACAACAAGATGTGCCACAAGAGTAAAAGAGTGAATTTCTCAGTTCTGGCAATATTCTTCATATCTATTCATCTCTTCGCTCCGCTTCTACACTAAACAGAAATAAGGTCGTTTCCTACCCTTCAAACAAAAACTCTTCAAATGAAGAAAAGCATGCTCAGATACACTTCTCAAAGAACGGCTTTTCTGGTCTTTGAGAAGTGTATCTGAGCATGCTTTGGCCTGTTCTCTCTTAGGAAAGACTCATGTTAGTGAGTCAAGAAACGCTCTCCAAAATCTATAGATAAAAGAAAGAGGGATAGATGCTCATTTCACCAGACGGTTGGATACACACTCCCCGACCAAATAAAAGCGCGGCATACCGTTTGTTTTGTTTTCCCGGTGGTGGAGGTAGTGCCTCGCTGTTTACAGACTGGCCGGATTTGCTGCCGCCATCTATCGAGGTCTGCGCGATGCAGCTTCCTGGTCGGCCACCCGACACTGATATCCAGATCTCTCCTCAGTTTTCCAACATCGTTATTAACATGGCGGATGCAATCTCTCGCATGCAAGATCGTCCTATGGCCTTTTTTGGACATTGCGTAGGTACTATTCTCGCCTTTGAAGTCGCCAGGCTGCTCTATCAGCGAGGAAAGATAAAACCTGAGCAGCTTTTCTTTGCCTGTTTCCCTCCTCCTCATCTTCCGTGGAGTACAGTTTCTCTCTTTAGGCTGCCAGAAAATGACATGCTGACAAAACTTCTCTCTCTGCTGCCTGTTCTGCCCACACACAATGACAAGCCATCCTCTAAAGCTGGGGCTGCGCGCCAGCAACATTTACTCTCCTGGCTTCAACTCGATATGCTGCTCTACAAGAGCTACGAGTATTGTCCAGGGGCATCATTTGCATGCCCGATTACCATCTTTGAGGCTCGGCAGGATCATATTATTCCAGCCGAGCATTTTCCTGCCTGGCAGCAGCACACCAAAGGACGTTTTGACCTTCAAACTTTTGAGGGAGATCACTTCTTTTTCTATACACACCCTGCACCAATGCTTCAATCTCTAAAGGACCGGCTGATTGTCCAATAACCACTGGGACGACTCTTCTATGCATAGACAAGTCCTCCATTCTCGGTTCGTCTGTCAACAGACAAACTATGCTGTCAGAAAGAAAACCATATGAGTACATATTCACCGACATCTGGATGCGAACCAATTGCCCTTATAGGTATTGGTTGTCGTTTCCCTGGAAACGTTCAAAGTCCGCAGGCTTTCTGGGAACTTCTTTTGCATGGCACAGATGCTGTGACCGAGGTTCCTGAAGGACGCTGGGATCTGCGCCGGTATTATCATCCTGATCCAGACCGACCGGGCACGATGCACACTCGTCATGGAGCATTTCTTGAAAGAATCGATGGCTTTGATGCTTCTTTCTTTGGGATTGCACCTCTGGAAGCCAGCCGGATGGACCCACAGCAACGCTTGCTGCTGGAAGTGAGCTGGGAAGCCCTGGAAGATGCCGGGGCTGTTCCACAGGCATTGACTGGTTCCGCAACTGGTGTCTTTGTAGGTATCTGTTTTAATGACTATCAGCATTGGCAGAAACAGTATCCGACTGAGATCAATGCTTATAGCAATGCAGGAGGCGCGATGAGCATCGCGGCCAATCGTCTCTCCTATTTCTTCGATTGGCATGGTCCCTCTTTGAGTGTAGATACCGCATGCTCATCCGCATTGGTGGCAGTACATCTTGCCTGCCAAAGTCTCTGGAAGGGAGAGTGTCCACTGGCGCTGGCAGGCGGAGTTAACCTGCTGCTCGATCCGACCACAAGCGTTGGCTTCAGTAAAGCACATATGCTCTCTCCCAGCGGACGCTGTCATTCCTTTGATGCCAGGGCAGATGGATATGTGCGTGGGGAGGGCGTTGGGGTCATCGTGCTCAAACCGCTCAAAGAGGCACTCGCGGACCATGATCCAATCTATGCGGTTATTCGAGGAACTGGTGTTAACCAGAGTGGACATACCTCAAGCTTACATTATCCTGGTCGTACCGCACAGGCTTCACTCCTGCGTCAGGTCTATGCTGAAGCCCGGATCGCACCAGAATCGGTTCAGTACATTGAGGCACACGGTACCGGCACCCTCGCGGGCGATATGGTTGAGTGCGAGGCTATCGGTGAGGTTTTTGCTCCGAGTCGTCCCATGGCCCGGCCGTTGCGCATCGGGTCAGTCAAATCCAATATCGGACACCTCGAAGGTGCATCTGGGATTGCTGGACTGATCAAGGCGGCGCTTATTGCTCGGCAGCGGCAGATCCCGGCGAATCTCCATTTTCAGACGCCCAATCCCCAGATTTCTTTCTCCGATCTGCGACTCAAGGTCCAACAAGACCACGAAATCATTGCTCCCTCTGACGATCCCTTCATTGTTGGTGTCAATAACTTTGGTTTTGGCGGAACCAACGCACATATCATCCTACAAGCCTTCGATGAAGTAAACCACACGGTGACCACCCCGGTCCTTGATCAGCGCCTCCATGTGCTGCCACTTTCCGCGCGGAGTCCGCAAGCGTTACATGCACTGGCTACAACTTATCTGGCGTGGCTGGATCGTGAGGATGTTCCCACGCTTGAAGATCTCTGCTTTACTGCCAGCCAACGGCGTGAGCAGCATCGCTACCGGCTGGCCCTGGTGATGCGCTCTCATGCCGACTTGCGTGAAAAGTTAGAGGCGTTCCTCGCCAAAGAAATGCGCCCAGAAGTCATCAGCGGGCAAGCGTCAGACCCAGCGAAGAATGGCGTAGCCTTTGTCTTCTCGGGAAATGGTCCCCAATGGTGGGGTATGGGTCGTCAACTGCTGGCCTGCAACCCCCTGTTCCGCTCGGTGATTGAGCGCTGCGATCAGCATTTGCAGCCGTTGACGGGCTGGTCGCTGCTGGAAGAGCTACATGCAGATGCCGCAACATCGCGCATAGATCAAACCGAGGTAGCTCAACCCGCACTTTTCGCCCTTCAGATTGCACTGGCTGAAGTTTTAAAATCCTGGGGAATTGAACCACAGGTCGTGATAGGACATAGCGTAGGAGAGATTGCAGCGGCCTATGTCGCTGACATTCTCAGCTTTGAGGATGCCATCCAGGTCGTCTACCATCGTAGCCGTTTACAGGAACGTACCGCCGGTCATGGTTGTATGCTTGCCGTTGGGATCAGCGCATCTCAGGCTGAAAGCTTGCTCGTTCCCTATCATCCTCGTGTCTCGTTGGCCTCGATCAATGCTCCAGAGGCCGTGACTCTGGCGGGCGACGCCGACGCGCTGGATGAGATTGTCACACAATTGGTGGCACAGGGAGTATTCTGTCGCTTCTTGAAGCTCAATTATGCCTTTCACCATCAGAGTATGGACACGATTCAACACGAGCTTAAACAGTCACTCCAAGCGCTCCAACCCCGCAACGGCAGGCTCGCGTTTATCTCGACCGTTACCGGAAACGAACTGGCAGGTTCCGCGTGCGATGCTGAATACTGGTGGAAAAACGTGCGCAACTCGGTCCAATTCGCGGCAGGCATTGCGCGGATCAAAGAGGATGGACTGACCACATTTCTGGAAATTGGCCCTCATCCTGTTCTGAAAAGCTATATTGTCGACTGTCTGGGAGACTCCGATGGACATGTTCTATCTTCGCTGCGCCGCCAGGAGAATGAGGAAGTACACCTTCTGAAACTCCTGGGATCGCTTTATACTCAAGGGTATCCCATTGCCTGGAAAAATGTGCATCCAACAGGCCGTCATGTGAACTTACCGCCCTATTCCTGGCAGCAGGAACGCTACTGGTTGGAGACTCCCTCAGACGTACCGCAGGCACACGGCACCTACATTCATCCATTGTTGGGTAATCGTCTGGCGTTAGCGCAGCCCACCTGGGAAAACTCCCTGGGCAACCATGAGCTGAGCTATTTGCACGATCATCAGGTAGAGAAAGTTGCCCTGTTTCCGGCAACTGGCTACATTGAAATGTGCCTCGCAGCGGCGACTGATCTCTTTGGCAAAGATACCTATACGCTCAACCATCTCTCGCTCCAGAAAGCGCTCTTTCTAAACAATGAGCGAGCTACCACCATCCAGGCGACCTGCTCACCAGAGGATCTCACCGTCCAGATCTCAGTCAAGACACAGGAGGAGTGGACCCTTCACGCCAGCGGTCAAATCGCTCGTTGGCAGCCCCCACAACCTCCAGTTCATTCTATCCCACTCCTGCGCAGCCATTGTCCACGAGAAATCACTGCTGCTGACTTTTATGCTGCCTGCCACCGGATAGGATTTCATTACCTCTCTGCCTTCCAACTGGTGGAGCGGGTCTTTATTGGTAAGCAAGAAGCGTTGGGCATCATCCACCAACCATTATTACCGGAGAACGGCCCGCAAGAGTATTTCTTACATCCCGCACTGCTTGATTGTTGCCTCCATGTTTTCATTGCCAGCTTGATGGTGGGAGAACATGAGGAGCGAGTCTACCTGCCTGTCGAGATGCAAGCCTTGAACTGTTACACGCAGAACTTGCCCGCAGGTCCGCTCTATAGCTACGTGCGCCAGACCTCCTGGGGTCCGCAATCTTTTACCGCTGATTTTTCTATTCTGGACGGAGATGGTACCACACTGATTGAGGTCATTGGTTTACGTGTCCAGGCCACTTCGAGCGGCCAGGGCGATAGTACACACACGCTTACCAACGATATCTACACTGAAGCATGGATGCCTGTTCCATTACACCCCCAGTATAGTCAACTGCCGTCCCCGATCAGTACTGTCGCCAGGCTGCAACAGACGATACATGCTCTCAGCCAGGACAGTTCAATCAGACGTTTTCAGGAACAAGCACTTCCGCAGATTAATCGGATCTGTGTTGCTTCTGTCTTAGAGGCCTTCCATCAACTTGGATGGTCATGGACGGTTGGCGAACATGTACATGTTGGGGCTCTCTGTAAGCGGTTGGGCGTTCTTGAACACTATGAGCGATGGTTGACTATCTGGTGCATGATCCTGGAAGAGGAAGGGATGCTCCAGCAAACCAACGATGGTTGGATCGTCACGCGTTCATCCCTGGCGTATGATCTCCCTGAGTTGTTACGCACAGGACTACGTGACTTGCCAGAGAACCACCTGGAAATGCTCATGATTTTCCGCTGTAGAACCCACTTAGCGGATATTCTCACAGGCAAGGTGGACCCGCTCTCCGTGCTTTTCGTCGAGGGAGATTTCAGTGTTCTGGAACAATTCTATACCAACGAACTGATGGCAAGAGCACATAATCATCTGGTCCAGAAAACCCTGATCGCACTCCTGGAGCAGTTGCCGAAGGATCGTGTGCTGCGTATTCTTGAACTTGGGGCAGGAACTGGCGGAACGACCTCTTATCTGTTACCATTGCTGCCCGCCGAGCGCACAATGTATGTCTTTAGCGATGTTTCCGAAGCGCTCCTGCAACTTGCGCAGCAGAAATTCCAGACATATCCCTTTGTCGAATACCGACTCCTGAATCTAGAAGGTGATCCGTCCACGCAGGGCTTCGAGGAACACTATTTTGATCTTATTATCGCCTCCAACGTGCTCCATGCGACTACCAGTATTCGTAACTCCCTGGCGCATGTCCGTCAACTTTTAGGGTCACAGGGCTGGCTCTCTCTGATTGAGCTAACCAACCCGCGTTCCCGTTTGAACTTCTTCACCTTTGGCTTGCTGGATGGCTTCTGGGCCTTTCAGGACAGAGAACTTCGTCTCCACTCTCCTCTCCTGGATGAGACGGGTTGGCAGTCTGTTCTTGCGCAAGAAAAATTTACAGAGGTCTCCCTGCTCTCTCCTTGTCCACATATCGGACAGTCAGAACAGTCAGTCTTCCTGGCACAGGGACCGCTTCTGCGCTCTACGCCACAAGAAGCATCAGAAGTAACGGCAACTACATGGCTTGTTTTTGCCGATGAGCAGGGTCTCACCCGGCGCTTACAGGACGTGCTGGCAGACAAAAGGCTGATTCTGGTCAGTAAAGGAGCAGAATATCAACGTCTGGCCACTGATCACTTTCAGCTTTGTCCACAAGCGCAGGAAGATCTGCAATGTCTACTCAACACATTAGAGAGGGAAGCAATCTCTTATGACCAGATAGTGTATCTCTGGGGTCTGGATACGCCTGAAGGTGAGCTATCGCCTACCGAATTGCAGATAGCAGTCGATACCTGTTGTGTCAGTGTTTTTCAGCTTTTCCAGGAACTCCTTGCGACACATGCACATTCCCTACCAGCGTTGCGCGTCGTTACCAGTCAGATGCAACAACTCCTGGAGGAGCAAGGAACCGCAAACATTGCTCAGGCTCCCCTCTATGGGCTGGTGCGTGTCTTCATCAATGAGCATCCCGAACTGTTCAGTTCTCTCATTGATATCAGTTCCTCCCAACAACGCACGGGTTCCTGGATCTCCTCGCTGGAGGAGATCCGGGCCCTGGTGAGCGAATTGCAATCCAGACCAGACGAACGCGAGGTGCTCTTGCGAGGCGGGAGTCGCTTCGTGAATCGCATCGTGCGCGCACCGCTCACTCGCAGTTTGCGCACAACAGACGTGGCTCAACTCCCAGACACGGCCTTCCGCTTAGAGACAAGCGCCCCTGGTACCCTGGATCACCTGGAATTACACACAGTACCACGCCGCAAGCCTGAACCTGAAGAGGTCGAAATCGCCGTCAGCGTGGCTGGTCTTAATTTTAAGGATGTCGCCCTGGCGATGGGCCTGCTCCCTGCTGAGAAGCTGGAAACGCATGAAGAATATGCGTTGGGTTTGGAATGCGCTGGCACGATCGTTGCTGTTGGAGAAGGGGTTGAGCACCTGCATCCTGGAGACGAGGTCATGGCTCTGGGCAGACACAGTTTCGGCTCATTTGTCACTACACCTGCCTGTGGAGTAATCCGAAAACCTGCTGATCTCACGATGGAGGACGCAGCAGGGGTGATGTGCGTGTTTCTGACAGCGCACTATGCTCTGCATCATCTGGCTCGCATACGCAACGGGGAACGCGTGCTGATTCATAGCGCTGCCGGTGGTGTTGGACTGGCCGCTATCCAGATAGCACAGCAGGCTGGTGCGGAAATCTTCGCCACCGCTGGCACTGTAGAGAAACGAGCCTATCTGTGCCAGCTTGGCGTCCAACATGTTCTGGATTCCCGCTCGCTGGATTTCGCCGATGAGATCATGCGTCTCACCGATCAGGAAGGCATCGATATTGTCCTGAATTCGCTGGCCGGGGAAGCGTCCGGACGCAGTCTCAATCTCCTGAGAGCATTCGGACGCTTCCTGGAGATTGGGAAACGAGATCTGGTTGAAAACAAAAAGCTTGGTTTATATCCCTTCCAACGGTGCCTTTCGTACTATTCCATAGATCTGCTCTATCTGCTGCAAAAGGATCGTTCACTGCTTGCCGTGCTCGCGCAACAACTGGCTGAACGCTTTGAACAGGGTATCTATCGACCGCTTCCGTATCAACTCTTCCAACTCTCTCAGATGAAGCAGGCATTTCGGTCTATGCAACAATCACGTCATATTGGGAAACTGCTGATCGCCTTCCAGCATCAGCAGGCGAGGGTGCTGCATAAACCTGAGTTACAGCCAGCTACCTTTCGTGAGGATGCCACCTATCTGATCAGTGGAGGCGTGAGTGGTTTCGGTCTGGCAACCGCGCAATGGCTGGTTGAACAGGGCGCACGACATCTAGTTATATGTAGTCGCAGTGGAACGCCTTCCCTCGAAGATGCTCAGACCATTGCTGATCTACAGGCAACTGGGGTCCAGATCCTGGTCCTGGGAACCGATATCACGCAAGAGGAAGCTGTTGCCGCACTCATGCACCGGATCGAGGAGCAAATGCCTCCTCTGCGGGGTATCATCCATGCAGCCGTGGTCTATGATGATCGCCCCGTTCAGGGATTAGATGCGGCTTCCTGGAGCAGGGTGCTGGCGCCAAAAATGCTTGGAGCATGGAACCTGCATCAACAAACACGCCATCTCGCACTCGATTTCTTTGTCGCATATTCCTCAGTCAGCTCGCTCGTATGCAATCGTGGACAGGCGAATTATGTCGCGGGGAATATGTTTCTTGAAGCGCTGGCACGCTATCGCCAGGCGCAGAAACAGCCAGCACTCACAGTCGCCTGGGGAACGCTGGGACAGGTTGGATACGTCGCACAACACGCGGAGGTACTTGAGCATTTGATCCACATTGGTCTGCCACCAATGGATCATCATCAAGCCCTGCTGACCCTGGGAAAAGTGATGCAGGACCAGGAACGCTGTCAGGCATGTATTACTCTGTGCAATTGGAATGTGCTGGATGCAGCCTGGTCCGACGTGCCTTCACGGGCCAGATGGATGCATCTACTCTCGCAAGAACAGAACCAACCTGGGCAGGAAGGTCAGCCACAGGCGTCACTGGCAAGTATGCTGCAGGAGATGACGCCCATAGAAAGTCAGCAGACGATCTTTGCGCACCTTCAGCGCACGCTGGGTCATATGCTTGGCAAAGCGCCAGTGACCATCGAGTCGCAACAGGTTCTCATCAACCTGGGTCTGGATTCTTTGATGGCAATGGAACTGCGCAACCGGGTGAAACACGATCTGGGCATTGATATCCCGGTCATGCAGATCTTGCGACCCCAAAGCATCACCGATCTGGTGAACTGGATGAGTCAACATATTGTAGAGAAAGCAGTATCCACAACGCTGCCACCCGCTCAACTCGCAGTAACGGCTCAGTAGCGATCTAACCAGACAGGAGCGCCGTCGAGTATGTTTCTCTTACTTGACGGCGCTCCTGTCTGCGTTGGTCCGCAATCAGATTGCCACAGATGCGCTTCGTCTACGCTCGGCAGATTGGCGCAAAGGTTACTTATGTATTTCCATTTAGCTCAATACATTTTGCATAGATATCTCCTTTCATATCAATGAGATACAAAGATGGCGTAGAAGTGCTCCTGGCACAACTCCCTTTTTCTTTTTAAAAAAGGATGAGTTGAAAGAACGGTGGCAAAGGCCACTGTCCTTTCAACTCATCTATAAACCCACGAGGTGGGCCAAAATCCTCTGGCTTTGGAGAGTGAAATAGCCCTGGTCTCCTGTACTTGCCGACCAGACGTTGTAGGGAACAACAGGACCATACATCAGTAGCCCAAAAGGTGTAATGAACAGATCTAAATACAATGCTTCTTTCGGCGCATGACGTAGCTCACGTTTCCAGCTACACTTCCCTTACAGATGCAAGAGAATTGCTGTCTGGTCGTCAAAGCAGAAAAAGAACACCAGATATTTATCTACCCTTTTTGCATCCTACATGGCGATAGGAAGCCATCAGCTTCTCAATCGTGTTCAATACTATCCAATTGTATGGGAGAATACTATGTTCAAAAAGGCTTCAATCACAAGCCGCCGCACTTTTGTTAAAACGCTGGGAGCAGCGACCGCTACCACGGCCCTTCTGGGTCAGGGCATGCTCTCGGCCCACGCTGCTACTGTCCAGCAAAGAGCTGCAAGCCAGCGCTCCGGGGCGGGCCTCAACGTATTACTTGTCCATGGGGCCTATGCCGACGCCTCTGGTTGGAGCACGGTGACCTCTTTGCTTCAGGACAGAGGCTACAACGTCCTTGCTGTACAAAATCCACTCTCCTCGTTAGCCGATGATGTAGCTACAACTCGTCAGGCGCTCGCCTCCCTCACAGGTCCAACGATCGTAGTCGGCCACTCTTACGGGGGAATGGTCATTACGAATGCTGGAACCGGTGCGACCAACGTGCGTAGTCTCGTCTATATCGCAGCCTTTGGACCACAGGCAGGCGACAGTGTACTCAGCATCTCGAACAACTTCCCAACCCCGCCAGGGACCACCCATACGATCCCTTCCTATCGCAACGGGTATCTCTGGGTTGATCCTGCGTACTTTCCTGAAGACTTTATGCAAGATGTGCCGAAAGAGAAGGCACGAACCCTGGCAGTCGAGCAAAAGCCCGTTTCACTTGCATCTCTTACAGATCCCTCTGGAACTCCGGCCTGGCAGCAGTTTCCCTCGTGGTATCTTGTCTCTACCCAGGATCGCATGATTCATCCCGATGCCGAGCGTTTTATGGCGAAGCGCATGGGAGCGAAGACGTTTGAAATTGAGTCCAGCCACGTCTCGTTTATCTCTCATCCCTATGATGTGGTGAGATTGATTGTCGCGGCATCATAAAAACTGGCAGGCCTCTCTTCCCCATTTAAGAGGAGGTGGCAGTATTGGCAGGGTAGACGCCCTGCCAATACTGCCACCTCCTCTCTTTTTCCTGAGCCATCCTTTATTTGCTACCATTGGCGAACCCTCTTTGTAAGGCGCAAGCCCCACCCCAGAGTTTTTTAAGAGCAATGGCGGGCATGGAGCAAAAGCGCCATACCCGCCATTTCTTCCTGTTGTCAGGGAGAGGCGGCTTTACAAGCCGCAGCATAATTGTGGATGAACTCAGTACAACAGGCCAAGATGACGTGCACATGTCACAGCCTGAGTACGATTAGTCGCCTGCAACTTGGAAAGGATATTGCTTACGTGACGCTTGGCAGTCGCCGTAGCTATAACGAGATCATGTGCAATCTCCCCGTTTGAGTTCCCCTGCGCCATCAAGTGTAGTACCTCGGTTTCACGGTTACTGAGTGGATCTAACAGTTGTTGTTGTGCTGGAAGCGTTTTTTGGAAGGGTAATTTATCAGACGCTCCTTTCTCTTGAGAAGAAGAGAGAAGAAGCTTGTCTGGCTCCTCAGTCCCAAGGAGAGCAAGGCAGTCGGGATGGCAGGATCGCAGTTGTACCAATGCTTCAGGAAAACGTATGAGCAGAAGTTGTATTTCTCTCAGAGCAGAGGCCCACACATCTCCACGGCTCTGTTGCTGTAGCAGACGCTCAAACAAAACGGCTGCGTGTGCCCAGTCATGCAGAGCACAGAGATGCTCTAGCGCGTCCAGCAGGAAACCATGTCGCTCATACCAGTGACTCGCCCGGCGATGCAACTGAAGCACAAGTTCGCTCTCGGTCCGCTCCAAATGACAACGCAACGCTTCAGCAAAGAGCGTTTGATAGTGATACCAGCGGTGTTCATGATCTTCAGCGATCAGGAAAAGATTGGCACATTCCATTTGCCGCAATATCTGCCAGCTATCGTGCCGATCAAGCACCTCGTCACAGAGCAAGGCCGAGAAGTGCGTGAGGAAGGCTGTTCTGACCAAAAAGCGTTGCACATGTTCCTCCTGCAAGGAGAGAAGCTCTTCAAGTATATAGTCCAGTATATACCGCTGGCTGCCATGAGCAGCCGTAGCCACATCTTCCGCCGCATACGGTTCATCCATAGCGTAGCCAGCCAGACATAAGCCCGCAATCCAACCATCTACATGATCTACAAGATGGATAATATCTGCTGTTGTCAGAGGAAGATGCATGACCTCATGCAAGAAAAGTGTGGCCTCCTCATAGGTAAAACGCAGGACATTCCCGCGCATCTCCACTATCTGACCTCGCACGCGCAAGCGTGCAAGAGGTAAATCCGGGTCCACGCGCGTTGCAATGACGATATGCATGTGAGAAGGGAGGTGCTCTATCAGGTACGTCATCTGTTCCTGAACAACGCTATCCGTAATTGCCTGATAGTCATCAAGTACGAACACTATTGGCTCTTGCTGCGTAATACTTGTGTTAATGAGCAGCGTCAAAAGGGTTGCAATGGTACAGGTCTCTTCATTGACTTGCAGTGAACGAAAGATGGGAAGTTTCTGTACGAGTGCGGTAAAGAGAACATTCCAGAAGCGTTGCGGCTCATTATCGCTTGCGTCTAAGGATACCCAGGCAACCAGACTCTGCTCTTCGGCAAGGAATTGCATCCATTGTGAGAGCAAGGTTGTCTTACCGGATCCGGCACGTGCAGAGACCAG
>DAOTTL010000636.1:0-12723 GCA_034438135.1 Ktedonobacteraceae bacterium | reverse complement strand
GAAGGCCACTGCGCTGCCAACTCCTCCTTTTTTGAACTGGGGAGGGGTCTCTCACTTACAAGGAGAGAAGCTTTCTCGCTTTTCCTTCTGTCGCCTGCGACGGCAGAAGATAAAAAGAGCAATCTCCTGTGCGTCTTTTTGGCGACTCAGCCGTCTTTTCTGGTATGATTGGTCAAAGGAAAGGAAAGAGCATGGATACCATCACTGAGCAAGTGTGGGAAGCGTTTCATACACCCCTGCATCAGTTTATTCGCCGCCGCGTAGCAGACGAGGGCATGGCGGAGGATCTGTTACAAGAGGTGTTTCTCAAAATTCATCAGCAGGGGAGCAGTCTGAAGGATGTTAAACACCTGGAAGGCTGGCTTTATCAGATCACGCGCAACCTCATCGTCGATCACTATAGAAGCCGCCGGACAATGACATCGCTGGATGCCATAGAAGATTTTGATTTGCCGGAGGAACTGCCCGACGACGACATTGTGAGCGAATTGCTGCCCAGCATCCAGGCGATGGTACTGGCACTTCCCGACCAGGATCGACAGGCATTGATTCTCACCGAATATCAGGGACTCACTCAGAAAGAGCTTGGGGAACGCCTCGGTCTCTCTCTTTCCGGGGCAAAATCGCGCGTACAACGAGCAAGAGAAAAACTCAAACAACAACTTCTGGTTTGCTGTCATTTTGAACTCGATCGCCGAGGTCACATTCTGGACTATCAACCGCGCTGTACGTGCTGTGAACAACAAACTTGTTGAAACACTTAAAAGAAACTCTTCTCAAGTCTTCCCTCCCCTCTACCTGTCTCTAGTGGACACATCACAAAACTCTCGATGACAGGTATATTTTCCCCACGACAATAGTTTGATTCTTCACCACCTGCTATTGAACCATTAAACCCTGTTGCCAGGCGAAGACAGCAGCCTGCGTGCGGTCCACAATGTGTAATTTGCTCAAAATATTGCTCACATGCCCCTTCACGGTCTTTTCGCTCAGAACAAGTTTTCCGGCAATGACTGCGTTTGACTCACCTTCCGCAATGAGACGTAGGACGTCGAGTTCGCGTTCGGTGAGTTCTGCGAAGGCGGCGGGGACAGCGGGTTTGAGTTCGCGCACCTCTTGAACAACACGCGAGGCAACTCTCGGATGCAGGACCGATTCGCCTCGGGCTGTCTTCCTGACTGCCTCAATGAGTTCAGTTGGATGAATGTCTTTCAATGTATAGGAGATAGCCCCTGCACGTAAGGCTGGAAAAATATTTTCATCATCATAATATGAGGTGAGAACAATAATTTGTGAACGTGGACTCACCTGCTTTACGAGGCGCGTCGCCTCTACACCGTTCATACCAGCCATCAGCAGGTCCATCAGTACAACATCGGGAAGATACTTCTGAGCAAGCTGAATTGCCTGTTCCCCTGATTCTGCCTCGCCGACGACAGAGAGGTCTGCCTGTGCCTCAAGGAAGGCACGTACTCCCTGGCGTACAATACTATGGTCGTCCACGATGAGAATGCTGAAACGCCGTGCAGATTGTGTCATTATGACACCTCGTTGTTAGAAAGAAGAGGTACCGTGAATTGTGCCTCTCCATGGACTTCTTTAAAGTTCGGGGAAGGACAAGACGCAACTATTCGTGTTCCTTCGCCAGAGCTGCTCTCTATAAGAAGCGTCCCGTGAAATGCCTCAATACGTTCTTGCATTGACTGCAAGCCGACACCATTTTTCAGCGCGAGTGCCGGATCGTTCGGGTCAAAGCCACAGCCATTGTCCTCAAGCACCAGCGTTACCGGGTCTTGCTTACATGAGAGATCGAGGGTAACAGCAGAAGCATGACTATGTCGCGCAATATTCGAGAGACCCTCCTGAGTAATACGGAGCAATGCCTCTTCCATAAGAGGTGGTAAGGCGCAAGCATCTAAGCGTTGTTGAACGGGAATATGTTGCTGCCGACTCCACGTCGTCACATACTGCTGGAGCACTGTCGCAAGATCTTTTTCGCTCAGAGCGGACGGACGTGACGATTGAATGAGCGCGGTTAATTCTTGTTGCACCTGATATGCTAACGCCTCAGAATTATGCAGGTGGGTACGTGCTGCCTCTGGCTGCGTATCCATCAGAGTAATTGCCGTGCTTATCTGCATAGTGAGCGCGAATGTCTGTTGTTTCACACCATCGTGCAGATCACGAAAGATACGGGCACGCTCGGCAAGGCGTGCATTCTGCTCGGTGAGCACATGTCGCTGCTGTATGCTCTCCACCAGTTGCTCCCCCATAAGGTTGAACTGCCGCTCCAACAGTCCGAACTCATCCTCGCTCGCGACCTGAACACGCTGTGTGTAGTGCCCTGAGACGAATTGTGTAGTAGCATCCACAAGACGTTGCATGCGACCGAGACGTCCACGTGTGATAATGAGACTGAACGCGGCACCCAGAGGTATGGTGATGAGCAGTATGATAAGAGCGACGAGAAGAAAACCTCCTACGAAATTCGTGAAGAAGGAACTGGTCGAAACTTCAGGGGGAAGTTGTACATAGACCGCCCCAATAATCTGCTGCCTCTGGTTGAAGATGGGCACAGCAGCCTGACCTATACGACCTGTTGCGGTCACTCCTATCAACTTCTCTTCCTGGCCTTTCAGAGTATGCGCGACGAGCGAATATCGCGCAGAGAGTAAGGTATCGGCGGGAACGTGGATCGGATACTCGCGCGGATCGGAGCTGGCAAGCACAGAACCATCAGGAGAAATGAGAAGTGCGAACGCGGCTAGCTGTGAACCTGCATACGGGGAAGAGATATAAGGAACGCTGTTCGTCACATCAGGATTATTCGTGTCTACTTCCCGCGGGATAAGGGCAGCAGGTTTATCGGGTGCAAATGTTATCTCTGGACTGAGGAACGACCCGGTGCCAACCTGGTTGCTCGCTAGCTGAGAGTAAGAATGTGCAATGCGCGATGCGTTTCTCAATTCTGTCGCGTCAAAGCCTGGTGAAAAGACTACTACGAAAAACACAATGGACGCACAGAGTGTTTCCAGTAGCAGCACCACTGCGACGGACACGCCTGTTTGCGCGAGCATCATTCGGATTCGTATCTTTGATTTCCATTGATTCATTGTAGTCAAGTCCTATCGTTAAACACACCTCACCTCACCTCACCTCATCTTATCATGCGCACCTTGATCTGGAAAGTTGCCAGCAGCCAGCTTCAGGACTTCGCAAAAGTCGCCCCTCAGGAGTTGCATCCTTTTTGGTCTGAACCCGTCTCTTCCAGTAGAGAACATCGAGAGGGGTACAATGTCCTTCTCACATCCATGAATGGAAAGGAACAAACAGATGAAAGCCGTTCCTCAGAACGATGAACAATTGCGACAAGAAGTGAGCGCTAAGTATGCCAGAGTCGCATTGCAGATAACCGAAGCACCTGCAAGAAGTGCAACATCTTGTTGTGGACCGGACTGCTGCGAGTCATCTGAAGTGCCGGGAGAGACTCAGCCTGGTGCCGTCTCGCAAGAGCCATCTTCCTGCTGTGCATCGAGTTGTTGTGTCTCCGATGCCGAACAAAGCAGCTCGATTACCTCTGATCTGTACACTCAGATGGAGCTGGGCGAGATTCCCATCGCGGCTGCTCTGGCTTCGCTAGGTTGTGGCAATCCAACGGCGTTGGCCGAACTGGTACCTGGCGAAAAAGTGCTTGATCTGGGCAGTGGAGGAGGCATCGATGTGTTGCTTTCGGCCAAACGGGTTGGACCAACGGGCTTTGCCTATGGACTGGACATGACAGATCCTATGCTGGAACTGGCGGAACGGAACAGACAAGCAGCAGGAAGCGAGAATGTCCGCTTCTTGCAAGGTCTGATCGAGGATATTCCGCTGCCGGATAATAGCGTCGATGTGGTGATCTCCAACTGTGTGATCAATCTCTCAGCGGACAAGGGCCAGGTGTTGCGCGAGGCATATCGTGTGCTGACTCCCGGTGGACGCTTTGCGGTTTCTGATATCGTCGTACAAGGCGATATGCCGTCGGCCCTACGCCACGATATGGAATCCTGGGCCGGATGCGTGGCCGGTGCACTCGAAGAAAAAACCTATCGTTCGCTCTTATCGGATGCTGGTTTCGTCAATATTGACATCGAAGTGACCAGACGCTATTCACTCGATACTATCGCGGCAAGCGGAACGAGTGCTTCCGTTGCAATCCTTTCGCCAGAGGAACGCAGCAAGGTCGATGGATGCTTTATCAGCGCCTTTATTCGTGCACGCAAGCCAGAAAAGCCATAGTTTCACAGCGCCAGCGGCGCTTAGCAAGATTTTTCGTGAGGATTAAGTTTATTCCAGAGCTTTCAGCTCTGGAATAAACTTAATCCTCACACACTTTTATGAGCAAACCCTCTTTCTGGCGGCTGCGCCGCCAGATTGAAAGGGAGAAATGGCTACGTTTGCAAGCAGCTTTGCTGCTTGCAAACGTAGCCATTTCTCCCTTTTCTCGGGGAGAGGGGCGGCTTTGCAAGCTGCAGAAAAATCGGGGATGACTCATATCTTATTTCGGAGGGGAGGGCGGCTTTGCAAACCGCAGAAAAGGTAGGAATAACGTATACACACATTCCCAGACCCAGGTATAGTGCCAGGCCGAATAATCATAGCAGCGCTACCGCATTCGGTCCCCGATCTACCTACAAAAACTCACCTTTAAAAATACCTTATACTCAACGCCAGATGTGATAAAATAAAAACACCATTCGGTAAACAGATTACTCTAGAAAATATGCTCTACGAGAGCATGAATTATGTCAAATTCTTAGAAGGGACGCTAGAGTGAGAAACTTGTGTACTTGCGTTACAAGTCCAGGTATCTGTAACAACCTCGCGCTGCCGGGGGGCAAGCTCTACGAGTTTGATATGATCGATTATAGACGACGAGGATGTGCGTCATGCAAGATATCTTACAGCCACTGGTAGAAAGAGCGCTGGCCAACCAGCCACGCTTCCTAGAATTCTACCTTCGTACCCAGAGCCGCCTGCCTGGTGCTCGTGCAAATATTGAACTGGCAGAGGACTTCAGCCACTTCCTCGCACTGATTGCTTCAACCAATCCACAAGAGACGCGAAATCTGCTGAACTCCCTGTTGCAAAGCGAGCAGAAGGTTGTGAGCAACACACCGGGCGAGTTTATCCTCTTCTGTGCGATTCTGGCCTATGGTTCCTGCGCGGCCGACATTCCCCCGTGGCGATCAGACGTTTTCGCGCTGTTAGCCCATTATGCATGTAGTATGGCCTGGCGGGTACGTGAGGCAACTGCCCTCTCTTTCCAGAAATTACTCGTGGCTGATTCTGCTGAGACGCTGCCAGCGTTAATGAATCTGATTGATCAGGGAGATTGCTTGCAAATCCGCGCCTGTATAGCCGCGATCTCCGAGCCGTCCCTGCTCAACAACAACGAGATCATCAACGCTGCACTTATAATGCAGCGCATCGGCATTGAATATATGCACAACTTGCCGGTTACAGAGAGAAGACGGAACGGAGTTCGTGTCCTGCGCCAGACCCTGGGCTATACACTTAGCGTAGTCACCGCCGTTCGTCCCGATGATGGCTTTGCCTTGATGTACGAGATCGCTACCTGGAACGATCCCGATATCAACTGGCTCCTGCGCGAAAACTTAAAAAAACGCCGACTCGCAAAATTCCGCACATATACCGAAAAAGTAATTGACCTTATGCCTTGAGAAGTTTTTGGATGAAGAAAGGTGGGACACTCCCTTGGGAGCAACAACAACCGCAGATTTTTATAACGGTATGGTCATCCGCTACAATAACGACCTCTTTACAGTCACTGAATTCCATCATGTCAGTCCTGGTAACTGGCGTGCGTTCGTTCGCGTACGCCTGAAAAATCTGAAAACTGGCCGTGTGATGGAACAACGATTTCGCGCAGGAGAAGAGATTGATGTTGTGCGCGTCGAGCACCAGAATTGGCAATTCCTCTATGTTGATGGCGAAGATTATATTTTTATGAATAGCGAAACATATGACCAGCAACCAGTTTCCAAAACCATGTTAGGCGATGGAATACGCTTTCTGAAAGAACAAGATGTAGTAGAGATGCTGGTCGAAAACGAGAACATTATCGCCGTCGAGCTGCCTAACTTCCTGGAACTGACCGTCGAAAGCGCTGAACCTGGAGTTCGCGGAGATACGGCCAACAATGTTACCAAACCTGCCACACTGGAGACTGGTGCAATACTGAATGTGCCCCTTTTTGTGAACCCTGGCGACCGTATTCGCGTCGATACACGCACCGGACAGTACGCCGAGCGCGTGAAATAGAGAGAGCACATCGGAAAACATGAGAACGAGTCCTACGACATGGCTCGTCCTCTGTTTCCCCGCTAACCAGAACCGATGCCACTCCAACATGAACCATCAGGAAGGACAACTCCCTTAAAGGTGAAGCAAGGTCCACAGATGCGGCCCCAGGACAAACAGTCCAATTACAACCGCCAGTAACGCACTTAAAAGTACAGCACCAGCCGCAACATCTTTCGCAATACGTGCCAGGGGATGGTATTCCGGCATCGCCAGATCTACGCAAAGTTCGCTAACCGTATTAAACATCTCGGCGATAAAAACACCTGTGATTGCTACATAGAGAAGCGCGAATTCTATCGCCGCCAGATGCAAGAGAATGCCGGCGAGGGTTACAAGTAGTGCGGCTACCAGATGCACACGAACATTGCGTTGTGTGCGCAGCGCGTACCATAATCCGCGAAAGGCATAGCGAAAACCGAGGATGAATTTTGTAAATTCGCCTCGCTCGGATTCCTCGGATGAACGCAACTTGGCCATGGTTTAACTCGTATGATTTTCTGCGCTCAGGATCTGCTTTTGCAAACGTACCATCTCTCCATAGCCAGCTTCAGTCTGATCATCATAGCCAACCAGGTGCAATACTCCATGGCAGAGCAGAAACAAAAACTCGTCAGCGTCACTGTGTCCGGCGGCATTGGCCTGGATCTGTACAGTCGGCCAGGAGATCACAATATCTCCCAGATTTGTAGGCAATCCTTCAGGAGTAACGAAGGCTGGCTGTGGAACATTGGTTTCCTCTGACTCTCCAACCTCTTCCCCTTCTGCCTCTTGCCAGAGATACTCTTCTGTGGCCTTAACCAGTGGGAGATCTAACAAAGGAAACGAAAGCACGTCAGTAGGTTTATCTTGCTGACGATACTGCTTGTTGAGAGCTTGCATCTCCTCATCACCAATCACGACTACGGTCAACATTACTTGCTCTTGAACCTGCACTATCTGCAAGGTACGTCTCACCATCGCCTCAATTTCCAGGTTTTCCAGGCATTCCTTCACTATCTCATCCGTCTGTCCATGACCGGTACGTATAGACATATCGATGGCAGGGTTATCTGCATCTAGCTCTGGACCAATCATAATTTCCTCTGTGTCTTTATACAAAAAAAAGGTTCGCATCTCTACCATAATTGAGCATATTGGTAGAGGCGAACCCGAAAAGCAGCTACTCTTAACTTTTTCGCGCCATTTTGCGCCGTTTAGCAGCATCTTTGCGTTTGCGTTTCACGCTTGGCTTCTCATAATGTTCACGTCGGCGGGCTTCAGCCAGAATTCCTTCTTGCTGAATCTTGCGACTGAAACGCTTTAAAGCCGTTTCAAATGATTCGTTCTCACCAATTTTGACCTGTGTCATCAGAAATCACCCCCCTTTAGTCCCATTTCGAGAGGCACAACACAGACAAAGCGCGGTGTGTAACGTGTACCTTATCCCTCTTGGACCTGCTGAGTGATTATAGTGCAGCCATCATAAAGCTGTCAAGTCCTTTACGCTCGATTGGCGAAAAAAAACTTACTCACGAGCGGCAATGGCTCCTAAACGAATCAGAGCAATCAGGAGAAGTGCCATCAAACTGGTCAAACTATGGTCGTACAGATCATCTACCAGATTATGAACACAGATAGTAACGAGCGCAGCCAGCAATCCAATGGACAGTGCGCGATCATCGGCAATCTTTTTAAAGAGTTGCCACGGCTCCGAGGTTCGGGAGTACGCGGACCATCTGGTCGGCTGCACTAAAAGCTGAAATTTCTTGCCCGTTCCTGGAGGAAATGGCACGCGCTTTTCAGAACGTGGCAAATGATCTCTCACCGACCAGTAATGCGTACAGAGCCGACGCACGGCGCTTCCTCCCGCAACCAGCATAGAGGCGACAAAGAACAGGTAGACGATCAGACCGATGGTGCCGGTCTCAGCTGCTATGTTGATATAGTAATTGTGAGCCTGACCTAACGAGTTTGTAAAAATAGTGATGTAATAGTGGGAATACACATCTGGATAATTGCCAATACCTACCCCTAGAATAGGATGGCTCAGATACATACTGATACCTGCAATCCAGTGGGCCAGACGCTCGGCTGTCGAAAAATCCTGTGAACTCGGCTGGGCGAGCGAAATGCCAGTGAGACCTAAAAAATGTCCAACCTGATCGAACAAGGTGAGCGGAATAAAGCCAGCAGCTATCCCTTCAAATGCGAGAAAGACCGCGACAATGAACAATCGCAGCCAGATGCGCACGCGCGGCAGGCCTGTCAAAAAAATGAAGAGCAGAGCCGCACCCAACGCGACCTGTCCACCACGCGATTGAGAGAGTCCAAAAGCTATCCCAATCAAACAGGTAGCAATACCCGCGCAAATGCGCAGAACCCGGTCATGCGCTAAGAGCACAATTGCTATCACCACCACCAGGGCCATATCAAGGTACCCGGCATAGGGGTTCGGTTGATCAAAGGTTCCATAGACACGCAGAGCCGAACTGCGGATAAACGCTTCTGGTCCCAGATTAAAAATAGCCTGAGCATAGCCAAAGAAGGCCTGAGTGACCGCAGCAATGACAATGCAAGCCACCAGTGTCCAGATCTGACGACGAGTGCGTAGATACTGCACACCCAGTAAGATCACCACCAGAAATTCTAGCCACTTGAAGATCTCTTTCAGACTGTCTTTTATATTGATCGCTACAAGCATGGAGAGAAACATGACACCCAGCAGGGCCAGGGTAGCCAGGGCCAGATGGACTGGAAACATTGCTCGTTCACTTTTATCATCCCCCTGTCCGCGCATACCTGCTGGCAGCACCCAACTCATCAGCCACCCAGCAGCCAGGAAACCAACCAGAACGTCCGCGCTGTTCAGACGCAAGCCGCCTGCGCTTATGAAATCGAGGGAACCCCAGGGGACAGCAAAGGCCAGCAGGTAGAGAGCAATCCGCGGACGCAGGATTGTCCAAACCATCACTACCAGGTAAAGAGGCAGGCGCATATTCCAGGGAAGTGGCGGTACGAGCAACAGGATGAGCACGATCATAATTCCTACCAGAGCGGTCAAAGTAGGAACAGTTGCCTGGCGTCGTACGACCTGATATCTCGTCTCTAGCCAGGATAGACCGTGAAGTTGTTGCAAATCGCTTCCCCCGTCTCTATTCATCGTTGCTTTTTCTCGTTTCAGCCCCCCTCAGATGAGGCGGGAAAAATAGGTATACTCCAGACGTTCCAGGAGATCCACATAGGCTCAGACGTTCGGTCTAACCGAAGGTAACGCTATAGGATATCTGCGATTCAATGAGGAGCTATCTTTCCCAAAAACCTCTATATCTGTTTCCTCTTCCAGAAGCGATACAACACTTCATCGCCCAGACTCAGAAAGCCCCAGGTGGTAAACCCGTGCACAATAACGACGAGCAAAAGCGACCATGGTCTGGCCTGTTCCACGTAGAGAGTACTGAAAAGAATACCAGCCAGCCCAACGCCCGCAACACTCCGCCAGTTCCATTTGCCCAGACGGTGATAGAGCGTATAGACAACCGTACTGACCAGCCAGCCCCAACCAATCCAACCAGTCCACCAGGTTACCGCACTCAGCAGAAACCCACGGAAAAAAAATTCCTCCACCGGCCCATTGATACAGAGATAAAAAAATCCCTGTAAAAAATGGTCGCCGATCGTTGGCCAGCGGAACCATGGTCCCAGGAACACCCTGCGGTAAGCAACGGAGAAAACAACCATCGCCAGTCCTATAGACAGACCAAGACCCAGCGAAAGTGGCCAGTTATCCAGGGTAAGACCCAGGAAAGCCGGGGGTTGATGTACAATGGCTATAAAGATAAAAGGTACTGCCGTCATCGGCAAGATGCGCACCAGAATATCCACCCAGAGCCAGCGCCAGGTGGTTCTGATAGTGGAACGCTTTACCTGAACTACCGTTCGCTCAGACACGCCACTCCCTCTTTCAGAGCCTGCCAGGCTTTTTTGTAAGATTCTACTCTGTTCGAGTCGAACCCGTGTAAAGGTCTGTCTGCCACTTCCTCTTTCTTTCCATTGAGTAGAAAGACTCATCTTCATCTTCAGGGTAACACGCCATTTCCATTCTGAATAAATAGCTCCATATTATATCCACCATCCCCTCCATCGCTGTCTCCAAACGGCACACGCTGCCACCACCAGCGCCAGATATGTTGAACCGCCAGGACAAGATTAAAGCTTGCCCCCTGCGGCGGATCGTCCCCATAGCTCAACCAGAGACCCGGACCATACCCCACATAGGGCTGGGGCGCACAGGCCGTCTGAGCTGTTGGCACACACTGAGGAGGCATATACCCCTGGTCAAACTGACCACGCAGGAGATAGATATGTGATTGATATGTAGAGCTTAATTGCTGCTCAACGTTATTTAATTGATCCCCGTCCGCAGCTATAATCACTGGCGTCTTGCCCACCCAACCAGGGCAGGCAGTAGGATAGCTAAAACAGGTGTTGGGATAATCACGCAGGTACCAGAAAAAAGGCCACGCAGCTCCATCCATGACCCCAATATGTAATCGATGCTGGCCACTATCTAGCTTCTGATCTACCTCAGCTATTTTTGCCATGACAGTATTTACATACACGGTCGTTTGCACATAGACCATCATCTCGTGCTGACTATCAGCCGCATCCTTGTATGATACCTGATACATATTCTGCAAGGTTGGAAGCAGCAGAAGCAGAGCCAGTAGCACGCCCATACAGGCAGATACACCGCTCCATATGCCGACCCTTCGGGCCGACAGATCTGACGCCCTCCCCAGAGAAACATCTCCCTCACTCGCAGCCGATTTAACCCTCTCCCATAGCCGCTGTATACACCACCAGGCCAGAAGCAGACACGGTTCCAGGCCCAGAGCAGCCAGCAATAACATGGGAATGACGATATGAATCATCAACCAGGGCATTTTCTCTGCCGCCCAGGAATAGAGAAAAAGACTCCCCCCAAACCAGATCACCAGAAACAGCCGAAAACGCGTCGGACGCAGCAGACTACGTCCCACTCCCACCAGAGCAAATACTACCCCTATCTGTTCATAAAGTGGGATCAACATCAGATAATAATACCATGGCTGTCCACCACGTGCCACTTCCTGCTGCGAAAGCCAGTAATAGAGTCCCTGCCAGATCCCATCTCCAATCCCAGCACGTAGATTCGTAAAAAGTGCAGAGTAAAGCACCAGAAAAATCGCACAGGCAATAACGAGTGCGAAAAATCCGTCTGTCCAGGATATGCTCAGCAGAGTATGTAGTAACCTTTGAGAACGAGGATCAAAACGGGCAGCCAGACGGAAGCGTCTCGCCGATGGAACCTTTCCCCTCATCTCACGCAACAGGAGACTAAGAACAAAGAGGCCGAACACAATACCCAACCAGGGGAGCAATGAAACCGTGATATTCTTTAGATTCGCCACAAATAGATCAGATTCAACCAGATGAGCCGGATTTGTAATAAATACAGAGAGATCTTTCAGCCAGCTAAAGAAGAATTTCGCAAAAATACCCCCAACCAGCACATAGAACAACAAAATAACAGGCGCAAACGTTCTCGGTAACAGCCTTCCTCGCGCAGGAAAACGCGCCCGCAACTGAAACCTCACCCCACACTCCCAGGCGACTATAGCCAGAGCAAAGCCACCAAACAGTCCCACGGTCAGAAAAGTTGCTTCTTTGGTGGCATAGGCCAGAGCCAATCCCGCCGCTGCCAGAAGAAGCCAGCGCATTTGACGATCCCGCACATAGCGCAGCGCCGCAACAACCATCAGCAGGGTAAAACAGGCCATATAGATATCCTCACGTGCAAAACGCGAGAAGTAGACCATACTGGGTGAAATTGCCAGGAGAAAACAGGCCAGCCACGCACCCACTTTTCCCAGATAATCGCGCAAGAAATAAGGAAGGCCCACGACCACTGTGCCCAGAGTCGCAGCCGCAATACGCACCGTCGTCGTATTAACCCCGTTATCCACAACACCGAGCCAACGCGAAATTTGATAGACCAGAGCAATTGCATGAAACTGAAAAGGACCATGCAACCATGGACTGTACGAGTAGCAGAGATTATCAGTACCAGCCACGCACCCCGTCCAATCCCAGACCGTATGTTGAAGAAGCTGAAGCGCATAATAGGCATGCAAGCTTTCATCATGGTGCAATGGTTTATCGCCCAATCCCCAGAAGCGCAACAACGCCCCAAGCAACACCACTCCCCCGAAAGACAACCAGTTTCCCAGTTGCACACGTGAAGGCGGTCCCCACTTCCTCGACCTGCGTGTCTCCAGATGCTCATCCTTACTCGCCCCATCTCCGTACTCCTCCTCCCAGGAAACCTCTCTGGCCGAA
>DAOTTL010000635.1:0-9084 GCA_034438135.1 Ktedonobacteraceae bacterium | reverse complement strand
ATGGTCTTCCCGGTCGTGGTGGGCAGCGGCAAGCGTCTCTTCCGAGAGGGAAGCGAGAAGAAGGTTCTGAAGCTGATCGAGACCAGGACCTTCAGTTCCGGCGTCATCGTCCTCACCTACCGGCCAGATCAGCCTTAGCCGGAGCGGAGCTGTAAGCCGTCCATGACCACTGCGCTAAATGGCCGCTTTCCCTGCTACCTCTTGGTCCAGGTTGTCCCTTGCCTGATCCACAGAGGGCCTTTGTTCGCTCGTGGAATGCGCAGCGGCGTGTGAGGGGGATAGATGACGAGTTCGCCCCGAATTGTTGCCTTTCTGGCTGCTGGTGGAGAATGACGTAAACGGGCGAGGAGATCCTGGGTCTGGGCAGTGAAATGCTGTTCGCGGCAGTAGTGCTGAAATTGGGCCTGGTCCATGCGCGTGTTCATGAGTCACATCTCCCTCGTGGAAATTCCTGCACAAAGTGTACCACGAAAAAGGCAAAAAACGAGGATTGGCCTGATTTTGTGAGGAGTGTCAAGCAAGGATGAGAGCCAGCCGCTGGACAGCATATGTGTCACTGGCGAGGACAAAGAGATTGTCAAATCACACTATCTCTGTAAGCACCCTCGCTTAGAGCATCCAGTTGCAATGAAGACCTTTGCTGGAAATGTTGAATCAGAAAAGACACGTCGAGCATTCCGTCAAGAAGCTCGCCTGCTAGAAAAACTAGAGCATCCATGCATTATTCACTTAGAAGAGGCAAATATAGAACGTCGCGTCCTGGCAAAAAATATCCCTTACCTCGTTATGACTTTTGCTCCTAACGGTTCTTTGCGAGATCACCTTGAGAAGCGTCACTACCCGTTCAGCTTTGAAGAGGTACTCCCTATACTTCTCCGTATTGGAACAGCCTTACAGTATGATCACAGACGGAGAGTTATTCATCGAGATATAAAGCCCGAAAACATTCTCTTTGATCAGAACAAGCAAGCCCTACTCGCAGATTTTGGGATTGCAGTTGTTCTTGAATCAAGTAGCACGAAATACGGCGATCAAGTCGGAACGGCTTCTTACATGGCACCTGAGCAATTTCGCGGCAAGAGCCACCGACAGAGTGACCAATACGCACTCGCATGTGTCGCCTACGAAATGCTGACTGGCAATCCGCCTTTTCGCGTACACTCAAAAGAGGCACTGATGTATCAGCACCTTTACACTACTCCACCTTCGTTGCACGCATCGACTCCTACCATCCCTCGACATGTAGATCTAGCGATTCTCAAAGCGTTAGAGAAAGATCATCATAGGCGACATAAAACTATTGACGCGTTCTTGCTTGCGCTTCAAACGCAGCCCCCAGTACGCAAGCGTCCAGCGGCACCTCCTATGGAAGAGGATCTTTTTTCTCCGCTTCTCTCCCCTCGTCATCAAAGAAACCAGCGATGGTTGGGCGAAAATCGTCTTTTCCTTCCCCAGGATTATGAGGAGGGTGATTTCTCCCTGCCAATCGCTCCCCGCCTCATAAACCCTCCTCGTTTCCCGGAACTTCATGGAGACTCTCCCCTCCGTCCGCTAGAAGAGGAAGAGCAAAGACATCAGAACATCCCCAGACGAGCAGTCCGCCCCATCCTTCCCCGTGGACCACGTCCTAATAGGAGAAAACGCGTGCCTTTTGCTGATGATGATCTCGATGACATGCCTCTTTTCCGCTAGAATCAGAAGCCTGTTCTTGATCGAAAACGTCCTCAATCACCTCGACGAAAACAAGCATTGCAGCGATCTCGCGACAGTAAAGTCGTAGGAATTATCCTCTGTTGCCTGGCACTGTCTATGAGTGGTTGGATTTTCAGCGGGCAAAGAGGTTTTTCATTCTGGCTTCTTTACGGAGGCCTTCTTTGTGGCGGGGCTTACCATTCTGGCTTTGTGTACAATGTTTTCGCTGCCAGGAATTGGGCTGGGGCATGCTCCTGGTGCTCGTTCTCATCGGGAGTCTTTTGCTCATGCTGCTTTTCTCTCTGCCTCTTTCGTTCGCGTTTCTTTTTTGCCTTATAGGCGGTTGCTGTTATGGATGGTTTCATCTGCCACTACGTCCTATCTCATCTCCTGGCATTGACATGCGACGAAGAAGGAGATGAGATATTGAGAATGCCTACCGATCGCCTACAGCAAACGATCGATTTATTCCAGTCTGCGCATGATAGCCTGTGTTTGTTGGTGGATTTGCTCTCCAAGGCTGGGTGGAGGTTGATGTTTATCGAGATCTTCTCTCTCAGGCAATAGGATTGTCATCAAGGCTGTACGCAGAGAAAGCCGGGCCATAGCATCATCTGGTGCGGCAAACAAACGCTGATCTCGCCTCACGAAGCCTCCCCTGTTCAGCATCGCAAAAACTGTGCCATGGTGAACCGTGTGCCCCAGACGCACGGAGAGGGTTTGCATGATCTCTTGTAGTGTTAGACCTTCGGGGGCCATACTCAGAATACGCTGAACTGAGTCGCGATACGATTCACCCAACCCGCCACGTAACCCCTTTAGGGACTCCTGATCGATCAGACGAGCCTCTTCTTGTTGTATTTGTTCGTTATAAGTTGTGAAAAAAATCGTCAGCACATCGGGAACCCACTCAATACGCAAGACATCGCCTGGCGCATTCCACTCGATTTTACTTAACAGACCTGGACCGTAAAACCTGTGCTTCTGACGATCAAGCCAGAGCCAGAAATGCTCTCCATCCTCATGCCATACCGCATCGAGAAGCTTGTACAAACGCTCTTCTCCTGGCACTGCTGGCGAGTAAACCGCACGTACACTCGCTGGAATGGACAGAAAGCCTTCGAGCAGGTTGATAGTACGCAAAATTGTGGTCCACCGGGCAGTCATGGCTGTCACCTCTCCTCCGATAATGACAGAATCCACACTCTGTGGTGCAAGTAGTTTGTAGCTGTCCTCGACCAACTTTTTCGGAACATATGTGAACTGATCATCAAGAGCTTGCATATCGTCAGAACGCATTGACCTGATAGGTAAAACTTGAAGCCGTGTGCGTTTGACATCCTTAGGGAGAAACTTAACAGGTAGCCAGAAGTCCTGATCGACACGCTTGATCTGCTTTACCCCAAGCAACCAGGAACGAACTATAGGCATAGAGCCAGACCAACCAGCTTGCTTGAGCATCTCCCGAATATGCTGGAGTGTCCATGGATCAGAGCCGTCATCAAATCAGGATTGCATCAACCCTGGCAACAAGTCATCCAATTCACTTTTCTGGAGATCTGTTAACACAATATTCGTTTCAAGCGCTGACTTCCAGCGTCCATGACGGTTCAGGAGACGTGGATCGTATGGATAAAAGACATGATATTCTCCCTCCTCCTCGTCCAACTCGGCTAGTCTCCTGTCGAGATCAAATCCATCCCATATTCCATTGATCAGATCATTGATCAGCGGTTGGTTCGCAAGCTTATGTCCGCATAAACAGTAATGGGGACCATATTGTCTATTACTCGGCTGAGCTTTGATAAAGACACAATAATATGCTCTTCTGTTGATTGCTCAAACCTTCTGCTCTTTCCTTCACTTCATACGTGTTCTTTGTTCGTATCCATCCGAAACAGGCAAACCTGCGTGTTCCTTCAGGAGGCACAGACGGCCTCTGGTCGGGCTGCAACTCGCGCGTGCTTAGGGTGCAATTCAGAAACAACCTGATTGACTTGCATGATAATGTCGTGAAATGCCTCGTCATGATTGGGCCAGGTTGTAACGGACTTCGCATTTGTTGGAACAATCTGAAGTTTGGCAAAAGGCGCGTTCTACCAGAAGGTAGGGCGAATCAGTATAGGGATAACCACCGCACTCCTCTCGTTGTGTCAGACTATAGCACGCTTCATTTCAGTGCTATAGCAATAGTCCTAGTCCATAAAATTAGGATAATGTAGGTTTCTCAAGTCCCTTATACCTAGATATTATTAACCACAATAGGATGGTCTTCATTAGAAGCATAAGGTGCTCTGTCCTCTGCAAGACGTCGTAGTGTGTGCTGACTCTCAACTTCGTACTCGTTAAGAATCTCACTTGCAAGCATCAACGCTTTCTCATAGGAGTCGAATGCCTCTCTATAGCGTTGAAAATGATAGAAGGATTGCCCTTGATCGTAATATTCCCTGGCCTGAGAGAGAGAGAGATGTAAGACCTGTCTAGTCGCAGCTAACGCTTCGTCATAACGTTGCATCTCGCATAAAATGATGCTTTTGTTGGTATATGCATCAGTAGAGTGCGGATCAATTTGAATCGCTCGCTCGTAGGCACTGAGAGCTTCTTCATAGCGACGAAGTTTATAGAGCGTCTTTCCTTGATTATTATATGCATCAGCAACGGTAGAATCGATGTGAATGACTTGCTCAAAGGTCGCCAAGGCTTCCTCGTAGCGGCGGAGGTTATAGAGGGCCAACCCTTTGGCATTGTAGAAGTGAGCAGCATCCTGCTCAGACGTCATTGCTGCTCTAGCATCTAGAAACGCTTCCATACTGTGTTCCACATCGGCGATAAATACTTCGATAGAATGCTCTTCTTTCCCCTCCGGCCACCATTTTCCTTGCCTGGGCTTGAAAAAATCTCGTCCTAGTTGAGTTATCCAGGGAGATGGTGTCAAGAGCATTTCCAACCGTCTTCTGTCTATTTCTTGAGGATCGTGTAGAGCTACGAGAAAAGCAGGAATGTCTGAGTAACGCTCAGCTTTTTCTTTCGCGAGTGCTCGAAGGATAGCTCTTTCGACATCTCCAGTCACTTGAGGGTTATAGTGTGTAGGAGGGACAGGCTGCTCTATTCGATGTTTGCTGCCCATTAACTGGAAGCCAGTCGCAGTAAAGGGAGGACGACCTGTCACTAATTCGTATGCAAGGCATCCCAATCCATACTGATCACTTTCTTTGGTTGTGTCTCTATTGAATTGCTCTGGAGCCATATAGTATGGGAGATCAGTGGGAAGGAAGTCTTGCTTTCCTGTCTGATACGAGAATATTCCTCTAAAATCTGCGAGCAACACATCTCCTGCTTTATCAAAAAGAATGTTCTCTGGTTTGAGATTGCCATGAACGATGTTGTGTTGGTGTGCATAGTGGAGTGCCTGGCCGACCTGACTCAGAATAGCTAGCGCTTGATTGAAGGGAAGACGAGGCTGCTGTTTGAGCAAGTTGCGGAGCGAACCCGCTGTGAGATAAGGCGAGATGACATAGGGTTGATGCTTTATGAAATCGAAGTCCAGCATGGGGAGGATGTAAGGATGCTTGAGTTTGAAGAGGAACTCTTCTGCTGCTTGTGCGAACTGATCCCTTTCTTTCTCTTTCTCTAAAGAGACGTTGAGGAATTTGATAACAACAGGACGCCTAACAACGGAAGTATGCTCTGCTCTATAAGAGTGACCGTGGCTTCCACCAGCCATCTTTTCTGTGATGAGGTAGTTGCCAATCACCTTGCCAATGGAGCCTTTTCCTTGAGGAGATTGCACTGCTGTGGGCGTCACCCACAGTCCAGAGACCTCCGTGTCCACTGATTGAACGCTAGTCGTTCCAATTCTTTTTCTTGCCCCCGTTCGTTCCTCTTGCGAAAGTTTCTGTTCTAATTGAGCAAATCGTTGCAGGCATCGCTCATAGTGCTCTATTTTTGTTATATCTAAGCACGCTTTTTTCTTCTCTCGAAGAAGATACCAAACACCATCATATTGCTTCTCATGTTCTTCAGATGATGGGGGTTGAAGACAGATCACATAGCGTTTTTGTTCATCTGCAAATCGTATTGCATGCATGGTTCCGCCATCACGGGTTGTCTGCACAGGAAAAACACAGAGCGATAGACCACTTTGTAGCCTGTCACGTTGCACAAAGGCATTCTTAGAGCTTGCTTGACCAAGGCCTATTTCACTGAGCCATAATCCTCCCGTATCAAGAATGCGTTGAGCCAAATCCTTATTCTCAGCTGGATAGATCTTATCAAGTGGCGTTCCCATCACTGCGATTGTTTTTCCCTTGACATCGATTGCTCCCCTATGCGCTTCTGCATCTATTCCCTTTGCCAATCCACTCACAATAACATAATCGTAGGTAACCCAGCGTTGAGCCAATGAAAAAGCCATCTCCCGCCCTTTTTGCGTTGGATTGCGCGTTCCAACAATAGCAACAGATTTTGTCTGCTGGAGCAAGTCAATATCACCCTTGGCGTATAACAGAACTGGCGGAGTATGAATTAATTTGAGGAGAGGAGGATAGAGAGGGCTGTTGAGGGGGATGGTGACAATATCCTGTGCAGCAGTTTCATAGAATGTATTCCTGACAATTTCACGAAGACGAGACCACTCTTCTGGATGAAGAGAAAGCGTGGAAGCAAGCTTTTCTCCAAGTTTTTCTGTTAATTCGGTAGAGGATGCTTGATGGAAAAGGTCAGCAGAAGGAAAACTCGTGATGATACGAAGAATTGATTGTGGGCCAATGCCAGATATTTGGTATAACATTGCAATATACAATGCATCTTCTGTTGTATCTGTCTTCATGCTGTCCCCGCCATACGCATAGTGTTTGTGTACGCTTTGCGCTTGAAGTGCTAGTAAGTTGTCCTCGCTAGAAATAAACCAGGGATATTTTGACAATTCGTTGCTCTTGTTAGTATAGCACGACAAGCACGAGATGTCTCTCCTTTCGTCAGAATATCGTCAACAAGGATGATTGGTACCCCAGAGCGAATAGAGGCTGGGTGGATATAGCGAATAGAATGACAATGATCGTTATAACTAGGGCGGTTCCCTCGGCCTGATGTTGCCGATTTTGGGACTTCGGCAACTCTTCTTAATGCTTGCTTAAGATGGACATACTGATGAGGAAATGCCTCTACTAATGCTGCGCATAGATATTCACAAGGTGTATTTCCCTGGTTTATTGTGTGTGATGGGACGGTAACAAGATACCCTCGAAGGTATTCGGGTGAGTCATTCTCAATTTCTCTGAGCGCTTGAAGTACCAGTGATCTCGCTTTTTGCAAAGCGGACGGCTGATTGTTTTTAAAATCGAGTACGAATTTGGAGGTCGCGGTGAGTCCTTGATCAGAGCTTTGTGGACTGTATTTGACAAGCGAAAGATTCTGCTGCTCCCATTGCATAGCTAGCTCTATGGCTTCATATTTCACTTTCCTGCTCCTTCTTTTTGATGGTGGCTGATATCTCCTGTAACACTTCATTCCAAGTGCTACAAATTGGAACTGTGGGGGGTATCTTTCCTCTTAGCGAGTTATTCCAAGAGAGGCCTATAGGAATAGCAGATGCACGGATCGCGGCTGTAATATCATCAGGAGTGTCTCCAACATAGAAACTGTTTCTAGGAGAAATGCCCAGTTTTTCTGCTGCCATCAGGAGAGGATCGGGAAAGGGTTTCTGACGAGAGACATCATGATAAGCCACAACCACTGGTACTTGGCAGTGATGATAGGCGAGTAATTGTTCTGCATAGGGTCGGGGCGAAGTGGTAACGATACCTAGAGAAAGGGATGCATATTTTTGCACGACCTGAAGGAAGTGATGTGTTCCAGCAGGAAGAGTCGTCAAATGAAAGGATTGGTAGATCTGCGACCATTTTCTTTGGCGACGTAATTCAGCTAACGCTGAAGTCTCAATCAGCGTTTGATCAAGATCTACGAGAATGGCCCATCGTTGCTTCATGCTGATGTTGTCTTTCCACTCATGAGCAAAATCTTGGTAAATAATAGGCATGCATAGACAGACGACTGAAGTAGGAAAAAGAAATGCTTGTATTCAAAAAGAAGTATACTGCAATGTTCTTTTATTTTCAATCTTTTATTGAGATTAAACAAGACAAAGAAAGCATTGTCAACTTGGGGCAGAGCTGAATACAGTACCTATCAGGCCATTTCTGAAACGTACAAATCAGATCTTGCCTTTGAGGTTACTACTGCAAAAAGGAAGCTGATTTATTAAAGTGGGAGACAAGGAAGGAAACATGCGTCTGACGCGGATCGAAATTGCAGAGCTGGCTCTCCCCTGTCTCTTTTGCGCGACCGAGCTGAAGCTACCTGCCCTCTTTGCCAGCAGGTAGACTCTCGTGTCCACAGGCACCATGTTCGTACGCTTCAGGACATGCCCTATGGCGGAAAAACGCTCTGATTGCATCTCCAGGGTATGTCGTTTCTTTTGCTACAATACTCTCTACAAGCGGAAATTTTTCGCTGAGCGGTTCCTAGAATTGGCCAGCGTGTATGCTCGCCGCACGACACGTTGTACTCAAGCGTTGTTCGAAGTCGGCGAGCACTGGGAGGGAAGGCCAGAGCTATTCTGAGTGCCTTTCTCTGATGACAATTAGCCATATGACTTTCCTAAGAATTGTGCGTCAAACGCCGACACCACTAGCGCAAACCCCAAAGATGCTCGGCATCTTAGGCAAACAAGAACTGGCAATCAGAGAAATGGAATTAAAGGATACCAGTTTGAACGACATTTCACGGAGAAGGTTTCTCGCTCATCTTTTCGACATTCCCCCTCTCCTTCTGGGACTAGCAGCGCTCCCACAGCAATCGAATAAAAGCGTGCAAGGTATTCCTGTGCCAAAGGTCTTGATCGTCTCGGATCTAATCGATTATGAGGAGGTACGAGACAAGCTGACAGGATTTTGGAGACAGAATGAAGGTGCTTCTCAAGAGGTGTTCATCACCCTTGATGCTACGTTGAAGCGTTTATATGAGCGTTATCCGACCACCACATCCTCGGAGCGTTTCGAGGTAGTAACTGCTCTGTGCGAATTCCATATTCACGCAGCAAGCATCTTCCGAGATCAGGGGAGATTCAGCAAATCGCTTGAGCACTTGAATAAAACAGACGATCTCAACACGCTTCTCCAGGAAGACGAACTCCAGGCAGCTGTGCTCTACAGACGAGGAGGAGTGTATCTGGAAAAAGGAGAACTTACGCTGGCTCTAGATGATTACCACGCTGCCGAACAAAAGCTGCTCCATCTCTCTGCGCCGCTCAGGGCGGCTGTGTTGCTCGAAACAGCTCTTTCGGAGGCCAGGGTAGCTCCCCCGACCATCCGAGCAGCTCCGTCAAAACAGCGC
>DAOTTL010000634.1:0-6553 GCA_034438135.1 Ktedonobacteraceae bacterium | reverse complement strand
TGTATCGCAACCAGTGCGACTATGGGGCGGGGGAAGGCTGACTTTGGAACTGCTACTGCATTCGCCGGTACACTCTTCGGAGAATCATTTCTCTGGCAAGAAGACTGGCCTGAGGATGGGGATGTGGTTGAAGCTACACGCGTGCCTTTGAGCGCACTAGAATCTGTTTGGGGAACCAGTTTGCCAGGAGGATATCTGGCATTACAACAGCAACTTTCAACTTTCACTTCCACTCTTTCAGAGGACCAAGATAGTCCCGAGAACATGATAACCACATTCGTTGTGATTGCACGTCAATATGCAATCCCCTCTGCGGTTGTTGACGCTGCTGCTTTAGCCGCACGCGTTGCTTTGAGTAAACAAGACAGCATGCTCTCCCTATCCGCGCGTGCGGGGCAAATACTAGAGATTTTTCTTTATCATCTTCTGAAAGGCGATCAACGAGTGCATCGCCTCCAAAAATATTTGACCTTTGAACCGGCCAATCTGTATACAATGGCTCAGCAGCTTTTTCCCGAAGAAGCAGAGGCGGAGAAATATCTAGTTGCCCTGGTCGATCTGGCTGCACGAGCGTGCCCTTCCAATGAGCACCTCTCATTGTTACCTGCACGCTATCATGGTTTTGCCCGTGCTCTGGAAGGTGTCTTTGCCTGCCTTAATGCTGATGCACACCAGGACCGTCAACCTCATATCTTTTTGCAACGACGCATGTGTTGTCCTGAGTGCAGTGGACAGGTTGTTGAGCTAGCGAATTGTTCGCGCTGTGGGGCCGCATATGTGGTCGGGCGTATTCATTGGGATAGTGTGAGAAACCAGCCATCTCAGGGACGCGTAGGGCACCTGGAGCAGATTTCAGACGACAGAACTGACCCTGCAAAGCAAGCGGATTATTTCCTTTTAGAGTCACAAGTTATTAGTATGGATGAGGATGAATATGTGACCTATCAGCATCAGCTTGAAACACATGAGGAGAGAGTGGCCCCATTGGTATGTTGCTTGCATTGTGGTGAGTGTTCAACGGCTGGCCAGAGTAGCTGCTCCTGCCGTACGAGACAGGTAACGTTGCACAAAGTTGATTTAAAAGGCCATCCATTTCCTCTCAATTGCCTGAGTTGTGGCGCACGGAGTACCCATGCTGTTATTTTCCGCTTTCTGACGGGACAGGATGCTCCGGTCAGCGTTCTGGCAACGGCTCTCTATCAACGATTACCTGCCTCAACTGATCCCGACTCAGAATTTCTTCCAGGTGGTGGACGAAAGTTACTGGTCTTTGCTGACAGCCGCCAGGATGCCGCGTTTTTCGCTCCTTATCTTGAGCGAACCTATCGGCAGGTCCTTCATCGGCGCTTAATCTTGAAAACGCTCTCTGAGAATGCTGCTGGCCGCCAGGGAGAACTGCGAATTAACGATGTTGCTACCTATTTGCTACGCCAGGGAGAAAGCGCTCATCTGTTTAGTCAGAGAGAGAGCCGCAGTGCTCGGAAGAGCGAGGTAACGACTTGGTTGATGCAAGAATTAATGACTCTAGACCATCGCCAGAGCCTGGAGGGTTTAGGTCTTATCCAGTTTCGTCTGGTTCCACCAGAGGGTTGGCAACCTCCCCCGATATTACAGCAAGCTCCCTGGAATTTTCAGCCTGATGAGGTCTGGACGTTGATCTCCCTCTTACTCGATACCTTGCGTCAGCAGGGCGTAACTACTTTTCCTGATGATGTTGAGCCCAAGAGTGAGGCTTTTTTCCCGCGCAATCGCCGTTCCTACATTCGCAATCGTCAGAGCGATAGTGCTGCCGGTATTTTTAGCTGGTTGCCCATGCGCGGGAGTAATAGGCGTTTTGATTTGCTCACGAGGCTTCTGCTGCGATGCGCCCCTCATCTCCTGATTGAGGAAGAACGCAAGAAGTATGTGCAGGAAGCTCTGGAAGGTTTGTGGAAACATTTCACGGAAAGTCGTTCCTGGCGCATGCATCTGGTAAGCGAGAATCTTCCCAGACAAGGAGTTGTCCACTGCCTGGATTACGCGTTTTGGGAAATGGTTCCACTGCTGACCGGTCATCTTTATCGCTGCAACCGTTGCCATATTCTGGCTGCTCTCTCGTTGCGAGGTTGTTGTCCTACACTAAATTGTTCTGGACAGTTAGAGATATGCACAATCGAAATGCTAGAACGGGAGGAAAATCATTACCGGGCGCTTTATCGTTTAATGGAACCTTATGCTTTAACTGCGAAAGAGCATACAGCCCAGTGGACCAGTGATGAGGCCGGAAAAGTGCAGGAAGAATTTATCCGTGGAGATGTCAATGTGCTCAGTTGCTCGACGACATTTGAACTGGGGGTGGATGTTGGTGAGTTGCAAGCGGTAATGATGCGCAATGTTCCTCCTACGACAGCAAACTATATCCAGCGTGCTGGTCGTGCCGGACGACGTGCAGACTCTGCCGCCTTTGCACTTACCTACGCCCAGCGTCGTTCGCACGATTTGACACACTATAAAGAACCACAAAAAATTGTAGCTGGCCGTATAAGTCCACCGAATATTACATTAAAAAATGCCAAAATCGCTCGTCGTCACGTGCAGGCAGTCTTACTCGCTGCATTCTTTCGATCTGTTTTTCACGAGCGGAATGCATTAGAATTTAAGAGCCTGGGAAGTTTTTTTCAAGGGCAACCTGCCGGGCCTGAGCTACTAAAAGAGTTTGCGATGCAAGAACCATCGGATGTGCAGGAGGCATTACGGCGTATTTTACTGTCGGACGAGCCTGAGTCACAAGAGCTTTTCCAGGAGTTGGGAATCGAACAGTGGGCCTGGTTGCATACACCAGAGGAGGATGGCCTGCTCGACTTGCTTACACGGGTGAATGCGGAAGTGCTGGGAGATCTGGCTCTGTATGAAGACCTGGAAAGTAAGGCAAGGGACACTACCGACTACCACGCTGCTACACATTACAAACATGTTGCGCGGACTGTCCGTAGTCGTTCGTTGCTTGGTTTCTTTGCTTCGCGGAATCTGCTCCCTAAGTATGGTTTTCCTACAGATGTTGTCATGTTGAAAACAGACCATCTTCCTTATATAGAAGCTTCCATGATCCAACTGGAGCGTGACTTGCGCATCGCTATTGCCGAGTATGCTCCTGGAGCGGAAGTTGTAGCCGCAAATCATATTTGGACCAGTGGCGGTCTGTATAAGCAGCCGAACAAAGATTGGCCTGTCAATCGCTATACTATCTGCAAAGACTGCAATCGGTTTCTTCATAGCCTTGAGGCTCTGCCTTCGTTTTGTACATGTGGAAGTTTACTCACTGGAAGCAAGAATAATACATTTCTTGTTCCTGAGTTTGGTTTCGTGGCCCGGAACACCATGCGAAAACCGGGCGAGGCACGTCCACAGAAACTATATGCGTCACGGGTCTACTTCACCGAGTACGAACTGCCACAGAACCAGGGGCAGTCTCCTGCGCAACCAATATTTCATCTGGTAGATGCGCTCTCCAGTTCCGTCATGCATATTGAGGCATACTATTCACGTTTTGGAAAACTGGCACTGGTCAATAGCGGACTTGCCAACCGAGGGTTTCGGATTTGTGAGCAGTGTGGTTTCGCTGAAATGGCTCCCGATGCTTCTACAGGTTCTCGAAAGAAGAAATATCAGGCAGGAGGGCACAGTAATCCACGTACGAGCAAGCCATGCGGGGGTCCTCTGACTACACATCATCTTGGCCATTCTTTTCTCACAGATGTGATCGAAATACGCTTTGAAGGCTCATTTGCCATGAGAAGAGATATCCATCTCTGGCGTTCCCTGGTCTATGCTTTGCTCGAAGGTGCGTCTCAGTCGTTAAGTATTCGACGCGAAGATCTGGATGGGACATTGTATGTTTACAAAAGTACTGAACCAACCTCACTGGTTCTTTTTGATAATGTTCCTGGTGGAGCAGGGCATGTGAAGCGAGTATATGAAGAACTGCCAGGCGTGTTTCAAGCGGCCTATCAGCGCGTCAAGCATGATTGCTGTGGCCCTGAGACCAGTTGTTACGAGTGTTTGCGTAATTATCGTAATCAACCCTACCACGATGAATTGCAGAGAGGTGCTGTGCGCGATTTCTTGCAGTCTATTCTAAAGACATACAAGTGAAAACACCAAGCAAAGAGGCTGTATCGATTTCTGTCAGGAGCAATCGGCACACTGCATGATAGAGATCGATATTTGTCTCTGTTGTTACTGCGGTTCTGCATCTGGAAGGATGACGTTCCGTGTCTGCTCGTCTAGAACACCGGTCAAGAAATGCTGTGCTCGGAAAACCAGTGAGGGGCAAGCCCGGGATAGTGCCTTTATTGGGGGAGTTGAAGCGGGAATCCGAAGGAAGTGACAAGCTCCGCACCAAGGAAGGCTGTCACCTCGGTGACCTGTGGCTGATCGCGTCGTGAACCATCAAGATTGAGAACTTGAACGGCAAACGCTCGATATGAATGAGCGTGTTCCTTCATCAGCTCGATACACCACAAATGCTGGGTGTCCATTGGCACGCGTCGGAGATAAACGCCACTGCTTTTGGACGCCAGGGGGAAATAAAACCGCCGAGAGCACACGGCGAATCGCGTCTCGTCCCTGGTACCACGAAGGAACCGGTGGCATAGAGAGGGTTGCGTCTTCTTTCAATAACGCCACGAGTCCATCCACATCATCAGTCTCCCATGCTTGGAGATAGCGGGTGAGCAAGGCATCAATGGCGGCATTCGTGTGATCAAACTGCACCCTCTCAGGCTGCTCACGTTGATAGTTTTTCGAGAGCGTTATCCTGGCGCGGTGTAGAGCGCTATTCACCGCTGAGACCGAGACTTCAAGCAAGTGCGTAATCTCGTTTGCACGAAAGGAAAGCACATCCGAGAGCAGCAAGATGGCTCGCTGGCGAGGTGGGAGTAGCTGGAGGACGGTGAGGAAGGCCAGTGAAACACTCTCGTGCCTAGTGTAGCACGCTTCTGGGTTCTCCGCCTGCTCTTCCGCCTCTGCCAGCCAACTGTCAGGGAACGGCTCAAGCCAGAGCACCTCAGTACCTCTGGGGGCAACCGGTCTCGTTGGGTCCGATGCAGGAGAAGCCATAGTTGGCAGTGTGCGCGGTGAGCATTTCTTGAGAATATCCAGGCTGGTATTGGTTGCAATCGTGTACAGCCAGCGACGCAACGACCCAGGACCCTTCTCCGTAAAGGTGTCAAAGTGACGCCAGGTGCGTAGCATCGTCTCTTGCACCGCATCCTCGGCATCGTGCAATAACCCCAGGAGACGATAACAGTGCAGGAGCAGTTCACGGCGATAGGGCTCGATCAAGAGGCCAAGCTCGGGTTGATCAGCGTGAGCTTGATCGGTGATCGGACTCGTTCATCCGATCCGTTTTCCCCTGGTTCACTCTCTCCTTGCGCGCCATTTTTCTCTCTGCCAGACCCTTCTTCTCAAAAGTCGTACCCGTACCATCGGTGCTGACGGAACGGCTCGCACGCATTCTATCACACGGCGAAGCTCTTTGTCACCGGTCGAAGCTCGAAGCGAACCATTGAAACCATGAGTCACATTGAGCAAAAAAACTGCTTCCTCAGACCGAACAGTTTTGCGCGTTGCGCCAGTTTACTTAGGAGTGCCAGAAATATGAACTATCCCGGAGAGGCGGTGCGAGATACGTGATGTCAACGAACCACTTTTTCAAGGCAGGCAAGCGCTGAAGGTGGGTTTCCACGGCCTCCATGGCCTCCTTGGTGAGTTTAACGCCAGTCTGATAGATGTTCGTGGATGCAGAATGGGTTCATCTAGATAAAGCCGAAGCGCTCTTTGCAGGCGGAATGCCTACCCTTGCTTTGGAAGCGTTGGATAATGTGTACCAACGAGGAGATCCACAGGCACGACAACGGTACTTCTCTGCAACGCTTCTTGAGGCAGAGGCTTCGATTGCCCGTGGGTGGGGTGATATTGGTGCCGTGTATCTTCAGGAAGTGCTTCATGCGCTCAATCAAACCAACTCGCGGCGGCATCTGGCTCATATCGTTCGTCTCTATACTGAGCTCCAAGCAGATCGGGTCTTTCGGTGTAGCCCTGATGTGGCACGGCTCGGCGCGGATCTGCTTCATAACCAGCATCCAGAACTCTTTATCTAAAGAGAGAGAAAGAGCGTGCCAGCGCAGCGGGAGGCTCTTCACTCTCTCCCCTGGAACCCTTTTTTTCCTGCCTGTTACGCAAGAAGAGCTTCTAACCAGTCTGCGAACTCGACCACAGTGAGTTGACGGGGTGTTTCGGAGCGATCGAAGGGATCGCTAATCTGCATCTGACGGAGTTCTGGTATCGTGTAGAGATGACTGAACATGCCGTAGAGCACAGTGAGAAAGCGTTCAAGGTCCTCATCTGTCCATCCCTGGGGATACGATCCAAACGTCTTGAGAAGACGCTTCCGTTTTGTCGGGCTGATTGATGATGGTGTATTCGACATGGCATGCTCCCTATTTTGCGTTTTGGACTAGATGGTGAGCCGGGAATGAAATACAATGGGAGTGCTGATCTGATAGGTGGCACG
>DAOTTL010000633.1:0-6015 GCA_034438135.1 Ktedonobacteraceae bacterium | reverse complement strand
GAAAAGTTAGGGATAATTCATATTCTTTGAGATTGCCTTATAGATTGCCCAGAGAAATATGCGAAAAAAACCAGGAGGGCCGTTCTCTTTTATAGAGAGTGAAAAAGAGCGTCGTGAAGGAGGCGGGATGGCTCGATGCCTCAAGGCTATCTGGTCAAATGAGGTATTGAGCCATCTCGACCGCAAGCGGCGGCTAATAGCCATGCCCTTGATACCCCCCCCCCCACACACCCTTGACTTGGGCACGCCGGTTGTGTTTCCCCAGAACTACAACCGGTCTCTTTTTGTCCTGTCATAAACACTCATCGGCAAGCAATTTACTGACCTTCACAATACACAGGCAGAAAAAACAACTCACCACCCAATATGGCTATAGCCAGGCGACCTTCCTGAAAGAACCCATTTGCTTGTGCTATAGTGTGAGAAGCGTCAGAGGAAATTTGAAAAGTGCACCCGGCACATTCACAGTTTAGTGGAAGAAGGATACGTTCGGCATGCAAACATGGTCTGGCCAAAGTACAAAGGAAACTCGTCCGCAAACCCCCAGAGTAGTAATGTACACCATCCTCTGTTTTGCCCTGGCAGGACTGATCGCAGGTTTTGCCATAGGAGGTTTCTCCCACAAGCCTGCAACAAACAATACAGCCAACAATCCCGGCCCTGTAAAAACAGCCACATCCACAATTACCGCCATGCGCACAGTTGTCAGCAGCCCTACGGCCCAAACAGCGGTAGAGTTAAATCCACCGAACATCATTCCACTTCCCTCCGCAACTGAAAAAGCGGACGGTGCCACACAATATAGCATTGGCGCACAAACGATCGATAAGGGAAAACAATCTGTCCATGCCCCAGATATCACGTGTAAAGCATGGCTAGTACAGCAAATCCCTGATAACAAGGTCTTGAGCATCGACTCAACCGACTTGAAAAACGTTGCTAACCTGACCGGACCTATAGCTGGTAAGGTAGATGATCACCCCTTTAATGAAGTGAGTGGCCTGTCGTTTGATGGAACGACTCCCCAGACCCATCTCTGCGACTCTAAAGGCCAGATGATCTGGAAGTATACCATCACTCCCTCCATACCTGTCGGAACCTATGATATTGTTATACTGACCGACTGGCAGGGTCTTCATTGGAACTGGAGTTGGGCTCAATTTGCTGTTGTAGTCTAACAATAGACTCTCTAGCATGCAAGTATGGGCCATCTCTGATTTTCGCGCAGTCGGCAATGTCCCCTTTACAAGACGTTGTTGGCAAAATCTCTTGTTAATCGAAACCACCCCCTTACAAGTAGAGGTTTCTTGCCAATCTGCTGCGTCGGCCTGGCAGGCCATCCCATGTAAAAAAGAGCACCTGGTGTGGAGTGTGGCGCGAATGCGCCACACTCCACACCAGGTGCTCTTTTTGTCCTCTATCGCCTCTGGCGACAGGGGGAAAAGCGAGAAGAAACCTCTACTTGTAAGGAAACCACCCCACCCCATTCTTTTTTAAGGCATTGCGGGCGCTGCACAAAGCGCAGCGCCCGCAATGCCTCAAACATGACTTCTCCTCAGAAAAATGATGTGCTTTCTGTTTGATTTTCCTTGACGCTGCTCTACTCAGGGAGCCTGGCTGCAAGGACATCAACCATCTCAACGAAGGGGGGATTTGCAAGCAAATTGGCCCCCTGATCCGCACGAACCGCTCCAGCCAGGAAATGGGTTTGCCTCCCTGCTTCATCTGGGAACACATCAAAGACGGCAGAGGTCGCAGGTCCGACACGGAAAGCATACCAGGCCGTTGTTCTCGGCGCTCCCTCGATCTGTTTCAGTGAGTCTTCTTTGAGGTAGCGCTCCCAATCTGCCACTTTCCCCGGCTTTGCCTCGAAGTGAACGAGGGATCCGACTGTCACGCTGTTTTCTCCCACTGGAAGCTTGGCCGCAATGATGTCAACCTTCTGGAAGACGGGCCGCAGTGTAAACAACTCAGAACGTTTCTCCGCCAGGACCGGGCCGCCGATGGAAAGGAGAGCATCTCTCTCCTCCTCGTTCGTGAAGGCTGCGAAGGCACCAAACGTCGTGCGTCCCATGCGGAATGCATACCAGGCCGTCGAGGCTGGTTGCTGCTGCACGATAGGCAACCCTTCATTGAACAAACGCTCGACATCTGCCTCGTTTCCAGGTTTGGCCTCGAAGCGAGCAAGTACTCCTACAGTTACCATGTTAGATCTCCTTTTTCTCATGGCCGTTGACGCTCCTGCCCAGACTCAACTTCACTGAGTCCTCGCAGTCACTTAGCCAGTCATTTTCTGTGTACAGGAAAGAGTATAATAAGGAAAAGATGTGGGACCAAGTGTAAAACTACACCTGGATTGGGACGAGATCGTCCCAACAGGCCGTGACCAGGCTTTTCAGATTGTGGCCACAGGAGAGAAGCATGCAAGACAGCGAACCTGACTCCTTCGATACGTCGAAGGTGCTGCGTGACGTCCTCGGCGAGATTGAAACCTTGCGGATTAGAAGACAAGAAGAGAGAAGGGAGCATCCCCATCCACAACTCAAACGCTTTACCCAACAAGAGTTAACCGATGAGGCGTGCCCGACATATAAAAATTTGCTGGTCGGACGTTCTCTGCGGGTTCCTAGCCGCCATACCATCCTACACATTGCCCAGTATCTCGAATGCACCGCTGCCCAGCGCAACACTCTGCTCTTAGCTGCCCGCTATCTTCCCGAAACGCTCGAATTGGAAGGTACCCAACTCAAGCAAGCATTAGAGCAAGGTCGCCACCTCATGGGAATGCTGCCCTACCCGGCAATGATGGTGACACATACTCTGGAGGTCCAGGCAGTCAACGAAGCCTTCCAGCGTCTCTTCGAGTTCCCTGCGATCTCCGCGATTCCACAGCCACACCACAATCTCTTCCATTTTTTGTTTCATCCCGACTTGCCAGTGCGAGTACGTTCAACCTTCAGTGATCAGGCAGTCAAAGCCTGGCAAGCCCAGGCGTCTCGTGGCATTCAACTCTTTAAGCACAGCAATATCTTGTACCAATTTGACCCCTGGTATCAAGAATTGACTGAACGCTTCTGTACTCTCCCCGATTTTCGGGCGTATTGGGAACAAGAAGCTGAGGTGCTCGATCAACAAGACGCTCCATCGAAACTGCTTCTGAGCAGACATGCCATCACTGGCGAGCTACTCCAAACAAAGCTCCGGCACGTTTACCTCTCGGTCTGTAGCCACAGGTATCCTAGCATTGTGGCATTTTTCCCTCTAGATGAGGCAGCCCGTGCGGTCTTTGCATCCCTTGGCTGTGCTGAGAGTCCTGCGATTAACATTGTTGATATGCATGACCCCTCTCTAGAAAAGAGAGGATAGGCCTTTTACCCCTCAACCTCATTGCGTATTTCGCAGGATCTACAACTGTAGGATTAGCCAACAAAGTCCTGTAAGCCAGCCCTCTCCTCCCCATTTTCAAGAAGAGGAAGCGCCGCCAAGATGCCGCTTCCTCTTCTTGAAAAGACTGCATCTTGAACAGTTGTGGTATAGTGGAAAACGGCTATAAAAACGAGGGGAGAACGCAAGGCTCGGACACGAATACCAGTCAAATGGTAGCTACTTCCTTGTCCTACTGGCTGACTGGAAAGGCAAACACTTCAACTGGTACATTGCAAACGTAACCATTCTGGAAAAGTGAAAAGAGCGGTCCGACCCACCAGTCCGACGAACGAGCCAGAAGCTACTTATGAGAACCTACAATTGAGAACCCACAATGCCCAGGATCAATGAAACAAACCTCTCGCTCACAGTAGTAGCAACGGTCAGTACTTCAGCGTGGTTAACTTGCTCGGTCTCTGCACCAGTCGCCATATTTGTAATCAGACTAATACCCAGAACGCGCATATCCATATGGCGTGCCACAATAACCTCTGGTGCTGTAGACATCCCTACAGCATCAGCACCCACAATGCGCAGAAAACGTAGTTCCGCTCCGGTTTCAAAACTGGGACCACTGACCATAGCATACACGCCCTCATGAAGAGTCAAATGGCTGTCCTTTTCAGCGACCGAGCGAGCCAGGGAACGCAGAGAAACGTCATAGGCATGAGCTAGAGGAGGGAAACGCGGACCAAAACGCTCATCGTTGGAACCCAGCAAAGGATTGGCACCAGCCAGAGCGGGCAGGTTAATATGGTCAGAGATCAGCATAAAATCGCCGGGACGATAGGCAGGGTTAATCCCACCAGCCGCATTAGTTACAATCAACGTACGTGCGCCCAATTCGCGCATCACCCGTACTGGCAACCCCAGCACCTGAGGAGAATATCCTTCGTAGAGGTGGAAGCGGCCCTGCATCACTACCACAGGCCTGTCAGCCAGTGATCCAAGGAGTAGGCGGCCGGCGTGCCCCGACACGGTCGAACGCGCAAAATGCGGAATCTCCTCATAAGGAATGCTGGTCGCGTCACGCACCTCAGCAGCCAGATCGCCTAAACCAGTACCAAGAATAAGCGCAACCTCAGGCCGCAAAGAGACGCGAGCACGAATAGACATCACAGCCTCATTTACCTGCTCATAAAGTTCCATTAGCTTCAGGCCGCCTTTCACAAAGTACTCATAGACATGAACACAGAGGTCGCGTTATTCCTATGGTCTGGCCATGTGGCTATAGACCTGCGTAGTCGAGATATGTGCATGGCCCAGCAATTCCTGGACAGAGCGCAGTTCCATACCTTCACGAAGCATCAGAATCGCGAACGAGTGGCGTAAGCGGTGAGGAGTAATCTCCGTAATACCGGCCTGGCGTGCATAGCCTTTAATGATCAGCCAGAACCCCTGCCGAGTCAGGCGTTCGCCATGATGATTGAGAAAAAGCGCGGTAAGTTCTGGATGACGTGCCGCCGCCGGCGAGCGCACCTCATTCAGATAAAGCTGCATAGCCTCAACCGCTACAGGAGAAAGGGGCAAAGTGCGCTCACGTTTACTGCGACCGTGACGACCTGGACAGACCACAGTTGCGAGGTCTGCATGAAAATCGTCCAGATCGAGCGAAACCAGTTCACTGACACGCATACCAGTAGCGTAGAGCAGGTGAAGCATCGCAAAATCGCGCTTACCCGCAGGCTGTGAACGCACGAGCTCGATCTGACCAAAGAGACTGGCCACCTGTTCAGGAGAGAGCGTCTGCGGCGGTTCCTTTTGAATGCGCGGAGCCTCAAAATGCTCCAGAGGATTGGTCTCAATCAGTCCAACCGCACACAAATAGCGGAAAAATGTCTTCAGCGCGGCCAGTCTTCGCGCAACTGTCGTAGGCCGGTAGGACTGATGCTCGCGCATCTCCAGAAAATACCCGGCAAGTTGTTCGCGCGTCACTTCCTGCCAGTTCTGAATATGCTGGCGCTCAAGGTACGCACAAGTCTGGGCCAGATCATTACGATACGCCACAATCGTATTGCGATTAGCCGCATCCTCAAGTCTTCCTTCCTGAGCAACATCATGCACAGAAAGTGAGCTGAGATATTCATCAACAACGTCTTGCAACATAGAAAACTACTTCCGTCCTCATAATAGGGGAGTTGCAAGGGCCAGAGAAAGACAAAACGAATGGCCACTGCACATCCTTGTCTCAATCATCTACAGGAGCGAAAAAAACAATGCTTGCATCCGACTTGCGCCATTATAGTCGAAGGAAAGGAAAAAGAGCAAGCCCTGAAGCAGAGATAACACCAGAAGTGCTATAATGTGAGATATATTCGGCCTCGCACTATCATGTCACACGGGCGGTCATATCGAGCAACCATGACCTCCGTACAAGTATAAGGAGTATTGGATAATGGGTAAGTTGTCAGACTTATTCGCACAGGTACGCAAAGGTCGCGGCGGCAAAAGCCTTGGCTTTGTGGGCAAAAATGTATCCACAAATAAACCGCGAGCGGCAGCAGTACTTGTGGAAGTAAGTGGCACAGGCGCTGGCAGCGCAGAGGCAGCTCTTAAAGCTGGCGCAGATGGACTAATCTTTCTCTGGCA
>DAOTTL010000632.1:0-16721 GCA_034438135.1 Ktedonobacteraceae bacterium | reverse complement strand
TATCAATGTAAGCTGAGCAAGGGTTTCGAGAGAGGCGAATTATATGTATGGAAAAATCAACAACTAATATCGTAATGTTACGTTTACCTTCAACTTTGGGAGCGTACAGTGGCGGTAAGAGTCAGATACCGCTTAGAGCGACTACCCTGGCGGAACTCTTGACAGAACTTGCACGTCTCTATCCGGGCGTCTGGCAATATCTCTGTACAGAGGATGGACGAGTTCGTGGCCATGTGAAGATTTTTGTGAACAATGCCCTGGTAACCAGCGCGGATACGCTGGATATAACACTTAATCCTGGCCAGGAAGTCATAGTGCTCCCGGCAACAAGTTGAGCTCTAGAGCTTACTTAATTCTTCTTTGAAGCGAAAATAGAATAGCTTGCATTCTTCAAACAATTCAGGCATAATCATCAGGAAAGATATCTCTATGTAGTGGATGGAAGAAAAGGAAGGGAACATGCTCTCGAAAGTACAAAGTTGCGCTGTAATTGGGTTAACAGGGGCGCTGATAGAGGTAGAGATAGACATCTCCAATGGTTTGCAATCCTTTCAAATTGTCGGTCTTCCCGACGCCGCCATCAACGAATCCCGCGAACGTGTGCGCTCAGCCATCAAAAATAGCGGCTGCCTTTTTCCTTTTAAGCGGATCATTGTTAACCTGGCACCCGCCGATCTGCGTAAAGAAGGGCCAGCCTACGACCTTCCTATAGCCGTAGGAATATTACTTGCCTCGAACCATATTTTGCTGGCGGAGCAAGATCTCAGTAAGAAGCTTTTCCTGGGGGAGCTTTCGCTGGATGGAGCTTTGCGTCATACCGATGGTATTTTGCCCGTGGTAGCTGTGGCCGCGGAGAAGCATGTCAATGAGATCTTCGTACCCGCAGCCGACGCGTTGGAGGCCGCACTCATCAAGGGCGTGACGATTTATCCAGTCGAAACGCTGACCGAAGTAATTGCTCACCTGAATGGCGAGAAGTGCATCGAACCTTTTGTGCCCGATTCGCGTATCCTTGAAGAGGCCGAATTCGTTTTTTACGGTCAGGATATGGCCGCCGTGCGGGGTCAGGAACATGTCAAGCGAGCTTTGGAAGTCGCTGCCAGTGGTGGACACAACCTCTTAATGAGTGGTCCTCCTGGATCAGGAAAGACGCTACTAGCACGTTCCACCCCCTCAATTCTGCCGTGTATGAACATCGATGAAGCGTTAGATGTAACCAAAATATACAGTGTCAGTGGGATGTTGCCCTCAGATAAGCCTCTGGTTCTACAACGACCGTTTCGTGCTCCCCATCATACTATCAGTCACGCGGGACTGGTTGGTGGTGGACGCATTCCGCGACCCGGCGAGATCAGTCTTGCTCATAGAGGCGTTCTTTTTCTCGACGAATTGCCAGAATTTGCTCAAAACGTTCTGGAGGTTCTCCGTCAGCCTCTTGAAGATAAGCAGGTTACCATCTCTCGTGCCCAGGGCACGTTAACTTATCCCGCAAATTTTATGCTTATTGCCTCTATGAATCCCTGTCCCTGTGGCTACTATGGCGATCCGGTCCGCGAATGCTCCTGTACTCCTAACAGCATCGCCCGCTATCAGAAGCGCATCAGCGGGCCTTTGTTGGATCGTATCGATATCCATGTCGAGGTTCCGCGTATCGACTATGAAAAATTGGCAGACAGAAGGAATGCAGAAGATTCCGCAACCATCCGCGCACGCGTTCAGTCCGCCCGCCAACGTCAACTCCAACGACTCTCTGCTACTCATCTTCTCTGCAACGCCGAAATGGGTCCTGCGGAAGTGCGCGACTTCTGTCAAACCGAGGCCACCGGCGAGAAATTGCTCAAAGTCGCTACACAGCAATTGCATCTCTCCGCTCGTGCCTATCATCGCGTCCTCAAACTCGCTCGCACCATAGCAGATCTTGCGGACTGCGAGATGATCCAGGCGAACCATATTGCCGAGGCCATCCAGTACAGACCCAGGATGGGTGCATAGTTCCTTCCTGGTGAAGCATTATCTCCCCGCCAGGGTCATCACAAGAGAAGATATGCAAGCAGGCAATGCCAGGAAAAGTACCAGCGATATACATGAATTTAGTGCAGCGGAGTATATAGCAACGACCATTGGGAGGTTATCATGGCTAAGCTTGGTTACATTGGTCTGGGGGCAATGGGAGGACGTGTGGTGAAGCGCCTTCTTGATGCGGGACATACCGTTGTTGGGTATAACCGTACGAAAACGAAGGCTCAGTGGCTGCTTGATGCTGGAATGCAATGGGGCGAGACGCCGCGTATAGTTGCTGAGACAGCGGATTTTGTCTTCAGCATGGTGACAAACACCAACGCAATGCAGGAGGTTGTCGGCGGTGATAATGGGGTCCTTGCGGGTTTAGAGTCCGGTAAGATTTACATTGACATGAGCACCGTTAGTCCAGATGCCACGCGTGAAGTCTCGGGTTGGGTGGCTGCCAAAGGTGCCTATATGCTCGATGCTCCCGTCTCTGGCAGCGTCATTACATTGGAGCAGGGAAACCTCTCGATCATGGTAGGTGGAGACCAGACGGCATTTGAGAGGGTAAAACCTATCCTCTTTGATATTGGTCCCAAAGCGACTTATGTCGGCACAAATGGTCAGGCTGCCCTGATGAAGATTGCCATCAATTTGAGCTTACAGGTGCAGTTTCTCGCCTTCTGTGAAGGTTTATTGCTCGCCGAGAAGGGCGGCATCCCCCGAGAAATCGCCATGGAAACGATGCTTAATAGCGTCATTGCCTCGCCTTCATTGAAATACCGTGCCCCATTCATCGCTTCAATGCCAGAAGAAGCCCCGTTTAATGTCAACATGATGCAGAAAGATATGTTGCTGGCATTAGAGATGGGAAGAAGTCTCAACGTACCTCTTCCTCTAGTCGCAGTTTCCAACGAATCATTGACGGCAGCCCGTGCTCTAGGGTTAGACAACCAGGACTTCGCTATTGTCTACGAAGTTTTAGCACGCATGGCTGGACTTCACACATCATAGCTCGTTTGCCGGTTCTTACAATAACAGTTCTGTAAAAGAGAAGCCCACTATACGTATTTTTATGTACGAGCAGATGCTAAAAATCCGTGTGTTTGAAGAACATATAAACATCCTCTATACCACTGCGAAAATGCCGGGACTCGCCCATCTCTCTCTATAGCGGCGAGGAGGCCATTGCGGTGGGAGTGTGTGAAGTATTGCGACGCGATGCCTACATCACCAGTACGCATCGTGGACATAGTCACTATCTTGCAAAGGGAGCCTCGGTCCATCTTATGTATGCCGACCTCAACAGGCCGACTGGATGCGTGAAAAACTTGGTAGTTGATTATCTGGCTCTAGCATGGTATGAAGCATTATATGCGTGTGCACTTTGTCGAGTTCTAGCAAAATAAAAGGAGTAGTACGTGAGTATCCAAACAATCAATCCCGCGACCGAAGAAATCATTGCAACATTTGAACCGTACAACACATCGCAAGTAGAAGAGGCTCTGAGTCAGGCGCATACAGCGTTTAAACAATGGCGAGAAACATCGTTTGACGAACGGCGGACACATCTGAAACATGTCGCAAGCTATCTGCGTGAGAACAAGGCCAGATATGCTCTGGTTATTACAGTAGAGATGGGGAAACCTATTGCTGAGGCTGAGGCAGAGATCGAGAAGTGCGCGTGGAACTGCGAGCACTATGCTGACAACGCTGAGCGTATTCTGGCTGATGAGCGTGTGCGCACAAACGCCACGGAGAGCTATATATCGTTCCTGCCAATGGGGGTCGTACTGGCCGTCATGCCCTGGAACTATCCCTTCTGGCAAGTGTTTCGTTTTGCCGCTCCAGCGTTGATGGCTGGCAATACAGCCATCTTGAAACATGCCTCTAACGTTTCACAGGCAGCTTTAGAAATCGAACGTATCTTTCAGGAAAGTGGTTTGCCACAGGGTGTTTTTCGGACCGTTCTGGTTCCTGGTGCGGAGACAAAGCATCTCATTGCCGATCCACGTATCGCGGCTATCACCCTGACAGGTAGTGATTCAGCGGGAGTTTCCGTGGCGTCCACGAGTGGATATGCACTCAAGAAAAACGTTCTTGAGTTAGGTGGTTCGGACGCATTTATTGTTCTGGACGACGCTGATCTCGATGCTGCGGCACAGATGGCAGTACGTGCGCGTTTTCAAAATACAGGCCAGAGTTGTATCGCTGCCAAGCGTTTCATCGTCGTTGAGTCAGTCGCCGATGCCTTTGAGCAGAAATTTGTTGAGGCGGCGGCAAAACTCCGAGTCGGCGATCCTCTTGACAGAGAGACCCAGGTTGGACCAATGGCGAGACAGGACTTGCGTGAGGAACTCGATCAGCAGGTACAGGCATCTGTCGCGATGGGCGCGACGGTGGCACTTGGTGGCAACCGCCGTGATGGGAAGGGCTACTACTACATGCCCACCATCTTAACGCATGTTACGACTCAGATGTCAGTCTTCCGCGAGGAGACGTTTGGTCCAGTGGCAGCGGTCATCCGAGCGCGTGATGCGGAGGATGCGGTGCGGCTGGCGAATGACTCACCTTTTGGGCTGAGCAGTAATGTATGGACTGGCGATCTTGAGCGCGGACGTTCGCTTGCTCGCCATATCGAAGCGGGTGGCGTCTTCATTAACGGCATGACTACCAGTGATCCGCGTCTGCCATTCGGCGGCATCAAGCGCAGCGGCTATGGACGCGAACTCTCCTCGTTTGGCATTCGCGAATTCGTAAATGTGCAAACGGTCTGGATGGGCCCAACTGTGGCGGCTCAGGTGACAAGCGAATAAATGATCGGGATCTATTCAGCACTATGAGGGATGACTCATAGCGCTGAATAGATCCCGATCATTCATTTTTGCGATAATTCACCACTCACTTATCACAAAAATGAATGATCATCAGGAAAGATTGACACCCCCTCTTCTGGTTTCGTATAGTGTTCTTAAGAAAATTAGTTGTCTTTGTTGATCTATTTAATCAATTTTACAAGTAAGAACCCTCAGCGTGCTAAAGTAGAGACAAAGATGTCTTATCGCAGTCAGACAGGACGAGAATGAACGTCGTCCCTACTCTAAAGATGAGTGAGCGAGGCGCGAAGAGGGCAGGTGCATGTCCTTTTCGCGCTTTGTTCATCTCTGGGAGAATAGAACTTCCTATGAGGAGCAGCTCTTTTTTCAGGTCTTGCCTGAAGATAGAAGGACTGGCGTAGATGCATTCAGTGTTTCACAAAAGTCACGGCGCAGTAATAGCCTGGCCCCTTCCCAGGAGAAAAAGATGGAAGGTGGTAGCGCGAACGCGCTACCACCTTCCATCCAAAAGGGTATGTGGCGGGGAAAGAAACGACTTTTGCGAAGCCTTGAAGATGCATTATGTGTCACTCTCTTAGCCAGGATTTTTGGGATTCCCAATGTCAGGGAGAGAGTAAACATATTGTGAGGAGCAAAGAGCAATGGCTGATAAGCAGGAGCAAGGGAATAATCTGATTTCCCTGGGTGCGGGCAATGGAAGCAAGGTTGAGCATATCAAGAGTGAAAGTGAGCACCTGCGTGGTCGTCTGGTTGAAGAACTGGAGCAGGAGAGTGCGCGTTTCAGCGAAGATCAGATTCAGTTGCTGAAGTTTCACGGCAGTTACCAGCAAGAGGATCGAGATCTGCGTCAGTCTCGTAAAGCGGCGGGCGAGGAGAAGGCCTATCAATTTATGATCCGTTCGCGTATTCCCGGTGGAGTTTTGACAGCCGAGCAGTATCTTGCTGAGGATGAGCTGGCCACACTTTATGGAAATAACACGATGCGCCTGACGACTCGTCAGGGCATTCAGCTCCATGGCATTTTGAAAGGTGATTTGCGTACAACTATTCGCGGCATTCATGCTTCGCTCCTTTCGACTTTGGCAGCCTGTGGAGATGTGAACCGTAATATCATGGCCTGTCCTATCCCGACGACCAATCGCGCTCATGCCAGAGTGCACGAATTCGCGCATGAACTGGCCCTGGCCCTGGCTCCGCGCAGTAAGGCCTATCACGAGATCTGGCTCGATGGTGAATTGACAGAGACCGTCCAGCAGGATGAGGGCGAGATCGAGCCAATGTACGGCGATACCTATTTGCCGCGTAAATTTAAGATTGCTATCGCTTTTCCGGGCGATAACTGTATTGATATCTACACTCAGGACGTGGGTCTGGTTGCTGTGTTGGAGGGTGAGCCTGGTGCGGACGACGAGCATCTGGTGGGCTTTACCGTACTGATCGGTGGTGGTCTGGGCACGACGCATGGGAAGACCGAGACCTATCCTCGTCTGGCTGAGCCGTTTTGTTACGCCACTGTGGAAGAGGTGGAAGAGGTAGTCAAGACAATTATCACCATTCAGCGCGACTATGGCGATCGTCAGAACCGCAAGCACGCTCGCATGAAATATGTTGTGCAGGAGCGTGGCATACCCTGGTTCAGATCTGAGTTGGAGAGCCGTCTGGGTCGCAGCGTACAGGACCCACGTCCAACTCCCTGGCAGAGTGCAGAAGATCATCTGGGATGGCATGAACAGGGCGATGGGCTGTGGTTTCTTGGCATCTCTGTAGAAAATGGGCGCATATGGGATCAGGGTCAACTGCGACTGCGCACGGGTTTACAAGAGGTTATTAAAGAGTTTCGACCTGGGATTCGTCTGACAGCTCAGCAAAATATCCTCCTGACCGATATTCCGGCTGAGCGACGTGCGTTGCTGGAAGAGCGTCTGGCCACCTATGGCATTATCACCGATCCTGTCAGGCTTGGCACGCGCCGACTCGCCATGGCCTGTCCAGCGCTACCTACCTGCGGTCTTGCATTGGCCGAGGCGGAGCGCGTTCTCCCCTCACTGATGGGTCAGATCGAGCAGGATCTCCGTGATTTGGGATTGGAAGACGAACCTGTCAGTGTGCGTATGACTGGCTGTCCCAATGGTTGCGCTCGACCCTACCTGGGCGATATTGGTTTTGTAGGTCGTTCCAAGGATATCTATACTGTATACATTGGCGGTGACTTGAACAATACTCGCCTGAATACGGCCTATGCTACGCTTGTACGCCTGGAGAATCTGGCCGCGACAATTCGTCCATTGCTGGAGATCTGGCGCGACGAACGTCAGCCTGGCGAGCATTTTGGGGATTTCTGTCAGCGTACTGGGATCGAGAATCTGAAAGAGCGTCTCGGCGTCTCGGCAGTTGCCTCACAAGGGCGTGCCTGAATGTCAGGCAGGACCCCTGGCATCTTTATCGCCTCGTACAGCGAGCGAGGTGGACTATCGAGGGAGAAATTATCTTGTCCAAATATTATCCTGTCATGCTCGATATACGGGATCGTCTGGCTATTGTAGTTGGTGGGAGTTCGCTGGCCGCTGAAAAGGCAGCCGCGCTTGTTGCAAGCGGTGCACATGTGCGTATGATCAGCCCGGAATTTTGTGCTGAACTATTGAAGATGGAGGAACAGGAGCAGGTAACGCTCTGGCGCAAAGCTTACCAGCCGGGCGACCTGGCCGAGGCTTTTGTTGTCATGGCAATCACGACCGATCAGTCGACCATTGAAGCCATCTGGCGAGAGACGCGCCAGCGCAACCAGCCGGTCAATATCGCCGATGTGCCGCGTTACTGTACATTCATTCTTCCTTCAGTGCTCAGGCGCGGTCAGTTGACTGTCACGGTTTCGACGGAGGGGGCCAGTCCCTCGCTGGCAAAGCGTATTCGTCAGCAGTTGGAAGATTTTTTTGCCCCATCATATGAAACATATATCGAACTTGCAGCGCTGGCTCGCACATATCTGCGTCAACACGGCGTTTCATATGCTGAACGGGACGCCTTCTTCCGTGATTTTATGAGTTCACCTATTCTCGTTTTACTCGATGAGGGCGATATTCTCTGTGCGCTGGTGCATACTTCTGAACTCTTGCGGGTTTACGGCATCGAGGTCTCGATCAAAGAATTGAAAAGTGAATTTGCAAAGGAGTTGGAACATGTCGTGTGTGAAGTCTGATCTGGATAGTTTCTCGGCTCAGGTCACTGGACCATCAACAGATTTTCCGACCTATTCCAACGAGTCAGACGCCCTTGGAAAAGTGTATCTGGTTGGTGCGGGACCCGGTGATCCTGACCTGATAACTGTGAAGGGCTTGCGTTGTCTGCGTGCAGCCGATGTGGTTGTCTACGATCGTCTGGCGAATCCTGAACTTCTGGCAGAAGCTGCCGATCTGGCTGAACGTATCTTTGTTGGGAAGCAGCCTGGTCGTTGTACAATGGGTCAGGAGGAGATCAATCTGCTACTCATTGAGCGAGCGAGACTGGGCAAGACGGTTGTGCGCCTGAAGGGAGGCGATCCCTTTGTCTTTGGGCGTGGTGGTGAAGAGGCTCTGGCTCTGGCGGAGGCTGGTATTCCATTTGAGATCGTGCCAGGCGTGAGTTCGGCCATAGCCGTCCCTGCCTACGCAGGTATCCCCGTTACGCATCGTGGTCAGTCCGGCACCCTTACCATCGTTACAGGTCACGAAGAGTCCGAGGAGAGTCCGAATCTCGTTGACTGGGAGGCGCTGGCCCGACTCGACGGCACGTTAGTGATCCTCATGGGCATGGCGACTCTTTCAGCTATTCGCACAAGACTTCTGAACGGTGGGTGCTCTTCCGAAATACCTGCGGCTGTTATCGAGCAGGGAACTATCGCTCGCCAACGCATTATCACAGGAACGCTGGCGACCATCGTTGAACGAGTGACGGTTGCTGGTTTGCGCTCTCCAGCAACTGTGATCATCGGTCGTGTCGTCGATCTGCACGCTACCCTGACCTGGTTCAACCCTGAGCAAGTGGAAGCGTCTGGAAGGATATGATAATCGCATGAGCATGCTTCTTAGCTGTATCTCGACGCAGCACTCCCTTTTAAAAGATCACTGGGCTCAATCCCGTGAAGAGATTGCCTGTCCGGTCACTGTTCTGGGTAGCTTTCAGAAGCCAGAAGGGGGCAAGACCGGCCTCGTCTGCCTGCTTGATGACGACGGACGACCCCAACACGCTATTGAACTCGTTTCGCCTGCTGGCATGGTTCTTTCTCATGATGGATTGTTTGTGGCTGCGGCCTCAGCCATTCATGAGGTAACCCTTGATCTGACTGCCCTCAAGCAAGATGTCGTCGATCTGCCCTTTTTCAATGTACTCCACTCGCTCTCACGCACGCAGCATGGTTATCTCGTGGCCAGTACGGGAGTTGATGCATTGGTAGAATTTGATGAGCAGGGTAAGCTGCTCTGGCACTGGTGGGCGGATGAGCATGGTTTTTCTGTGACGCCTGTTGGTGAAGAGCGAATTCTGGATAAAACGCTCGACCATCGCATTATCAAATACGGAACGCTGGAACAGACCACCCATGTGAACTCTGCTGCTGAACTGCCGGACGGTCGTATTCTGGCGACGCTGTTTCATCAGGGAACTGCGATCATCATTGAGCGGGAGACTGGTAACTGGGAGACCGTTCTGACGGGTCTGGATCATCCCCATTCGGTACGTATCCTGGATGCACAGCATTTCACGATCGCGGATACCACTCACGGTCGCGCCTTACTGATCAGTCTGGCAGGAAATCAGGGTCATATCGAGGTTGAAGTGCAGACTGAGACGGACTGGTTACAGGACGCTCAGTATAGCGCACAGCGCGATTGCTGGTTTCTCGTTGATGGGAAAAATTCACGTATCCTGCGCCGCAGCGGCGTCTCCGGCAATAAAGTCCTGCCCGACCTGATTCTTGATCCAGAGTGGCGTCTGTATGAGCTGCTCTTGCTCTAATTATTAGCCCTGGTTCTCCTGGGGAGGGGATTGACAACTACGAGCAATGACGTTTTGCTACACCCTACTCATTAGCCAACACGATCTTGACGAACTCCTTTTTTGCCGGTAAACTTGAATGTGAATTCACATTCAAGTTTACCGGCAAAAAAGGAGTTTTCTATGGCTACTATTGCTCCGCTTGGGACTTCTCAGGAAGTTTCACTTCCTCAGGGAACGATACGTTATTGCGATCAGGGAACGGGACCGACCCTGGTCTTCATTCATGGCTTACTAGTGAACAATCTGCTCTGGAGTCGTCTGTTTCCTCTGCTTCAGGAGCATTTTCGCTGTCTTGCTCCTGACCTTCCTCTAGGTGCCCATTCACATCCTTTGCATTCGGATGTGGATCTGAGTCCATTGGGAGTAGCTCAAATCGTAGCTGCTTTTCTGGACGCGCTTGACCTCCACGATGTGACCTTGATCGGTAATGATACAGGAGGGGCCATTTGTCAGATCGTGATTGCCCGACATCCAGAGCGGATTACCCGTCTCGTTCTCACCAATTGTGATGCCTTTGAACAATTTTTTCCGCCGTTGGTCAGTCCTTTCCATTATGGGTCAAGTATCTTTGGGATAGGGTTCGCCAATTTTCTGGCATGGGCACTGCGTAGACGGTTTGCCCAACGTACGTTTCTTGCCGCCCTCTCCCATCGTCGTCTGGAGATGGCTGAACTCGATGCTATTTTCCATCCCCTGCTTCATTTGCCCTTTGCCCGCAGGGATATGACGCAGTTCTTACAAGCTATCTCCAATCGCTACACTCTGGAAGCTGCTCAGACCTTCGCCGGTTTCCACCATCCTGTGCTGCTGGTCTGGGGAAAGGATGATCCTTTTTTCTCAAAGCGCCTTGCGTTGCGACTCCAGCAGGCTTTTCCTGATGCCACTCTGGAGTTACTCTCTCACTCGCGAGCCTTTGTTCCATTGGATCAACCAGAGATTCTTGCTCAACAGATTACTGAGTTTGTTTATGCAGCCATCAAATCCTGAGCCAGCGGAGTGTATGAGGCCAGGTGGGCGTCCTGATCTGTTAGCTGGACAGCACTTTCCTCCTCCTCCTCGGCAAGAACGAAGCAGGCGAAAACGAGAGGCACTGTTGCAGTCAGCATTGAAGCTCTTTGCTGAACGAGGTTATGAGGAGATCTCTATTGAGAATATTGCACGCGGTGCGGGTGTCGCGGTCGGTGGCTTCTATCAGCACTTTGAGTCGAAACGCCAGATTTTGTTGGTCCTGATGGATAGTCTCTTGAAAGAAGCATCCATGCTTACGTTAGAGGCAAAAAGTTCTGCTCTCCTCGATATTCGTGAGGGCATCGCGCTTTTGGTTCGTCAGGCTCTTCAGGTTGATTGGGCCTATGCAGGGGCCTACCGTGCCTGGCGTGAGTCAACGGTGCGCGATGGGGAACTGCGGACGTTGCATCAGCAGATCGAAGCCTGGAACGCTCAACAACTGGTTCTCCTCTTTCAGTTTCTCCACTACATTCCTGGGGCGAGGCAGGATGTCGATTATGAGACGCTGGCATGGGAAATCTCTCTGCTGTTTTTACGTCTGGCGGAGATCCCCTTGGAGGAACCAGAGGTGGTTATCGCAAGTCTCACCAGCCTGATCTATCATAACCTGTTTACCGACAGCCAGGAGTCTTTCTAACTATGTTCTGCGCATACAAGTCATCCTTCTTTTTTCTGCGGCTGGCAAAGCCGCCCCTCTCCCAAAAGATAGAAGAAAAGGATGAGTTTGTCAGCAGTAGAAAAGTGAGGGATGACTCATACACACACAGGGTTATTTCATTCTCCGAAAGCCAAAGGCTTTCGGAGAATGAAATAACCCTGTGCAAATTGTTACAGCCCTGTGCAAATTCGCGTGATAGAGATATGCTATATGTGGAGGAGTTTTTGGTGCAGGTGGATCAGGTTAAAGAGTGGCTTAAAAGCTCCACAGTTGATTTATTATAAATAGAAGAACAGTATGGGAGAGATGCATGTCGAGTAATACTCAAGCGACGCAGATTACCCAGGAGAGCCTTGCGCTCATCGACAAATATTGGAAGGCAGCGAACTATCTGACCGTGGGTCAGATCTATTTACAGGCTAATCCTTTATTGAAAGAACCATTGCGTTCCGAGCATATCAAGCCGAGACTGCTGGGCCACTGGGGCACATCCCCGGGATTGAGCTTTATCTATGCGCACCTCAATCGGCTCATCAAAGAGCATGACGTAAACGCTATTTACCTGGCAGGTCCCGGCCATGGGGGGCCAGCGATTTTGGCCAATGTCTATCTAGAAGGAACGTATTCAGAGGTCTATCAGAACGTTTCGCAGGATGAAGAAGGAATGCATCGTCTGTTTCGGCGCTTTTCCACGCCGGGCGGAGTTCCAAGTCATGTCAGTGTTCCCACGCCTGGTTCAATTCATGAGGGTGGTGAATTAGGTTACGTTTTATCGCACGCTTTTGGGGCAGCTTTTGACAATCCAGATCTGCTCGTCGTCGCTGTTGTGGGCGATGGTGAGGCGGAGACCGGTCCTCTGGAGGGATCCTGGAAAAGCATCAAGTTTCTCAACCCGATCACTGATGGAGCCGTTTTGCCGATTTTGCATCTCAACGGCTATAAAATTTCGGGTCCCACCGTCCTGGGACGGTCGAAAAACGAGGACATTGAGAAGCTTCTCTCAGGCTTTGGGTATGAGGTTCATTTTGTTGATGGCGATGATCCCATGATCATGCATCGTGCCTTCGCGGAAACACTGGAAACCTGTTATGACAAGATTCGGACCTACCAGACTGAGGCACGTGAAAGAAACGGAGCGGTCCTGCCACGCTGGCCGGTGATCGTTTTGCGCTCTCCTAAGGGCTGGACGGGACCAAAAGAACTGGACGGCGTTCCCATTGAGGGAACTTTTCGTGCTCACCAGGTACCGATCGATGATGTGAAGACCAAACCCGAGCATCTCAAAATCCTGGAAGACTGGATGCATAGCTATAAACCGGAAGAACTTTTTGACGAGCAGGGTCATCTGGTCTCAGAACTATCTGCCCTGGCACCGCAGGGTGAACGTAGAATGGGGGCCAATCCCCACGCCAACGGGGGTCAATTGCTGGTCGATCTGGAGATGCCAGCCTTTGCCGATTATGCCATCGAAGTAAAAAAACCGGCCACCGAATTCTACGAGAATACGCGACCACTGGGAGCGTTCCTGCGCGATATCTTCGTTCGCAACGAGCAGCAGCGAAACTTTCGCTATGTCTGTCCTGACGAGACCAACTCTAACCGTTTGGGTGCCGTATTCGATGTAGAGAACCGCACGTTTATGGAGCAGATCGTGCCTTTTGACGATCATCTCTCTCATCATGGTCGCGTTATGGAGGTTCTGAGCGAACATCTCTGTGAGGGCTGGTTGGAGGGCTATCTGCTGACAGGGCGGCATGGCCTTTTTTCCACCTATGAAGCGTTCGCGATGATTATCGACTCGATGCTGATCCAGTTCTCGAAATGGTTAAGCGAAGCCATCGCGCTCCCCTGGCGTAAGCCCATTGCCTCACTAAACTATCTTCTGACCTCAACGTGCTGGCGTAATGATCACAATGGATTTAGTCATCAGGGTCCTGGACTTATCGATACAGTTCTCTCGCGTCGAGCCTCTGTGGCACGTGTCTATCTTCCGCCAGATGTGAATTGTCTGCTCTCAGTCGCAGATCATTGTCTGCGCAGTCGAGACTATATCAACCTGATCGTCATCGATAAGCAGCCGCATTTGCAATATCTGAATATGCCGGATGCGATTGAGCATTGCAGGCGTGGACTCTCTATATGGGAGTGGGCTGGCAACGAAGATCGTCTGGAACCCGATGTTGTGCTGGCCTGTGCGGGCGATGTAGTAACGATGGAGACTCTGGCAGCAGCCTCGTGGTTACGTCACCATATTCCTGAACTGAAAGTGCGCGTCGTAAACGTTGTCGATCTCATGGCACTTTATCCCGACGATGTTCACCCGCACGGTCTGGATAATCAGACGTTTGTAGACCATTTTACTGAGAACAAGCCGGTTATCTTTGCTTTCCACGGCTACCAACGAGCCGTCCACGAGATTATTCATGGGCGTCCCAATGTAGAGCGTTTTCATGTGCGCGGTTTTAATGAGCAGGGAACAACAACTACACCGTTTGATATGGTGGTACTCAACGATGTGAGCCGCTACCATCTGTGTATGCTGACGCTCCAGCGTGTCGATCGAGTCAAATTGCTCGTTGAACCCCTGATCCAGGAGTGCGAAGAGATGTTGAAGAAACACCGGGCATACATCGATGAACATTTTGAGGACCTGCCCGAAATACGTGATTGGGTCTGGCCTGATTAGCTATTGTCCATTTGTTGTATGAAATAAGCTGACTGGCGCAAACTCCATGTGGGAGCAGCGCCAGTTAAGCGTTTCTCAGTTGTGAGAGAAACAAGGAATGAATGTGTATGAAGATCCTTGTATTGAACGCCGGATCAAGTAGCCAGAAAAGTCGTTTGTATCAGATAGAGGATCAGCTTCCAGCAACATTACCTGAGCCTTTGTGGGAAGCGAACGCAGATTGGACCGCCCAACGGAACAAAGTAGAGATCAGCATCAAGCATATTGGACAGGAGAAGGCTGAAAAACAGAGCGTTTCCGCAGGTACACGCGCCGATCTACTCAAGCATTTGTTGGAAAGTCTCTGGACCGGCGAGAAGCGTCTCGTCGAGGGTCCAGAGGAGATTGAAATCGTTGGGCATCGGGTAGTACATGGTGGACCCGACTATCGTCAGAGTGTCCTTGTGACAAATGCTGTGAAGCAAGCCATCGAGCAGTACGCGGTTTTTGCTCCCGAGCACAATCCGGTCAATCTGGAAGGGATCAAAGTAGCTGAGGAACTTCTGCCAAAAGCAAAACAAGTAGCCGTTTTTGATACCGCCTTTCATCGACAGTTGCCCCTCGCGGCAGCCGTCTATCCGGGTCCCTACGAATGGTACGAGCGCGGCATCCAGCGTTACGGTTTTCATGGCATCAATCATCAGTATTGTGCCCAGAGAACTGCGGAATTGCTGGAGCGTGATCTGGACTCATTGCGTTTAATAATCTGTCACCTTGGCAATGGGTGTTCTCTGGCGGCAGTGCGAGAGGGACATAGTATCGACACAACGATGGGTTTTACGCCGCTAGAAGGTTTGATGATGGGGAGTCGTTCAGGTTCAATTGATCCAGGCATTTTGATCCACCTTTTGCAGCTTGAAGGCTACACACCCGATCAGCTCAATGAAACCCTCAATAAAAACTCAGGCTTAAAAGGCATCTCTGGCCAGTCGAGCGACATGCGTGCAATTTTAGAAGCTCGTGCGGCGGGGAATGAGCGAGCAGCACTGGCGTTTAACATCTATATACATCGTCTGTGCGCCGCGATCGGATCAATGCTGGCAAGCCTGGGCGGACTGGATGCTCTGGTCTTTACCGCGGGAGTAGGCGAACATGCTTCTGAGGTTCGCGCACTTGTCTGCGATGCTTTTAAGTTTTTAGGCATAGATCTTGATCTGGCGAAAAACGACCATGTCTCTCCTGACGAAGATGTCGCAATGTCTCACTCAGCAACGCGTATCCTTGTCATCACTGCCCAGGAGGATTGGATGATCGCCCGTCAGAGTTGGCAACTGGTGCATGCATAGAACGAGTCATGTATATCTCACCTCTGCCATTTTGGATGCCATGCTTAAAGCAAAAACCGTCGAAAGAGAAGTGACACAAATCTATTCAAAGAACCACACTATCCCGGTCCAGGGGGTTATATGCGTACGCTTAATTTGCATCAGCTAGCCACATTTCAAGTAGTAGCTAAATATTGTAGCTTTGTTCGAGCTGCGGAAGAGTTGCATTTTAGCCAGCCAGCAGTTTCAGCGCAGATCCGCCATCTGGAGAGTTCGCTAGGAGTCAAGCTTTTTGATCAGATAGGTCGGAAAACACACCTGACCCAGGCAGGGGAGGAGCTTTACCTCTATAGTCAGAGAGTATTTTCTTTAATAAACGAAACCCTGGAAAGCATGGAAGCACTGCGCAGTCCTCATTATGGGCGCTTAAGCGTAGGGGCAGACACCACTGTGGGGTCCTATGTTATTCCAGGGTCATTAGGGAAGTATCATCAGATCTATCCCCACGTCGAAATCTCCCTGGAGGTTCTGAATCGGGCCGCGTTAGTTGAAGCGCTGGCCAGTAATCGGGTAGATGTAGCAATGATGGGCAAGGTTCCAGCAGATCTGCCTGTTGAAATAGAGCCATTTGCTTTTAATGAACTTGTCCTGGTCTCATCTCCTCAGCATCGTCTGGCGGGCATTATGCAGGTGCCTATAGAAGAATTGGGGCGTGAGCATTTTCTGCTGCGCGAGTCGGGATCAGGTACGCGTGCGGCCCTGGAAAGTGTTTTTCAAGAAGCGGGTGTGCCTCTCCAGATCAGCATGCAGGTTGGAAATAACAGCGCTATTAAGCAGGGTGTGGCAGCAGGATTAGGAATTGCACTTATCTCAAGTGTCGCCATTGATATGGAGTTGGAGACCGGGAGATTGGTTATATTGAATGTTGAAGGCTTTCCCATTGTGCGGCAGTGGCGTCTGGTACATGTGAGAGACAAGCACCTCTCTGCCACTGCCAAAGCATTTAAATCATTTTTGCTCCAACATGCCGATCGTCGTCTGCGCCATAAAGGGGATATTTAAGTTCTATCTATGAGTTATTCCTGCTTTTGCAAAAGCGGGACAAAAGGCTTTCGGCCTGCCTGGCAGGCCACCACTCTACTTTGAAAAAGAGCAACTGGTATGTTTGTGGCTCAAATGCGCTACAAATCTAC
>DAOTTL010000631.1:0-3232 GCA_034438135.1 Ktedonobacteraceae bacterium | reverse complement strand
CTCACAGACTCATCTATTTTCCTGGAGAGAAAACTTACCAGCCTTGATTGCGGTCCCGGTTGGCATCACGCTCTTCACGGCGAGCCTCGCGCATCTCCTGACGAGCCTCGTGTCGCTCTTCGGCGGCGGCAAAGGGATTGGGATTAAATTCCGCACGCTCAAATTCACGGCGAGCCTGGCGCTCTTCACGATGGGCCTCGCGCTCTTCATTATATGCGCGACCGCCACCGCCACCGCCACCCCAGTTCTGGTTGTAAGGATCGCCGCCCCAGTTTTGGGCGTAAGGATTACCCCCAAAGGAGGGAACATTGCGATAATCGTATTCACGCTGCTCGTGCTGGGTAATCATATGTTTGGCGATCAGACCCGCCAGCACAACGCCACTACCCAACAGAAAGGGATGGCTCAAAACCTGTCTGAGCATACCCGGCTGTTCCTGACCTAAACGCGTGAAACCCTGCGCCATAGCGGCTGGATTATTCGGGTCCAGACCATATTGCGGCGGCATCTGCTGAGCAAGGAAGGCTCGCTGCTCATAGGGCATCTGCATGAAATGTTGCTGGTAGATGTTTTGCTGCATATCCAGGGGTGCACTCTGCATAAATTGCTGAATATGCCCATAGGCCTGATTGGGATCTACTCCATTAAAGTTTCCACTATCATAAGCTGAAGCATACTGCTGATAGACTGGCTGATTTTGTTGATCAAATGGCCACATACACAATTCTCCTGATTAGGATTTACCGGGTTATATTGAACTACACAAAGTAGACTGCCCTCACTATAGCATATTAAGCAAGCCTGCTTCTTGATAGAGCTTAAAGTACATTTTACTCTAGCCAATCTAGCAACAACAATGAGAAAATAGAGGGAACATACGAAACAAGGAGACTATCATGCATTTCTTGAGACTCCATTGGTTTGATCTGGGTCTGGCGCTGGCATTCGTGACCGGTGCGTTTGTGCTTATCATCCATCCCACTGAACTTGCCCTGCTACTCTGGCTCAGTTTGATCACGCTGTTCCTCCATCAATTTGAGGAATACCGCTATCCTGGCTACTTTCCCGGTATGCTAAATTCCGCCCTGTATTCCAGTCGGCGGCCCGATCGCTATCCACTCAACACTCAGACCGCGTTCATTGTCAATGTGGTCATAGGCTGGCTACTTTATCTCCTGGCGGCGGTCTTCAATGAAAAAGTGGTCTGGCTGGGCATTGCCGCCATAATGATTTCTGTCGGCAATGTTATTGCCCATATTTTTCTTTTCAACCTCAAAGGCAAGACGGTGTATAACCCGGGTATGTTGACTGCCATCGTATTTTTCCTGCCACTGGCCGTTTTTTTCTTTGGCTGGGTGATCCAAAATCACTCTGCCTCGCCGCTGGATTGGATTGTTGGCATTATCCTGGGAATTGCCCTGAACTACATCGGTATCCTTAAGCTAATTGATTGGATGAAAGATGAAAACACCCTCTACGCTTTTCCAGCAAGATGTTTGCTTCCGGGCAACAAAAATCGCCCGGTGAGCGGTCAGGAAGAAGGTGTCAAAAATCTCTAAACTGCTTTGGTCAATGAATTTGCCTCTTTTTTCAGTTGTGCGATGTTCCACTACAGCGCGGTGGTGGAACATCGCACAGCTTTTTTGAGAAACTCTGACGAATGGCCTTAGCTACTTGCCCAGACATATACGAGCTTGTCGTCACTGGCTGAGGCAATATACTTTCCATCGAGAGACCAGGCAAGCGCATTCACTTTTTTCGTATGCCCATTGAAGGTAAAAATGTGCTGACCGCTTTCGCTATTCCAGATGCGCACAGTAGAGTCACTGCTGGCTGAAGCCACAAATCTTCCGTCTGGCGAAAAAGCGACTGCGTTAATCTGTTTAGTATGACCACGACAAATGACTCGATAACTCCCCGTTTCAGCCTCCCAGACCTGAACAGTCTTTTCATAACCGCCTGAGGCAATGCGCTGGCTATCAAACGACCATGCCATCGCTTCTATCGAGTTTAGTTGCTCCTTATACATGTAGATCTCACTACCATCGTTAGGATTCCATACTTGTACCCTACCAAAGCTAGTACAGGACGCTATGCGTGTGCTATCCGGCGACCAAACGACCACTCTCGCAGCTCCCAGTGAGGTTTTTGGGCCAGTGAAGGTGAGGATACACTCTCTCGATACAGGACTCCATATGTGAACGAATCTATCAGAGATGGAGGCAATGCGCTCACCATCTGACGACCAGGAAACATCCATAACGCCTTTCTGATGACCCGCGTAGGTTGTAATGAGCTGGCCATTATCAGTATTCCATAGATGGACCTGTTTATCGTTGCCCGCAGTCGCCACCTGCTTTGAATCGGGAGACCATGCTATCCCATTAGTAGCATTTGAATACCCTCCATGGTTAAGGGTGCAAATAACACGACCTAATAAAGGCTGCCACACTTGCTCACCTTTGATTATATCGCTAGAGACAATGCGCTGGCCGTCTGGGGACCAGGCCAGACATGTCACACCATTTGTATGCTCCCGATACGTCACGATGATTGTTCCCATCTGACCGGAGCTAGCTGAAAGCCCCATCGATCCCTGCCCATATGTCTGAGGTGGATATGACGGTGGTGTTGAAGTCGATGGTTGCCATTGACTGCCTGTCTGTGGTGGATACAATGGCGCTGCTGACGCTGGTGGTTGCCATTGACCGGGTGCTTGTGGTGGGTACGATGGCGCTGGTGCTGACGCCGGTGGCGCACTTCCCACCGTCTGCGCGTCCAGCAAACGAGCGGTATCTTCCCCAATGAGACCTAGCGCGAGGGACCAGGAAATGACACTCCAGCGAGCAAACTCCTCCGCCAACCCACGATTCTCGTGGAGACGTTTCGTCACCTGTGCTACCTGCATTGCAGGCGGCATGCTTGATGCTTCCAGCAGATCAATGGCTCCTGGCTCTTCCACCACACTTGCCAGTAGATTGACCTCTCTGCGGTAGTCGCCACATAGATCCATCAGCAGACCACGGCAACGTCTGGGGTCATTGCTAACCCCACGACCATAGGAAGCAACGATTTCTCGCAATTTCTGACGAGGCAGATCATTCAGTTGATCCATGGAGCAAGTCTCTCCTCACTATACGAGCAGAAGCACCTCTAAAGACGTTTCATAGCGATTGAGTAAACATCAGCCCTCTATTTTTAATGCAAATATATGGCAAGAATGCTTCCTTTT
>DAOTTL010000630.1:0-2015 GCA_034438135.1 Ktedonobacteraceae bacterium | reverse complement strand
CGTGTCTGTGCCCGCTATCCCTGGGTGACCCTGGCTGTGAGCTTTGTGCTTCAGGTTGTCTTCTTTTACTTTGATTATCATACGATACAGAATAGTAATCAGCCCTTCTGGCAGACCTTTTCAGTCTACCAGGATCGCATTTTCCTGGTCTATCAGTTCTATTTTGTGCTGGGAGGCTTGACTGCATACTACTTTCGACAGATACGAGCATTTCTGGTACGTCAGGGAATGTTGGTGTCGGGGGTTTTGTTGTTGATGCTGGCAGCTTTATGGCTACATTTTACGTTACAGGTGCGTATCTATGGAGAAAGTATAGCCTATGCCACCTCCGTTTTGCAGCCCATCATGGTCTTCTATAGCGTAGCAATTATCTTCTGGATGTTCTGGTTGGCCTGTCGATGGGTTGGGAAAGAGCCTCATGGGGAGCGTCCGCGCGGATTTCGCTTCTGGGGTATCTTATCAGATGCCTCATTCGGTGTCTATCTGATTCATGCGCTTATCCTGTCTGTGATCTTAAAATGGGTAGTACCGGCGATGCCGACAAGCTGGTTTGAAGCTCTACGTGTCTTTCTGGTCTGGTTCCTCACGGCAGGCATTTCGATGGGTATTAGCATCGTGCTCACACGTATTCCCATTGTGAGCCGACTTGTTGGAAGAAGTGCCTCGTTCAACTTTCCCGCCAGGAAGCGTATCGATTCAACTGATTCACAACCGGTAAGGGAGGCGGCGAGCTATGAAGAGATCAAAGAGAGCCGCCCTGAGGTACAGGAAACTCAGCCCACATCGTCTTTATAGATCCGGCTGCGTGGTCAGGTAGGGAGAAAATATATGGAAAACAAGTTCATGCCGTGGTTTCTCAAATGGAGAAAGCAGAAACGAATGAGGAGTATGAGGAGATTTCTCATTGCTTTAACGATAGTGACCTGTCTTATTCTGCCAGTGCTTTACGGTTTCTGGGGCTATCTGAATGCTTCAGCAGCTCTTATAACTTTTAAAGGAGCGGTCTTGGAGAAACAGGTCTCACCGGGTCCAGCTAGTAGTATTGTGCCGACTCCGACGCTAACATCCACTCCGAAGCCAACTCCAGCTCCAACTCCGACTCCAAAGCCAGCGGATAGCTATCTGGGATATAAGGCGCATATTTTCAGTTCGCAGGGAAATTCGCTGACATACTATCTTTATACCCCTGCGAATTACAATCCCTTGCAGAAATATCCCCTGATGCTGGTCTTGCATGGGGGAGGCGAGAGAAGCAATCCAAACAGCTCAAAGGCCGCGAATGAGAAATTGCTTGTTAGCAATCCCTATGTGAGCGTTTGGAGTTCTGCCTACAATGCCCCCGGTAATCCCCAGATCCAGAAGAACTGGCCCAGCTTTATCGTTGTTCCTCAGATGACCCTGTCTTAACAGTGGGTCAATGTGGATGTGCATGGGGGTTCCTATACACAGCCTGCTCAGCCGAGTATTCCCCTGGGACTGACAAAGGAATTACTGGATGCGCTCCAGAAGCAGTACACGGGCATAGATGCCAATCGTCTCTATATCACTGGACTCTCAAATGGTGGCTATGGCACCTGGGATGCTATTGAGCGCTGGCCTGACTACTTTGCGGCTGCGGTACCTATTTCGGGTGCCGGTGATCCTTCTAAAGCTGCGGTCTTAAAAAATCTGCCTATCTGGGCTTTCCATGGCTCTGATGATACCACTGTGCCCGTTGAGGGTTCGCGTGATATGATCGCGGCCATTCAGACAGCGGGAGGCCTGCCCAAATACACAGAGCTAACAGGTATGGGCCATGTGATCTGGCCCTACGTTTATTCGCTGAACACCAGTTCCCAGCGCGTACCAGGCTTTTTTGCCTGGCTTTTTTCACAACATAAGTGATCAGGGCTTCTCAAAGTCGTTTCTTCCCCACCTCAGAGGAAAAGAGCGGAGGCGGCAATGCGGTCGCATTGCCGCCTCCGCTCTTTTCCTCTGAGGTGGGGTCTGGCCCTCACCGAACTCTGTTGCCCAGG
>DAOTTL010000629.1:0-13689 GCA_034438135.1 Ktedonobacteraceae bacterium | reverse complement strand
GGTCTCTTTTTTGAGCGAAGAGAATGTCATGGTTCAGACGCCCTTTCGGTTTTCCGTTTTGCATTTCGCTAGAAGCATACCTGAGAAAAGACATACTGTCAACCGTATACCGTATACGATCAGGGCTATTTTATGCTCGTGAGGAACCCCCTTCGCAGTTCAAAAAAAGGAGGAGTTGGAAGGGCGGTAGCGAAGGCCACCGCCCTTCCAACTCCACTGCAAAGAGCATGGATGCAGCAACGCTACCCCATGCTCTTTGCGCTTCTTTTCTTCTCTGGGGAGAAGGGTTTCTACTTTTCTGCGTTCTGTGGCTCGTGAATGATTTTCCACAGTTTTTCAGGTTTAAACGGCATATCGATATGCGCGACATTCAGGGCATCCGCGATAGCAGCCGCGACCGCGGGCGTGGAGCCAATTGTACCGGCCTCGCCAATACCCTTCACGCCCAGGGGATTAACCGGGGTCAGCGTGATGGTGCTGCCGAGTTCATAGTGGGGCAGTTTATGAGCGTAAGGCATCGCATAGTCCATCAGCGAGCCGGTGAGCAACTGTCCCTCTTCATCATATTCTACGCCTTCGAACATGGCCTGGCCTACGCCCTGAGCGATGCCACCGTGAACCTGACCCTCAATGATCAGCGGATTCAACTGGCGTCCGCAGTCGTCTACCGCGACATAGCGTATGATTCTGGACTCTCCGGTGTCGCGATCCACCTCGGCAACGCAGATATGCGAGCCGAAGGGGAAGACACAGGCTTCCGGTTCCCAGAAGACGGTTGTCTCCAGACCCGGTTCAATGCTCGGGTGCAAGGTATTGGACAGGTTGGCTGTCAATGCGACATCGTTGAAGGAGACGGACTTCTGTGGAGAGCCTGAGACGGAGAACTTGCCGTCCTCCAGGGAGATATCGTCCACGCTGGCCTCAAGCATAAATGAGGAGATCAGTTTCATCTTCTCCTTGAGACGCTGCGCGGCGGTATAGACCGCCGAACCGCCTACCGCCGTGGTACGGCTTCCATAGGTTCCACGTCCTTCAGGAGTTGAGTCAGTATCGCCATGCAAGATGATGACCTGCTCCAGGGGGATACCATAGTCATCGGCCACGATCTGCGCGAACGTCGTCTCTTCGCCCTGACCATGTGGGGATGAGCCAGTATAGACCATCACGGTCCCGCTCTGCTCCACACGCATACGGGCACTTTCATAGAGTCCCACAGGTGCGGACCCTTTAGGACCGAAGCCGCAGATCTCAATGTAGGACGAGACGCCAATGCCCAGCAGTTCCTGCGAACCGTTATCCCGTCGGCGTTTCTGCTCCTCGCGTAGCTCTTTGTACCCGATCATCTCCATCGCTTTATCCAGTGCTGGCTCGTAATTGCCAGTATCGTAGACCGCGCCAGCCGCCGACTTATACGGGAACTGGTCAGGCTGGATAAAGTTGCGTCGGCGCACCTCTGCTGGATCGATGCCCGTTTCTCGCGCCACCAGATCCATCACGCGCTCGATCAGATAGGTCGCCTCTGGTCGGCCAGCCCCGCGATACGCGTCGGTTGGGACCTTGTTTGTGAAGACCAGATCGAAGCCCAGTTGCATATGAGGAATATCATAGGAGCCGCACGAAACGGGGAAGCCAAAGGCAATCATGATCACATCGGTGAAGATCTGCGAATACGCGCCCAGGTCAGAGATGCCGAGAATCTTGACCGCCATCACCTTGCCCTCTTTAGTGGACGCAACCTCCACATAGTCAAGCTGATCGCGTCCATGGACCGTCGTCGCCAGGTTTTCGCTGCGATCTTCGATCCATTTGACCGGGCGTCCCAACTTCATCGCGGCAAACGAGGCAACCATTTCTTCAGGATAGACATTGAGCTTACAGCCGAAGCCGCCTCCCACCTCCGGGACAATTACGTGAACCTGGTGTTGGGGTAAACCAAGCTGCGAGGCCAGCAGGTTGCGCAGCAGATGCGGGATCTGCGACGAACTCCACACGGTCAGCTTTTTGTCAGACTTGGTAAACTGAGCAACCACGCCACGGGTCTCCATCGGCATCGGAGCCACGCGCTGGTTCATAAAACGTGCTTTAAAGGTAAAGCCACCATCAGCCACGGTCTGTGCGAAAACGGCGTCAATCTCTGTGGAATCGGGATGGTTGGAGAGGGCCACATTGGTTCCGAATTCCTCGTACAGCAGCGGAGAGTCAGGCAGCATCGCCTTCTCGATATCGATCGCGGCTGGCAACGGCTCGTAATCGACTTCAATCATGTCACGTGCATCGCGTGCGATATAGCGATCAGAAGCAATGACCACGGCCACGGGATCGCCATAAAAACGGACCTTTCCCTCAGCCAGCGCTCCGCGTATGCCCATGCCTTCAGCAATATGTCCGACCGGCACAGCCACAGGAACACTCCCTACAACCCCCTTGAGATCCTCAGCGGTATAAACCGCGACCACGCCGGGAAGCTTGCGTGCGGCGGCAAAGTCGATGCTGTTGATACGCGCATGACCGTAAGGACTGCGCAATACCGCCATATGATACATGCCTGTCAATTTAATATCATCAACGTATGTCGCCTGACCAGTAATCAAGCGAGGGTCCTCGCGCCTTTTGACCGGAGTGCCTACCAGAGCTGAAATACCCATAAGAGATTAGTCCTTCCTTCAAGCAAGCAAGTCGCCAGAAACGACATTTTTCCGACGATAGAGAAAGCTCCTACACGTCGCACGTGTGCGCTAAAAATGCGGTTTAGTGCAACGGAAGAGTGCGCTACAGTGAAACGGGATTGCAACCTACTTATTCGACCCCGGTACCAACCGAAACAGGTGCCTTTTCTCTCATCGTCTCAGCCGCCTGTTGAATCGCGCTGACAATATTCTGATAACCAGTACAGCGGCAGATATTGCCTTGCAATCCTCTGCGGATCTCGTCTTCGGTCGGATCGGGGTTGTTTTTGAGCAACTGGTAAGAAGCCATAATCATGCCAGGCGTGCAAAAACCGCACTGTAGCCCATGCTTTTCCCAGAAACTGGCTTGAAGGGGGTGGAGTTCATCTTCTGAGGGAGCCAGTCCCTCGATCGTAGTTACAGAGGAGCCATCGGCCTGTACAGCCAGAACAGTACAGGACTTCACAGATTCACCGTTCAAAAGGACAGTGCAGGCACCGCACTGCGAAGTATCACACCCTATGTGGGTGCCGGTTAAATTCAGCTCCTCGCGTAAATAATGGACCAGCAGCATCCGAGGTTCAACCTCGGAACGGTACTGCTGACCGTTCACCGTGATAGTAACTTCATGCTTCATCGTCATTGATTCTCCTTCAGGTGGTTTTCCCTGACAAGATTTCTGCCCAAAAAACCTGACAGAAAATAGATTGCCAGCTCACAATCAGGGTTAGGGGAAGACAGAGAGCATTTTCAGGTAGTCGGACATACCTCTTTATGTACTGCATACGTCACCGTCAATACGTGCCACACATCACCTACCATTGCCTCTCGTCATGTTTTAGTACAGATGAGAATGACATGTCTGGCTACCTCTTTGGCTCAATGGCTGTGTATACGGTATACCATTGACAGTATACGTTTTCTCAGGTATCCTGTCAATGATGTATACCGTATACAATGCCATGGCTTTCCCATGCTAGCTGTGTAGTTTCGCCTCACCTGATAGAAAAGAGGCTCTCCCCTCTTGCGGGTGAAAGCCAGTGCCACCGTTATGTGTCATCCCGAACGTTTCTGCGGCTTGCAAAGCCGCCCCTCCCCCGAGAAAAGGGAGAAAGGGCTGAGTTTGGAAGCCACAACGCTGCTTCCAAACTCAGCCCTTTCTCCTTGAAAAGCTGGCGGCGCAGCCGCCAGAAAGAACGGTTGCTCTTTTGACTCTCATAGAAGCGAAATGGTATCTTGATGATTGATTGCTCAAAAATGTAGAACAGCTCATGAGGTGAAAGAATATGGGTAGCAAGCAAGGTTGGACTGGACGTTGTTATGAAGATTTCGAGGTAGGTGATATTTACCCTCACTCGCCTGGCAGGACCATTACCGAGACAGACAATATCTGGTTTACCCTCCTGACCGTCAATAACAATCCCATTCATTTTGACAAAGTGTATGCGGCCCAGACCGAGTTTAAGCGTCCTCTGGTCGATTCGACATTTACGCTGGCCCTGGTCACGGGTCTCTCGGTCTCAGATCTCTCTCAAAACGCGGTAAATCTTGGCTGGGAACAGGTTCGTCTGCCTGCTCCGGTCTTTGATGGCGACACGATTTATGCCCGTAGTGAGGTCCTTACGAAGCGAGAATCGCGCTCCCACCCGGAGAGAGGGATTGTCCAGGTCAAGACGCTCGGCTTTAATCAGGATGGAACGGTCGTGATTGAATTCACACGTACCATCATGGTCTATAAGCGCGAATTTCTGCCAGTCCTTCCTCAGCCGATTATTGTTTTGCCAGAACTGAAAAAGTAAAGCTCTCTTTCTTGAGGACAACCGCTTTGTGGACTGGCGAAGAAGACGACATGGTCAGTGTGTGCCTTTTCAGGCGTTCGCATGTGCCGTTTGTTTCAGCACCCGGGCGAGAATGTTCAGGGCGGTGTGAAGGTCGGACATTGAAAGCAGACCAAAGCCCAGACGAAAGACACGTGCCTCGTCCCCAAACCAGTTGCCATTGGCTACCCTGACACCCTCGCTTGCCAGGGCGCCATAAAAGCGGCTGACAGCAGCTTCGGGAAAGACCGAGGGATGCAGGCGCACGCAGCAGATCGCTCCTGCATCAGGCTGAACCCAACCGACGAACTCTTTGTTCTCCTGTACCCACGCCGCCGTCCTTGCGAGTCCTTCAGCGAGAAGTTGACGACGTTCGCCAATGATGCGCTCGCTCTGCTCAAGGACCTTCAGTGCCAGGGCTTCGCAGACGGGCGAACAGGAAACTACCGTATTGAACTTGCCGATGATCAGTTGCTCTCGCAGCGCTTGATCTCGTGTAATCGCCCATCCGAGCCGTAAGCCGGGTGCGCCATGGCACTTGGAGAAGGATGTGACGGAGATGATTTTTGAACTTAACGCGGCTGCACTCCTGGCGACGGGATTGTTCCCATATATTGCTTCACGATAGGTCTCATCTATCAATAGATAGGCTTCAGGACATCTCTCTTTCATTGCAGCAAGGACTTCAATGAGTATGTCTGGAGGGATGGCGACGCCGGAAGGATTTTGGGGCGAGGCCAGACTTACCAGTCTGGTAGCTGACGAGAGTTGTCCCCAGAGATCTCCCGCATCGAGTTGATAGCCTCGATCAAAGTACAATGGCAGGGTTCGGATGTTCGCGCCGACCGCTTCCAGCGCATTGCGTGCCAGTGGGAAGAGCGGCGAGGTGGTCACCGCCTCATCGCCACGGCCACAGAGGATAAACGCGATGAGAAATAACGCGTGCATGCCGCCTACTGTAACAACGACATCGTCGGCGTTCACTTCGTGCAAATCTGCAATCTTCTGGCGGAGTTGAGGATCGCCCGCAGCCGTCGCGTAACCGAGCATCATTTCATCCAGGGTTGCCTGACCAGAGGCATCCAGCAATTCAGAGAGTCGAATGTCTGGTCCAACACTTTCACCGAGGTCATAGCGGGGTGCCTCCTCCACCAGAGAGATGATGTCGTTTTTGGGGAATCGCGTCAGTTGCATGTCTATCTTCCTTTCCAGGCAAAAAGAAACGGGATGAACAAGTTTTAGCAAGTTTTGACAACTATCAGGGAAATGTGCGCTCGGAAGAAGAACGTCATGGACCTGGAACTGTGCCACATTTCTTTTCTTCTTCTTTACTCTATACAACGTTTCTCTCCGCTAGAAACTCTCTAAGAGGGAGGAATAGTCAGGGAGGATTTACCATACTTCGCCAATCCCAATGGTCATTACCTTCACTTCTCCCTTATATCGAAAGATGCTTTTCCGCCAGCTTGAGTTGACATAACGAACAGTCTCCTGCTTGTTTTTGAACAGAGCTTCGCAAACAGTGGGGGCAGAAGCTCCGTACAAGTCATCTTGAGAACTGTTCGGCTACCTTCATATCCATCAACTGCTGTAACTTTGCGAGCGCATCTGTTTCGGGTAGCGGTGTATAGATTATGACCTTAAGTTCGGGTGTGGTAGGTACCTGCAAGGTTGTATGCTCGAACATCAGGCATCCTACAAGTGGATGCTCTATCGTTTCAACAAGAGAAAGAGCAGGGCTGTTGCAAAGTCACGCTTGCCGCCGAAGGCGGCAAGAAAAAGAAGAGTGTTCCCCGGAACACACCGGTCCCCGGCAGGGACGTTGCGCTCCCTGCACCCTCGCTTTGTCTCGTATTCCCGACTTTGCCACAACTCTGGAGAAAGAGGATAATTTCTATGATATCGCATTCAGCGAATGAACAGCGTCATCTGCCAGCCACAGCCGCTGGAACGTTCACCATGGCTGAGGATCTGACAGTCACTCGTATAGGGTACGGCGCGATGCAACTGGCTGGTCCCTACGTATTCGGTCCACCCGCCGACCGCAACGCTGCCGTGGCTGTCCTGCGCGAGGCGGTGGCGCTGGGTATCACGCACATCGACACCGCCGATTTCTATGGTCCGCACGTCACCAACCAGATCATCAAGGAAGCCCTGTACCCTTACCCGGACGAACTGCACATAGTGACCAAGGTTGGATCGTTACGGGACGCCGGGGGGGCCTGGCTCCGAGCTCTCACTCCCGAGCAACTGCGGACGCAGGTCCACGACAATCTGCGGAACCTTGGACTCGATGTGCTCGACATCGTCAATCTGCGCGTTGGCGGCGGGCGCGATGGTCACTCGCCCGAGCCGGGTTCGATCGCCGAACCGTTCACCGTGCTGGCGCAGCTACGGCAGGAGGGATTGATCAAACATCTCGGTATCAGCACCGTCAATGCCGAGCAGATCGCTGAGGCACAGTCCATCGCGCCGCTTGTGTGTGTGCAGAACGGCTATAACCTCGCTCACCGGGTGGACGACGACCTGATCGACTCCCTCGCCGCGCAGGGCATCGCCTATGTGCCTTACTTCCCACTTGGAGGCTTCTCCCCTCTTCAATCCGACAAGCTGGAAGCGGTCGCCACACGTCTCAGAGCCACACCGATGGCCGTCGCACTGGCGTGGCTGCTCCAGCGCTCACCGAACATTCTGCTTATCCCAGGGACCTCGTCCGTCGCGCATCTGCGTGACAACGTCACCAGTGCTACGCTGTCCCTTTCCCAGGACGATCTGGCCGAACTGAATAGCGTTGCCTCATGAGCACGACCACCTCATAACCTGCAATCAGGTTCATAGGCCTGGAGGACCAGGGACTCTCTGCCGTTCGGCTCAGCCGGTTATGAGTCATGCCTGATTTTCCAAAATCAGGAGAAAAGGCGTTCGACCTGCTTTGCAGGCCGCCCCTTTTCTTAAAAAGAGGCGAGCCTGTGTGGTGGGGCGTGCACCCGGCCACACAGGCTCGCTTCTTCTTCTACGTTAAGATAGAAGATTTGACACAGAGAGTCTTTCTTTGGGGAGAGGAGCGGCTTTGCAAGGCATTGGAAAGGTAGGGACGGAGCGCAAAGCTGTGCAAGTCGTCCTGAAATCACATCATCGCGTTTCAGAAGGCGTCCAACTCCCAGCTACTTCACTTAGCTATAGAAACCGGATCGTACACATGGACTTCACCTATGACCATTGTGACTCCTCCGGTTGCGAAGTTTTGTACATCTCCCGCCGCTGCCTGTCCTTCAGGAGATTGTAAGCCAGCTTGCAAAGCCTCTGCCGAGTCAAAATAGAGTTCTGCAATCAGGTAATATGGTGACTTCTCCTGTGGATCAAGTGAGGCTGGCTTATTTGCCGTATAGCCCTTGAGTCCTGGGATGTTTGTTGCCAGAGGACCATGCGTTTGCTGGTAGTATCTGTCAAAGGCAGCGGGATCTTGAGGGTGGCCGTAAAGTGCTGTCAATTGGATCAAAGTCTTCTCCTTCGAATTCGAGCGAAATAGCGTTTCATCGTTGATATCTGTTTACATCTCTTCCAAACAGAAGTATACCTTTTCTGTCTGTATGCCACAAGCTTGCCAGAGAGTTAGGTCGGAGAGTTGAGAAATAGCATATTTTCTCGTATGAAAACACTGACCTGTGTCGTTTATAACGAAGGCGCTGCTAAAAAAGTGCTGTCAATGTCGTGTATTACAGAACCGCAATTCTACTAACCACCATGAACACGCCTATCGTTTCTCGTTTTTATGTGATAGCATTTGTTCTATACAACTATATGATCCGTCGTGGAGAAAAAGCTCTCCATGGCTCATGATGAAGGAGTACGCTACTGAAGAAGAAAACGATACTGATCTTTTGGATCATTGGCTTTCTGATAGCTATAGTGGGTATGGTGCTCTTTGTTCCGGCGTTCGTGTCGGTGGCCTCGAACTGCACCAATCTCTATAATGGAAGTACCCCGACCTGTACTGTGCCCGCCACCAATGCACTGCCCACCCTGAGCTTAGTGGGTATTGGCGTTGCCTTTATCGGTGGCATTTTTAATCTGGTGGCCTGGATTGGTGCGCTGGTCAGAAGCGCCAGAATGCAGACCTGGGTCTGGTTTATCGTCGTCCTGCTTTTCTCAAGTCTGGCCACGCTGATCTATGCGCTTGCCGCGCCATCTGATGTGCCTGCCATAGCGTATCAGCAACAACCCTATCAGCAACAACCCTATCAGCAACAGCCCTATCAGCAATCGGGTTCAGACTATCCACCCCGGGTATAATGGACTTATATGGAGGGCCGCGATGATCTCTATAAATGGGTACAGATGAAAATCAGCAAATTCATCGAGTTGCAAGAGGTATACTATCCCTTGCAACTCGTGACAGGTGATAACAGCCTGGAGTCCCATTCTTTAGAGCAGGTCTCCTCCGACCTTCAGTTCTCCTACATCTCCGTGACCGACCTGGCTGCTAAATCCACACCAGCCGCACCTGGCGGTAGAGGAGTGGCCGTCGTAGCAGGAAACTCTCTCGCAACGAGCGCAAAAAATCATGGACGTACTTCGACAATGGGGACAGCCTGGATACTCTTTGTGGAAAGCAAAATCTCCTTTGATGGCGGAGCTATCGTATCCTTCTTTTTTGGCCTGTTTTTCGGGCACCGGGAACGCCCAATCAGCCGCCCACAAACCCGGCACCTGTTCTTCAAAGCGGATGCCAAAGCTTTCGCGGTTCTGGCTACAGTGGCTCATGACGATGACCACATTTGGCAATTGTTCCATATGTTTCCGTCCCTTTTCTGCCTCAGACATCTGGCTGCTCATCTGTGTGGGCGAGTAGATGTCAAAGCTTCAACGTTAATAGCGTACTTCGCCTTCAAGACCGCCAAAGTTAATCTTCACGCCTTTCGCTATGGGTGCGTTTTGTCCATGTTCCACATCTTGTCTGACCCCATCGGGCCTGGTAAGCACCCAACGAGTCTCGGAGAGATTTCTTAAGCCCCACCGATTCTTGTCCTGTGGATGCTGGTTCATCTGGGCAATTGGCCGAGCAAAGTCCCATTTCCTGGTTCGATCGATATGGTGAGGATAGAGTTGTGTATCTCTATTTAGCATCAGAACATTGTTCTCAATGCGTATGCGATAAGGCAATCTCACCTGTTGCTGGCAACTCCAGCACGGCAGAGGATTCCCATTGTTTTTTTTCAATGCATCAAGATCATAAAAATTCTGGCTATCACAAGAGGGACAATATAAAATAGCATCGTGCAACTGTACCATGGCTGCACGCCATTCATTTTCTAAAATGCGGCCATTCTCTGGATCTTTGAGTCCATCTGTAAATGCTCGTATGAAGAGATCACGAATAAATTGTGGGTAGAGGGGCCAGAAGACCAGTGGATTGTCTTGATAGCCTTTGACTGGCGCGTTGGACGAATCGTTTGGATCGAAAATGAAAAGTGGCTCAGTCCCATAAATCCGGTTCATGGCGGACTGGTCAAGCACATGAATATCCGCCTCGCGCTTGCCCTCCAGGGGATGGTGAAACATGAGTAGATAGAATAAGAACACGGCCAGCGAAAAACGGTCCGTCTGGGTACTGGGAGCCGCTTCGCCACGCACAATTTCAGGAGCCATAAAACGGGGAGTACCCAGTACACCCCCTTCAGTGTTTCCATTGACCGTCACATTATCATTGTCACAAATCATGACATCGCCGCTTTTGGGATCGAAGAAGACGTTCCCGAACGAGATGTCGCGATAGCATAGCCCGTTGACATGGAGCTGGAAATAGCTATCCGCTAACTGGCGACCAGCCACGGCCAGTTGACGAAACCCGGGCATCGGCTCGATGCGCCTCTTCATCAAATCAACGATGCTTTTATACTGCTGCGTACGCAGAGGCATAAGATAGCCAAATTGAGTAGTACCCCCCATGTGAACCAGGTCCAGCGGCCAGAGAAAACGCTCGGTCGGCTGTCCTTTTTTCACAAGCAAGTCAAGTGCCTGCAATTGCTGTGGCGTTGCCGAGGCAGGAAAGTACCATTTCAGCGCCATCTCCTGTTCGGCCAGGGTAACCCTGTACACCTCTCCCTGACCACCCGTCCCCAGGAGTTCTCTCACCTCACAATCAACGTTGGACGCGCTCCGTAGCCTCTGGCCCTGTCTTAACATTGTTGCTGGCATCTGTCTCCCCTTCCTGTATATATAAGAGTGTTATCTCTTTCTGTAAGAGTGTTATCTGCGACCACAAGAAGCACCCTTTCCTGTGAAACATCAATGGGTACGATTAAATTTGGTTGGATGTATTCCGCCAGGGGATCGAGGACTTAAAAAAGTACCATCAGAGCCGGTGATCCTATATCCCATGTTCCACTTGGCCCACTCGTTGTTCCCATTAACAGTACAGTTCTCAAAAAGAGCAATCGCATTCCCCCATACCTCAACTGTCTTATCTAGTATCCATATGGTACTCTCCTTGATCGTCACCTGGCTATCTCTGATCAGAATGGCTCTTTTCTGGCTTCTGGTCATAATATGGCTGTCTTGAATAGTTACACTGCACTGATCTGCTATTGTAATAGCACATCCTTTGTGGCTCTTAATCTCGCAGCTCTCGACCGTATTCCCCTGACTGTCTTTTTCAAAAACAAGTGCGGTACGCGTTTCTGTCACTTCAATCGTGCCACCCCGAATATGCATCTGACTTTTATCCGCAATAGTCACCCCTCTGCCGTGCTCCCCTTTGATCCTGCAATTTGTGACATGGCCAGCACTTTCATCCTCTAGCAGGAGCGCAGCATTTTCTCCATGAGTCTCAATTGAGCCTCCTTTAAGGTCTATGAAGCTTACTCCCTCGACTATTACACCAGTTCCATTTTCTGCACTGATTGCACAAAGGTGTATGTCTGCTCTACTTCCACCCTTTAAAGTCAGCGCGTCGCTTTTCCCTTGAGCATCAATAGCTCCTCCCTGAATGTTGACAGAACTTCCCTCCTCTGCGGCTATACCTCCCTGGGCATTTCTTCGAATTGCGCAATTGATGATTTTGGTGTCGGTCCGTTTTACGAATAGACCTTCTTTGCCGTTTTTGGTCACAAAGGACTTTTTCATAGTGATGGAACTTGCATCCTCTGCGGCTATACCTCTTTCGGTATTCTCGCAAATTGTGCAATCGACGATTGTGACTTCAGTCTGCCTGATATACAGACCTCCCTCGCCGTTATCTGTCACAAAGGACTTTTCTATATTGATGGTACCGTTATCAGCATAAATACCAGTTCCTCCATTGTATTCGATTTTGCAGTTCTCTTCTATCCTGACACTGGCCCTGGACATCAAACAAAGGCCCTGCTTCTTGACCTCACGAATAATACAATCATTCAGCACTCCCTGCGACTCTTTCCAGAAGTAGATGCCTGTGCCTTCAATTTTGTGGATGAGACACTTTTGCAGAGTCAGTTTTGTGTGTTCCCCGCCGACTAAAATACCTATTTGTGAGCGAGACATTATCCTACAGTTTGTGATACGAATATCTGGTCCATCTACATTTATAGCGACATTATTCTTTTCTTCTTTATCATGTATCAAGCCATTAATCCGAAAACCGATAATGTTAACCTGCTGTGCATGTATGCTCAGAGTCGGCACTGGACTTTCAAGGACGACGCGGTCGTCCTCTGCGATAAGGGACACATCTCTCTCTATGATCAGTCTCTCTCGATAGGTTCCAGCCCTGACGCGGATAGTCGTGGGCACTCCTGGCGATATCGCTTTGAGCGCCTCAGTAATAGTGCGATACCCTCCATCTCTGCCATTTTGGGATACAATCAGGTCTCCTGAAAGTACGCCCTTTCCCTTGTGCGCTTTCTCTGCTCCCTTTGGCGGAGCCTGCTTTGTCTCGGGCTTCGCAGCAGACAGCTCTGGCGGCGGGGTGTATACGTTCGGAGCCTGTTCTGTCTCGGGCTTCGCGGCAGGCAGCTCCGGCGGCGGGACATTTCTGTTATATGGCGCGGCGAGTTCAGTCGGATCAATTTCTACATCTGCTACACCACCAGGCAGATCAGTGGGCGGTCTGCGCAGGTTATCTTCTGAATGTGAAAAAGAAGGTTTTGGCGCTGGAATGGGAGACTTTGGGGTTGGAAAAGGAGGTTTTAACGCTGGAAGATGACAGATAACCCCAAAGGTGATATCGTCGCCACTGCCCATATTGGACGCGCTTTCGAGCCACGTGGGCAGGTTATCTTTAATCATACCCGGACCATCTTTGCGTAACATGGCGAGAATATCAGTGCCGACCTTGAGAAAACCATCCTGGGTGGTAAAAGAATTTGCATAGCCATCGGTTGAGATCGTGATCAACGCAGGGAGAGTACTTTCTCGGCGAATGAACTTACTTCTCACATCCTGCACCGCAGTCTCAGTACAAAGCGAGGTGGTTTCATTCGCCAGGAGCCTCTTATCATCAGCCAGAGGTTTAATGGGTTCGCCAGTATCTTTGATAAAGACAATATCTCCATCGCCCAGTTGAAAACAGTAGATAAATGCCTCGGTAATCATAACTGCCAGCAAGGTTGCTCCATATGGCACACGGGGCCTTTTGTTCACATCTGGCAAAGACTGTCCATTCTTGAAATGCTTCCATTCTTCTTTGGTGAAAAAAGGAGTCTCTGCCAGATGCTCGTCCACTCTCTTCCTCCATTCCGCCACAATCCTCTGAGGAAGGTCTTTGAGCAGTGGCCCGATCTCGGAAACATCTCTGGCCGCATATGCACGCACAAAGTTGCTCATCTCGGTCACGGCAATCTGAACGGCATACTCTGACCCGGCATCGCTGCGGAAGTACTCTTTGCTCCCATGACCATCGGCAATCGCAAGGATAGCAGCCTGACATTCAGGTATAACACGATATTCGATCGAGTCCTGGTTAGGCATGCCAGACCGGTCGTGAGATGCTCCCCTCTGCGATTGACCAAAGGTCTGCCAGATTACCTCAGATTCCTTTCCACGCTGCATTCCCATTACCAGACATCTCCACCTGCTTGTCCCGCGCTACCAAGATCAGGAGGCGGCGCTGGAATGTTTGAGCCAGGAGAGGCGTTGCTGGCAACCGCAGGCGCTGAGGCGGATTGCAGCACGGCAGTCGAGGCCCAGCGGATGTAGCCCACCAGTTGCTCTACATTGGTGGCCTGCAA
>DAOTTL010000628.1:0-5378 GCA_034438135.1 Ktedonobacteraceae bacterium | reverse complement strand
ACAAACTCAACACTAAATAGAGGAATGTGTGATCCAGTTCTCTTGAATGATACTGACAGGATAGATAGATATATGCTACTATTAATCAGCAGAGCTTGTATTAAAGCTTTCTACAGGTTGCTTTTAACTCGAAGTCTGACAGAGGACAGCTAACTTTTTAAAATAGTCGCTTTTAACTCGAAGTCTGACAGAGGACAGCTAACTTTTTAAAATAAAGGATGATAACATGAGACGCACAAAAATAGTCTGTACAATTGGTCCGGCGACAAACAGCGAGAAGATGCTTGAGAAGTTGATGAAGGCCGGGATGAATGTGGCACGACTCAATTTCTCGCATGGAACACAAGAGGAGCATGCAATCGTCATTGAACGCATCCGGTCTATTTCCGAGCGCCTTGGCTATGCTGTGGCGATTCTGCAAGATCTACAGGGTCCTAAAATTCGGACTGGATCGTTAGAGGGAAGAAATCCAGTCACACTGGCGACAAATGGAATTGTGACGATCACTTCGCGTGACGTAGTGGGAAATGCTGAACTTATTTCTACGACCTATAAGCCGCTCCCCAGTGATGTAAAGCCTGATGATCGGATTTTGTTGAATGACGGCCTGTTAGAGCTGAGTGTGTTGGAGAAAGATGAGACAGATATACGCTGTCGAGTGATCCATGGTGGAGTTCTGGGCGAGCATAAGGGAATTAATCTGCCAGGCGTCGCGGTCAGCGCTCCTGCTTTAACGGAGAAGGACCGCGATGATCTGCACTTTGGTGTTCTTCATCACGTGGATTATGTCGCGCTCAGCTTTGTGCGCAAACCTCAGGATGTCCTCGATGCGAAGCGATATATTCACGAATTTCAACTTGAACAGTATAGGGGACAGCAGCCGAAGCATTTGACCCCGATTGCGCTGATTGCGAAGTTGGAGAAGCCTGAAGCGATTGCCTGTCTGGATGATATTCTTGAGGTGACTGATGGGGTCATGATTGCACGTGGAGATCTAGGGGTAGAGATGCCACCTGAGAAGGTTCCATTGATTCAGAAGCATATTATTACCAGGTGCAATGAGTTGGGACTTCCAGTGATTACCGCGACCCAGATGTTGGAGTCGATGATTACAAATCCACGTCCGACTCGCGCCGAGGTAAACGATGTCTCGAATGCGGTTCTTGATAAGACTGATCTGGTGATGCTGAGCGGCGAAACGGCTTCTGGCGAGTATCCTATCGAGGCGGTTGAGATGATGGTTCGTATTATAGTGGAAACGGAGTCTCGTCATCGTACCGCTCAGCCGCCGAAGGAGCAGCGACTGACAAAGGTGCGAGCGGTGAGTCGCGCTGCTCGTGCTCTGGCGGAGGAGGCGAGTGTCAAGGCGATTGTTGTTTTTACACGCACCGGGACTTCGGCTCATCTGATCTCGAAAGATCGCCCACGCGTTCCTATTATTGCCTATACCGCTTCTGAGCAGGTCCGGCGACAGCTCGCGCTCTGGTGGGGTGTCTGGCCGTATTGTGTGAAGATGGAGAAAAGCACAGAGGAGCTTATTTCGGTCGTTGAACATCGTCTGCTGGAAGATAAGCTGGTTGAGCAGGGGGAGTATGTGGTGATTATGGGTGGTATGCCGGTGGCGAGCAGGGCACGGACCAACTTTGTGAAGTTGCATTGCGTCAAGGTGCCCGACTAACATTAAGTCAGAGAGTCAGGCCACCTGACTGACGTTTTTGTGCATATCTCACTCAGTTCGTAGCGGTTCCTTGCGCAATTTCCAGATGTTCTCCATTGGCCAGTGGCGTGCCCATTCGTTCTCTTCTTCGGTACGGTAGGTGCCAGAAACCCCGGGCATCGGAGAGGTCTCAATCAGATCTTCGATGATGAGTCCATTGCGACGGAACAGGCGCACCCACTCACCATAGGGAAGCTGGAAATCCACCGAGTCGTCGGACCACTCTAAACGAGTGAGGCTAAAGTAGTCGTTGATGAGACGGCGCTCAGTGCGCTCAGTTTTTTCATCTACACAGAGACACTGAATGGGAGTGGCACCGCAAAAGGCGAAGAGTCCACCTGGACGCAGGAGACGAGCAGCTTCGGGAACGGTGCGATAGGGATCGCAGAAGGTCATCGCACCCCAATCGCAGAATACAATGTCGAAACTGGCGTCAGGAAGAGGAACGGCTTCTGCGCTGGTCTCAATGAGTGGAAAGGCAACACCGGCCTCAGACATCAGGCGGCGGGCGTGAGCGAGCTGACGGGAGGAGATATCTATCCCAACTGGTCTCGCACCATGCTGAGCAAGGGCGATGGACCAGCGAGCCGCACCACAGCCAAATTCCAGGATGTCTTTATGCGATACCTCGCCCAGAACGTTGAGTTCTGACTCAGGAATGCGCCAGAGACCCCAGGCAAGCGCGTTTTTGCCTCCCAGAGCTTCCGCATGCTCTCTGTCATAGGAATCGCTTTGTAACTCCCACATAGTTTTATTCTTGCGAACATGATCTGGGAGTAACGGCTGTTGTGTTTCGTCTTCGCTCATATGCATCCTTCAATATCTTTGTCTGTATCCTATCAAGAAGATGGTGTAGCCCACAAATACGATCAGAAGAAAACCCCCTTCGAGTTGGGTAACGACCCCGGTAAGAGTAATACCACTGAGAAGTAGCCTAAATGCGAGCGGGCATGAGAGCATCAGTTAGCACTCTGGTTACTAGAGCTTACTTCCAGTAACCATAATGAAACATGAGCGGGCTGCATGGTTTCTTCAACAGTGCTGAGCAATTGTTCACTAAGCTGAAGTACGTCAACCTCCTCTCGCAAGCTCATGCTGAAGGCCTTCAGAGTTTGCTCAGCATTATACTGACGGCGGTAAAAGCGGTGATCAATCGTTTTTTGAATACGATGGCGCAGAGGTTGAAAGAGGATGGCGATGATCAGCGTCGAGGCCACCACGGCAAATTGTGAATCCTGTCCGGTGAGGCCATGAAAGAGATATTGCAGTCCAATAACGCTACTGAAGTAGAGGAGAGCGAGAATACCGGTGAGCAAGCTATAAACGAGCGTGCGTTTAATTAACACGTCTATATCGTAGAGGCGGTAGCGCAAAATAGCGATACCTATGGCGAGAGGTAGCGTAGCAGTAACAAGTGCCTGCACTATATGCTCAAGTTCGGTCAAGAGGGCAGTGTGGGAAAAGGTGAGATAACTTTCATAGACACCATTGACCAGCAGATCAAGGGCAACAAGAGCGGCAGCATAGGTAAACCACTTCAACTGTTGCCTCTCGACGCCCCTGGACCGGCGCAAGCGCACAATCAGGCAGATGGCGGCCAAAGGGACGGAAATGGTAAATGCAATGAGAGAAGCAGTATTCACGATACCGTCCAGCCCTGTGATGCCAACGCTACTGGCACTGCCGCTATAAGCAGCCAGAAGATGCGTTCCTCTAAAACTCCATGTGGGGAGAGCCGTTGAAAAGGCAGCGAGAAACACCGTGCCAGCCGAAAACCATGCCAGCCACCGCCAGCGACGTGCAAGAAAGTGACCGGTGGGAAAGAGAAGTAGCAAGAGAGGAATAAGCCCATACCCGATAATCCAAATCCATCCATCCATCCAGCTAGTCTCAGGACCTAATGGCATAACATGTGGCCGTATAAGTAGTGCATAGGTCTCGTACTGGTCGCTAAAGATGGCTATTCCTTCTGATAAACCCATCACACATAATATCCAGCCAATGGCATTGTCTGACTTCCGAGAAGCAATGAGGGCACCAACCAGCGGAAACAGGACAGCTATAAGCACGTCGGAAGGCTGCGATGCCACATTCGTCACTGGCTTCGCATTGTTCAAGTTATGCAGTAGGAGCGAAAAAACAGCCAGCAGGATCGAGACACCAGCAATAATCCATGCGAGTAGCGCGACGGGCCGAAATGTAGTTTCTGGTATCTCCTGAGAAGAATGAGAAAGGATCGGCGGCGCAGTGAGCAATCGTTTCGGTGACATAGACTGCTTCCTTTTTAAGACTCATTTTCTATAAATCGATGTTCTGTTAAAGGTATCATACCGATGTTATCTTTTCAAGACACCCCCGTCTTTTTCAGGGTTTCTCAAAAGTCTTTCTTTCCCCGCTCACCCACCCGTTTTGGAGCATGGGAGGCAGTGTGACCGCGCTGCCTCCCATGCTCTTTTTTCCTGGGGAGGGGTTTGGCAACGGCTGAAATGCGACTTTGGAGAAACCCTGCGTCTTTTTACAGGGCTATTTCATTCTCTGAAAGCCAAAGGCTTTCGGCCCCATCCCCTAGTTTAAGATGAATTGGAAGGGCTGGGGCGGAGGCCCCAGCCCTTCCAATTCATCTTTTTTTGAACCGGGGAGGGTTTATCACGAGCATTAAATGGCCCTGGTCTTTTTATCTTAATCTGATACTTGACGCTTGCTCGTTGCATGAATGCCTGCCCTTGCCATACTTCCAACGACCAGATGATGGAATGGCCGGATTATCTGAAAATAGACCGGACCCGTCCAGTTTCGATAGTGTACAATGGTTAATACATGGAAACGTCTGCTAGACGTTCCGCCCAGGGACTCTATGACCACGCCGAGAAGCGCGTTCAGATGCGTATCCTCCACTCCAGCTATCCAGTACGTTTCCTCTTTAACCAGCTTTACAGTGAAAAACGAGGCGCGTTGACCTTTTTGCATCGGAACATCTTCAGCATGGAGCGGCGAGGAGGACGGTATCCCCACCTGTCTCATTCCAAGTACCTGTACTAATACCGCCCGCATATGATAGAGATACATGATCCAGTCGGGACTAAAGCTCAGCATACCCGCAATAAAAGTACGCATATCGACGTTGCCGGTCACCGTTTTTACATCAATGTGATCGGCATGCTTCAAAAGTGGAGCTAGTTCTGGTATATGGCGAATAAATGCTAGACTACGACTCTCCATAGGTTTGTACTCTCTTTTTTATTTATCTGACTCAAGCACTTTTAGAGGCAATACAAGTAAACGCTGAGCTTCTCGATAGAGACGTGCCAGGTTTTCTCCCTGCATGGGCGGGAGAATGTGCTGACTGCCAACGTAGATGCTGTAGAATAACCTCGCCATGTGAAATGCGTACTTCTGATCATCGGTCTGGGCGTAGATCAGCTTTTCGAGATAAGCAAGTCGCTGCTGGTCAATCCGTTGCAAGGAATCCTGGACCAGTGCATCCTGGAATGCCCAGGCACGTATGGCAACCTCTAACCGGGAAGGGTTCAAGGTAGAGTGCAGAATAAACTCCATTTTTTCTTGCGGCGATGTCTCCTGCTCTGCCAATTGGATGATCTGTCTGGTCCTTTCCTCCTCAAAAAAAAGTAATAAGCTGAATTGAAAATCCTGAAAATGTTTA
>DAOTTL010000627.1:0-10695 GCA_034438135.1 Ktedonobacteraceae bacterium | reverse complement strand
GTAGCACGCCCTGCCCGACATCCCTCTGTTCTTCCTTTGAGGTGGGGTGGTCTCGATTGGCAGTGTCTTTCGGCAACAGAGTCTTGTAAGGGGGCGTCCTGCACAGCAGGCCGAAAGCTTTTTGTCCTGGTTTTGCAAAATAGGGATGGCTCATATTTGAAGGGTGGGCGGGGGAAAAAACGACTTTATGAGAAACCCTGTGAGACATGCCTGGAGCACTTGACGTATGCGTTTAGAAACCATATAATACAAACATATCCGAGTTAGCAAGTAAGGATTGAGAAACAAACAAAACTCAGGGCTAGAGTCTAGTCTGTGAGGAACAGTACCACCGACCTGCCTTATCCAAACTATCCAGAGACAGGCGTGGTAGAGGACGACGGAATTGAACAACCTTGCGGTTCCCTCTCCTCATAGATAGAAGCAAGGAAATGGAGTATGCCACATGAGTCAGGTCTTTGAGCAGGAATATAGTGCAGGTTTCCATGTAGCCGAAAATTACGCATTTAAGTCGGCAAAAGGACTCAACCGCAACATTGTCGAACAGATCTCTGAGATGAAGGGCGAGCCTGAATGGATGCTCAACTTCCGTCTCAAAAGCCTGGGTCTCTTTGAGAAGCGTCCTATGCCGACCTGGGGTGCGGACCTATCCGGGATCAAGTTTGACGACATTTTCTACTACATCAAGCCTGTTCGGGAGCAGGGAAAAAGTTGGAACGATATTCCCGCCGAGATTAAGGATACCTTTGATCGCCTGGGCATTCCTCAGGCTGAACAGAACTATCTGGCAGGTGTGACCGCTCAGTATGAGAGCGAGGCAGTTTACCATAAAGTGCGTGAGGACCTGGAGAAGCTGGGAGTAATCTTTACCGATATGGATACCGCTTTGCGCCTGTATCCTGATCTGGTGAGAGAACACTTCGCAACGATCATTCCTCCTTCGGACAATAAGTTTGCTTCACTTAATAGCGCGGTCTGGAGCGGTGGTAGCTTTGTCTACGTTCCTGAGAATGTACGTGTAGAGATTCCGTTGCAGGCTTACTTCCGTATCAACGCTAAGAATATGGGCCAGTTCGAGCGCACACTGATTATTGCAGCTCCTGGCTCCTATATTCACTACGTTGAGGGGTGTACCGCACCAAGCTATACAGAGGACAGTCTGCATAGCGCAGTTGTAGAGATCAAGGTCATGGAAGGCGCAAGAGTGCGCTACACCACAATCCAGAACTGGTCGAAGAACGTCTATAACCTGGTAACCAAACGCGCTGCCGCCTATCGCGATGCGACTATGGAGTGGGTAGATGGCAATCTGGGCTCAAAAGTGACAATGAAGTATCCAGCGGTCATGCTGATGGAACCGGGTGCGCGTGGAGATGTGCTCTCAGTGGCGTTCGCAGGCGATGGCATGCACCAGGATGCTGGCGCAAAGATCACCCATCTGGCCCCACATACAACCTCTCAGATCCTCTCGAAGTCCGTCTCGAAAGGAACCGGGCGAGCCTCTTACCGTGGTCTGATACGCATCAACCCGAACGCACACCATACAAAGTCTAACGTTCGCTGTGACGCGCTCTTGTTGGATGAAGAGGCCCGAACCGACACGTATCCAACTATCCGTGTGGAGAATAACGAGACCGAGATTGGACACGAGGCAACGGTTTCTAAGGTTGGTGAGGATCAGCTCTTCTATCTAATGAGCCGTGGTCTAGACGAGTCCGAGGCCTACTCCCTGATTGTGAATGGCTTTATTGAGCCAATCACTAAGGAACTGCCTATGGAGTATGCTGTCGAACTCAACCGCTTGATCCAACTGGAGATGTCAGGTAGCGTCGGCTAAATCACAAGAAATGTAGCAGTCTTCTAAAGAGAAGATGGCGTGTTTGGCAAGGCATCCGCCTCGCCAAACACGCCATCTTCTCTTTATGAGTCATCCCTGATTGTCCCAAAAGATAGGGCTTCGCAAAAGTCGCTTTTCAGCCGTTGCCAGACTCCTCCCCAGGAACAGAAGAGGCTCGGAGGCAGCGCGGTCGCGTTGCCTTCGTCCGAGCCTCTAAAAAGGGTGGGTGGGTGAGAAAGAAACGACTTTTGCGAAGCCCTGTCTTGGGGGAGGCGCGGCTTTGCAAGCACAGAAAAATGAGAGATAATAATTGAGATACGCAACTACGCTTTTCTCGAAACGTACATAATAGTAAAAGGAAACTGAATTTAGAGGTAGTATTGATTTGGTCCATTGTCTCAATCCGCGCGGTGGAGATACACATCAGAATACGCCGGAAGCTATAAACTGTCGAAGTTGTGATTATCTGATACAGGGTGCGCATATAAGTAACTATGAGGTAGTAGCTTTTATTGGAACCGGTAGCTATGGACATGTATACCAGGTGCGTGAACCCGCTCCACTAAGTCGTATCCTGGCCTTGAAGGTCTTGCGTGTGGAACAGCTCTCTGAAAAGGCTCGCGACGGCTTTTTTGACGAAGCTCAGCGTATTGCTAATCTACAACATTCCAATATTCTGCGCGTCTATAACTTTGGGCAACTGGCTGATAGACGGCCATATCTGATCATGGAATATGCTCCTCGTATGATCCTTGATCTGTTTCTTAAACCCGATGGTACGCGCCGTCTGGCCTCGGTAGAGGAATTGATTCCTTATCTACAGCAAGCAGCTCACGCCCTTTTCTATATTCACGAGCATGGTCTGATCCATCAAGATATTAAACCTGGAAATTTGTTGATTAGCAGCGCGGGTGAGATTCTGCTTTCGGATTTTGGCGCTACCTTCTACCTGGGTATGCAGACTCATGCCTCGCTGGGTGAAGTGACAGGTACGGCCTCTTATATGCCGCCAGAGCAGTGGCAGGGGAATCCACGTCGTCAGTCAGATCAATATGCGCTGGCAGTTTGCTTTTATGAACTTCTGGCCGGACGACCTCCCTTTACCTATCGTATGATGGAACAGATGTGGAATGCTCATCAGAAAGAAATACCGCTATTGCCTCAGAAGTTGAATTCTCGTGTACCGCCTGAGGTGGGAGCAGTTCTTCTACGTGCTCTGTCAAAGAGCTATCAGCAGCGTTATCCAACCGTTGTCGATTTTGCTGATAACTATGTTCGTGCTGTACAGACCGCTCAGAAGCGGTATGTTTGTCAGCACTGCAAGCATCAAAATCGTGTGGGTGCGCGTCGTTGTAGCAATTGTGGGGCTGAATATGACGATCGACTCTGTCCCTTTTGTGATACACCAGTGCGCTTTGGACAGCGTTGCTGCGCTAACTGCGGTCGTTTAACAACTCCACCGATTCTGCTTCCGCATAGTCCTGTAGCTGGTGTCAGTGTGGCGCAGGGTCGCTACAGTATCAAGCATGTACTCAAAGATAGCCAGAACTCGAATGCGTTAACCTCGCTGGCCCTGGATGCTCAGCAAGGTGATAAGCGTGTGATTCTTAAACGCTGGGAGTGCACTAACTTGCCTATGGCTCGTCGAGCCCGTGAACTCATTTACTATGAGCGGGCCAGTGAACCCCTGACCCGTCTGAAGCATCCGCTGGTGCCACATGTGCTTGGTCGCTTTGTCGAGGGGCGCTACTATTATGTGGTGTTTAACTATATTCCTGGCGAGAGCCTTGAGGAGCGTTTACAGAAGTTGCTCAGACCTCTGACGGAACGAGAAGTTGTTGGGTATACGAATACTGTGCTGAATATTCTCATCGCTCTGGAACAGTTTCGTCCGCCTCTACGCCACTATGACGTTTCTCCCGGCAATATTATTATTGAGCAGAGCCGTGGCCGAGCTGTTCTGACCGGGTTTCAGTTGTCCCAACCCCCGATGGAGATGCTGAACGGTTCTGAAGTTCATCGTACGACGCAGAAGATTGCTGTCTCTCCCTATCTACCCATTCAGGATACGCCCTATGATCAGCGTACCTGCATCTATATGCTTGCAGCTACTATGCACCATGTTCTGACGAATATTCCTCCTCCTCACTATCCAACTTACCCTTCTGCTCAGGTGCTCAATCCGGCTGTCTCACCTGAGTTTGCTCGCATCCTCAGCCGCGCTCTGATGGAAAACCCGAGCGCTCGCTATCAGAGCTATGCTCAAATGCAAGCCGATCTTAAGAGATTGCTCTAGATGAGTTATCCCTGCTTTTGCAAAAGCAGGGATAACTCATCTATTTAGCGCTGATCTATAGAGACGAAAGTGACATTTTTGGGACCAATATACTCGGCACGAGGACGGATCAAACGGTTATTGCTGTACTGTTCCAGGATGTGTGAGGTCCAACCGGCGATACGGCTACAGGCGAATATGGGCGTGTCGAGGTCGATCGGAATACCCATCATGTAGTAGGCTGAGGCTGAGTAGAAATCAACGTTGGCGTTCAGCCCCTTGTGTTCTTTCATGTAGCTTTCAATGCGACGAGACATCTCATACCACCTTGTGTCACCGCCACGTTCTCCCAACTCCTGAGACATTTTGCGCAAATGGGTGGCGCGAGGATCTTCGGTTTTATAGACACGGTGTCCAAAGCCCATGACGCGCTCTTTGCGCTCCAGTATGCCTTGCATATAGAACTCTGTATTGTTCACCTCTCCGATTTTGAGCAACATACGCATTACCTGTTCGTTTGCGCCTCCATGCAGCGGACCTGAGAGCGCTCCTATTGCTGAGGTAATGGCCGCATACATCCCCGCCAGGGTGCCAGCAGTGACACGTGCGGCAAAGGTTGAGGCGTTGAGTTCGTGGTCGGCATGCAGGGTCAGGATTGTATCCAGCATTTTTGCTACGGTTGGGTCTGGTTTCTCGCCTTTAAGCATATAGAGAAAATTTGTGGCATGATCGACATCTGATAGAGGGGCGACTGGTTCTTTGCCGTTGCGCAGACGATCCCAGGAGGCGATGATGGTTGGCAGTCCGCCAGTAAGTAGGATGGCACGTCGGCGATTGGCTGCTGGTGACTTGTCGTCAGGGGTGGGATCGAACATGGCAAGGGCTGATGTGACGGTGCGCAGGACATCCATGGGGGTGGAATTTTTGGGCAACAGGTGCAAGAACTCGTTTACAGGACCTGGAAGGGTACGTGCGGCATAAAGTTGCTCTTTGAGTTCCGCGAGTTGTTCCCTGGTAGGCAGAACTCCGTACCAGAGAAGATAGGCGGTTTCTTCAAAACTGGCGTGGTTTGCCAGGTCGTGAATATCAAAGCCGAAATACGTCAGCTTTCCAAGTTGACCATCCAGATCACAAATATACGAGTGTGCAGCAACGATGTCTTCAAGACCATCGGTGGTGGTAGCCATAGTGTTTCCTCCAGAGGGATATGTGCTTAACTTAACACTCTGCAACGTGGGGTCAGCATCTAGCATCGGCACCCGGTGTCGCGGAACTATCGCTTCCTCAACGAAGCAGACTACTTTCTCCACAACAAATAATATGCTGTTCTGTAAAGTATTATAAGCGTGCAGAAGTTTGGATGTCAACGTAGCTTGCAAACAGCCGCCTCTCCCCGAGAAAAAATATGAGTCATCCCGAACTTTTCTGTGGCTTGCAAAGCCGCCCCTCCCCCGAGAAAAGAGAGAAATGGCTGGCAGTGCAGCCGCCAGCAAGAGTGTTTGCTCATTTTGCCAAAATGAGGGCTGACTCATGTGCGGCTTCTTCTCTAAGAAGAGTATATCTTGAGCATTTTTTGAGAAAACTACTGATTTTTATGAGAATATCCAGTCAGTTTTCTACATAGCGTGAACAGCATCTTGACACTTTTTCCCTTACACTATAAACAGGAAAAATTCAAAAGCTACGGTCTGATTTGTTTACAGGAGACGCAAATGCAAAATGAGAGTAACGAAAGGACGAACCACTGGCTGCTTCCCTTCACTCAAGATGTAGACCTGCCGGCCATTGATGCTGTGTTACGTCTGGCACAGGCAAGAGGAGTGACTCTGATAGCGGTTTCCCTGATCTCAACCGCAGGCAAGCAATGGGAACGCGGGGTCCGCCTGGAGCTTATCCAGCAATCGAACGATTTTTTAGGAGCGACTCGCCATAAAGCGCGTAGGCTACGTATTCCACTTAAATGGTCCGAACTCTATACACCCAATGCTTCCACTCGTCTTCTAACATTGGCTGGCGAACTGAATTGTGAGAGGACCATTGTGGTGAGTCGGGGTACAAATGTATTGTTGCTTGCGAAGCAAGAAATGCAGCAATTACTTCAAAACTTGCCGGATTCATTAGTGCTCGTCAGACTCCCTGACCGTGCAGCACAAAAGCATAGGTCTGGCGTGCAACTTGATCAGACAGTTGCATGGCAGCGCCAGGAACTCTGGTCATTTCAGTTGTCTGAGATGCTCAGTATACTGTAGGTAAGATCAGGATGTCATTGGGCATGAAAGCAGAGGAGCTTCACAAGCTTGAGGTGTTTCTGTCTTGTCAGAGAGGAAGGAGGGAGAGACATTCTATGTCTGGAGCACGCATCTTGTTAGTTGAGGATGATATGGTTTTGCGTGGGTTGCTGCAACGGAATCTTGAGGTTCGGAAACACCAGGTTTCTGTCGCAGCGGATGCGCACACAGCTCTGGCATATCTACAGACAAATGTTTTTGATCTCATTATCCTGGACATTGATCTGCCCGATCAAACAGGTTGGGAGGTCTTACGCAGTGCGCAGCGTGAGGGTTGGCTTATTCCACTGGTGCGAGGTGGGGGTATCCCAAAGTTGCCCGTAGTGGTGGCTTCAGCAGTGAGGGTGAGTTTGACTCGTCTGAAGGAGTTTGCGCTTCTGGCCTATCTGCCCAAGCCGTTCCCCATTGAGGCCCTTTTGCGGCTGGCCGAGGAGTCGGTGCAAGCTAATCAGGAGCGGGAAACCCTCGACCTGGACGAGCATTTATCGGAAGGTTTTGCCGCCCTTTAGTTACATTCTGAAGAATAATCAAGCGCTTGATGCGCTGAAAGAGTGGAGCATGGTCAGTCACTCATCAGATCAGCTAGATGAGCGTCCCGATCCAGAGGAGCTTCTTCACCGCTATGGGGGGTATGATCCGAGGTTAGAGAACTCGTCGGAGATCTCTTCTCAGATACAAGAGGAGGAGGGGCGGACAGAGAATGGTTACCCGCACACGCGTGGTAGCCTGCGCGTCTACCTGGCGGCGGCGGCGGGTGCGGGCAAAACCTATGCGATGTTAAATGAAGGGAAGCGTCGGGTTAGTCGGGGCAGTGATGTAGTTGTGGGCTACGTCGAAACACATGGACGTGTCCAGACCCAGGCGCAACTGGAAGGTCTGGAGATCCTGCCGCGCAAGAGTATAAAGTATCGCGACGTGTTGCTTGAAGAGATGGACGTAGAAGCTATCCTGGCGCGTCATCCTCATATAGTTCTGATTGATGAGCTGGCTCATACGAATGTTGCAGGTTCACAGCATGTCAAACGTTATCAGGATATCCTGGAGATCCTGGCGGCAGGTATCAGCGTAGTGACAACGCTCAATATCCAGCATCTGGAGAGTTTGAACGATCTTGTTGCCAGCATTACCGGCGTTCAGGTGCGGGAAACTCTGCCCGATTGGCTGCTGGACCAGGCGGACGAAGTTGAGTTGATTGATATCTCTCCTGCGGCTTTGCGTCAACGCATGCGCCATGGCAATATTTATCCACCGGATCGGATCGAGGCGGCACTGAGCCATTTTTTCAGAGAGGGCAATCTGACAGCGCTACGTGAACTGGCCTTGCGGCGTACTGCTGACAAAACTGAAGAGCAGCTACAACAGTATATGACAGAGCATCACATTGACCAGCAATGGCCTGCTGCCGAGCGGGTACTGGTTGGCTTCGATGCTCGACCTCACACCCGTCATGTGATCCGCGAAGCCTGGCGTCTGGCCCATGGTCTACATGCTGAACTACTGGCAGTCTCTATCCAACCAGATGGCTATCACGCCTTTGTTGGCAACCTCTTCAATCTGCTCAAATATGGTTCTGGAACTGCGAAACAACGAGAAGCTGAGCAGCAGCATCTGGAAGAACATGTGCTCTTCGCGGAAGATCTTGGAGCCACCGTGATTCGCACCCAGAGCAAAGATATCGCATTTACCCTGGCTGAGCTTGTTAAAGAGCGGCAAGTAACGCAGATAGTGCTGGGACAGCCAGCTCGCAGTCGTTGGGAAGAGCTTATACGTGGCTCAATTACGAATCGTCTATTACGTCTGAATACCAATGTCGCTATCCACCTGGTACCAGACAGGCAGAAATAGATCATAGCAATGGCCATACATCCCTCAAAAAAAGCATTGGTGACGGGGCCATTCGCCCACGAATGGCCTTCGGCAACAGAGTCTTAAAAGGAGGAGTTGACAGCGCAGTGGCCTTCGCCACTGCGCTGTCAACTCCTCCTTTTTTGAACCGGGGAGGGGTTTCTCATGAGAATGAACTAGTCCTGATTGGCATGCTTTGCGGGGCTTTTGCCCCGCAAAGCATGCCAGTTCCTCGCTATTGCTTACTCTTCTTTAAGAAGAGTAGCTTTCAGAGTCATGGGAACTGCTGAGAGGGCTTTGGAGACAGGGCAATTGTCTTTGGTTGACTGGGCATATTGCTCAAAGGTGGCTTCATCGATGCCAGGGACCACAGCCTCGGTCACAAGATCGATCCCGCCAATCTCAAATCCACCCTCGACACGATTGAAGTGGACATGTGCGGTGGTGTGAACTTTCTTTGGTGTAAAGTTCGCTCCTCCCAGGCCTGCCGAAAGGGCCATTGAATAGCAAGCGGCGTGCGCGGCTGCGATGAGTTCCTCAGGATTTGTTCCATTGGCTCCATCGCCCATGCGTGAGCGGAATGAGTACTGTCCGTCGAAGGCTCCACTGCCAAGATGGAGGCTTCCCTGGCCATCCTGAAGGGTTCCGTTCCACTCTGCATCTGATGTACGAATTGCCATAGTAATATTTCTCCTCTCAATACTTTAGAGATGTTTTAAGAAACATATGTGCTCAATTTATGGCTAGCGGACGGCTTGTCTGGCTCTCCGATGGCTTATGGTGTTGGACACATGTGGTTTCTGATAGTTGTAGATTGGAGCAGTGGGTTTGCTCCATGCGGAAATATTCCTTTTAGATGGTACCTCATGAGTTCTTTTTTGGCAATCTTTGATTGAGTCATCTCAACTTTTTCTGCGGCTTGGAAAGCCGCCCCCCCAAATAAGAAGAGAAGATGGCATGTTTGGCTGGGTATGCGCCCAGCCAAACATGCCATCTTCTCTTCTTTATGAGTCATCCCTAACTTTCCTGCGGCTTGGAAAGCCGCCCCCTTACAAGTAGAGGTTTCTTCGCGCTTTTCCCTCTGTCGCCAGAGGCGACAGAGGACAACAAGAGCAACTGGTGTGGAGTGTGGCGCATTCGCGCCACACTCCACACCAGTTGCTCTTGTTAACATGGGGTGAGGTGGCCTGCCAGGCCGACGCAGCAGATCGGCAAGAAACCTCTACGTGTAAGAAAGCCGCCCCACCCCCGAGAAAAGGGGAGGATAGCTGAGTTTGCAAGCAGCAAAGATGCTTGCAAACTCAGCTATCCTCCCCTTTAAATCTGGCGGCGTAGCCGCCAGAAAGAGGGTTTGCTCATTTTGCCAATGCGAGGGATGACTCATAAGTGGCTTTACATAAAAGCTGCTCTTTTGAGATGTTTGTAAATGGGATAAGATAAACCGAGAGTGAGAAAGTTAAAGGCTTTTCTTGTGCGAAAGGACGGTTTGCTCAAATGATAAACGATCCCGTTTTGCTCAACGACTGGCATGTTGTGGCCTCAGTGTCGGATCTGGTCGAAGGTAAACCCTTTGCGGCTAGATTGCTTGGAGAAGATATTGTCCTCTGGCGAGTAAAAGGACGCATCCACGCCTGGCGGGACCTGTGTGTGCATAGAGGAACAAAGCTCTCTATGGGCAAGGTTGAGAGTGAGACATTAATTTGTCCCTATCATGGTTGGGTTTATAATGAAGATGGCCGTTGTATTCGTTTCCCGGCTCATCCACAGCAGAAGCCGCCAGTGACAGCGCAGACCACGGTTTATCAGGTGCAAGAAAAATATAACTGGATCTGGGTCTGTCCTGGCAAGCCATTGAACGTGATACCAGCGTTTCCTCAATGGGAGGACTCGACATTTCGGACTGTCCACTGTGGTCCCTATGTGATGGAGGCCAGTGGACCGCGTGCCATCGAGAACTTTCTAGATGTGACCCATTTTCCTTTCGTGCATCAGAATCTTCTGGGAGATCCGGCTCATGCGGAACTGGCGGATTATGAAGTTGAGACGACAGAGTCAGGGGTGATTGCCAGAGACATCACGGTCTGGCAACCTGATCCAGATGGTACGGGTCAGGGAGGTTATGAGACGTACCAGTACCAGGTTTTGCGACCCCTGACAGCCTCCTTCATCAAGTCCTCGAATGGGCCGCAATTTGCTATGTTTTTCACCATTACCCCTGTCTCCGAGCGCAGATCGATCATCTGGCAATATGTCGCGATGGATTATAGCGAGCTGGCAGATGAAGAAGTGCGCTCATTTCAGGATCAGATCATCGCACAGGATATTCCGGTGGTAGAGGGGCAACGTCCCGAGCTATTGCCTCTTGATCTTCAGGCAGAACTGCACCTGCGTTCGGATAGGACCGCCATTGCTTACCGTAAGTGGTTGCGCGAACTCGGCGTCACCTTTGG
>DAOTTL010000626.1:0-5316 GCA_034438135.1 Ktedonobacteraceae bacterium | reverse complement strand
GCACCATTTTTCTTCCTGCACATTTTCGTCAGGATCTTCGTCCTAGCTCAAGGAGCGTTTTCTTCAGGTCTCTTTTGAAGCGAAGAGTCCTGAGTGCAAACGGTTGGTCGAGACCATTAAGAAAGCGTTTCTTGTATTGAAGCCATTCTTGAGGAAATGGAGCCAGCTCCCAGACCATTATGAGACCATCTATGAAAGTGCGGTGGACCAGATGCAGAATCCAGAGTTCTCCGCACAATGGGAAATCCTCACGATCTGGGGTTCTGTCCAGAAAGAATAGGCAATCGTAACAGTCGGCCAGCTCCTCGATGCGTTACGATTGCATCTGTTAATATCGCTCTCTGCCTGTTGACTTTCTCTGGACTCCAGTGCATTCTTCTTCTAACTGGCTGCCAGGGTAGAGGGTGGGTAAGCAGAAGCGGGCCGCCGCAGGGATACCAACTCAACCGAGTTACTAGTACACGGACGCGCAAATCTCTGGGTGGTTTAGTGGCAATTATCACCAAGGTTCGAACGGCTTTGACATGAAGGGTCGGAAGTTTACACCAAGGTTCGGAAATCCTTTTAATAAGCCCATCATTAATCTGAGATGATAGTCCTGTGGCTTGCTCTCTTGTCTTGCTTTTTCTGTAGCAATTGCGGAAACAGGGCTCTACAGGCAGGGCGAACATTCTCACCACCCGACTCCATTCGCTTGCTTCTCTTTCTACTGCAAGATGAGAAAGATGCCACTCCTGCAATTCAACCGTACTGCTTCAACTACGTGAGATTGTCACAAGCCATCTGATGATCAAGCAAGCAAATTTGAGGTTTCAGAGCCTTCCAGTATGTGACATTTCTAGCTTGGCAGAGCAGTACATAGGATATACCTATTGCATAACATACAGCACAGCTTTGAAGGACCGTTTGCGCTATCCGTTTTTCTGTAGAAAGGAGTAAACAGAGTGAAATCGGCACAGCTTTTGAGGGTCCTGGTCACTTTCGGTGGAAAAACTCAACAGTGATCAAATGCAGTGACGGTGGATGAAGCTGCTGTCCTTGAGCCTTCCTCTTTTCCTTCTGAGATAGGCTGAGGTTTTCCGCCGAAAGTGACCAGGAGCCGCTTTTGAGATGAAACGGATAACATCAGCGCGAAGCGTCGAAATTGATCATCCAGATCCAGGAGAAACCGCTCCCTATCTGGTTTCTTCTCTCGTCATTCTGTTCATCAAGGGAGCGTTGAGGGGAAAATAGGGGTCTCCCCGAAAACGTGGTGCTCTCTCTGGCAATGCTGCTCTTAATCAGAGAAAAACGATGATCGAGCTCCTGGCAAGGGTCCTTTTCGCGTTTCCTCCCCAATGGCCATTGTACCACTTGAGCAACAACACCTCCCCAAAAGGAGGAAAATCCAAAATGGATCATCAAATGGAACATGCCCCTGTGTATAATAGGGTGGGTGATGTTGGCATCAAGACCTTCACTTCTTCCCGGAGTCAAGACGTCAGCACATCTGAGATGACCAAATCAAGAGATATGCAAATGTTTTGAAAGGAACACCTATGGGTTTTCACGGGCCCGAAATTTTCATAGTGCTGCTAGAAATTTTCATAGTGCTGCTAGAAATTTTCTGGCTTGCAGCGTTTATTCACTGCATCGTCAATAAATGGTTGCGAAGAGGCGAGAAAGGTGCCTGGATATTGGTTCTTCTCTTTGTCAACTGGCTCGGGGCGCTGAGCTACTTCATCTATTGGTATGGTTTCGCGAAACAGAAGCGGAGCCAGATTGTGCTCCCTGTGCAGCCGAGATCTGCACCATATCAGCAGAATGATGTACCATCTGAGCAGAATTATTCACCCTACGAGCAAGGCTACCAGCCCGCCAGGACGCAGGACGTATCACAAGTTCAGCCGTTCATTGCTGAGAGAGAGGAGCCAGAAGAGATTATGTCTCCCTTGTATGAGCAGCCACAGGTAATGTATCCGGAAGATCCAAGATAAGTGACCCCTGGTTCTTCTGAACCTTCATGTAATATATGTTATTTAGAATAGGAGAGGGTATGACCTTTTCACACAAGTAATGGAGCAAGATTGTGCGCACGAGGCTCGTGAGGATCATTATCCGCTTATCGCCTCGAATGCTTTCGTCACGTTTCTGCCGCTCATAAAGGTTCATTTTGTGCTCGTGGGTTGGATTGGCTGTCTGTTAGAGTTCACGAAAACCTTGTTGTTCATCGGGGTTGCTGCATATTCACGATTAAGGATATCCAAGTTCTTTTGCTTTTTGACGTGCTTGCTTTGCTTTCCTATACTGATTCAGGTTTTTGAGGGTGAGACCTGGGTTATAGTACGCGATTGCATAGGTAGGATCGAGTTGAATGGCTTGCTGGTACGTATCCAACGCCTCTTCATACCGTTGCAGTTTATAAAGGGCGTTGCCCTGTCCATTGTAAGCAAGGGCATCGGTGGGATTGAGATGGATGGCTTGTTGGTAGGCCCCCACTGCTTCCTCATACCGTTTTAGGTTTTTGAAAGTGCGGCCTATATTATAGTAGGCACTCGTATAGGTGGGATTGAGACGAATGGCTTGTTGGTAAGCATTCAATGCTTTCTCATACCGCTTCAGGTCCTTGAGGGTGTTGCCCATGTTATAGTAGGCAAGGGCATTGGTGGGATGAAGACGGATGGTTTGCTGGTAAGCTTCCACCGCCTCCTCATACCGCTTCAGGGACTTGAGAGTATAGCCTTCTTGGAGCCATTGCTGGCTCGTTTTTGTTGGCGTGTGCATCGCATTCACAAAGAAGAGAATATCTTGAAAGCGTTGCTTGCGTTCTTTGGATAAAGCACGGAGAAGAGCCTGATTCATATGTGCTGGAAGGTGAGGATTGAGCGTTTGAGGTGAAAGTGGTTGTTCCGTCAGATGCTTAAAACCTAACGCAATAACCTCAGAAGCAGTAAAAGGCTTTTGCCCAGTGAAAAGCTCGTAAGCCATGCATCCTAGAGCGCCGGTCAAGTAATGAAATAAATAGCGTGAGCGAAGTATAGTCCTTTTAGAAAGGTCAGGTTCAATTTATCGAACATGAACACTCTACGTGATTGGAGGGTCAGAGACGAAAGAAGAGTGAAATACTTCCTCAAGGAAGGGCTTGGGTTTAGCTCAACTGACTTTGGCTCTTTCCCTCTCCATCGGTTCACATGGTGTCATTTTCCTCTTCCATTGAGAGAAGGCCGCGTTGGAGGGCAATCGCGACCGCTGAAGCACGAGAGTCGGCACCCAATTTGGCGTAAATATTCGTGAGGTGGGCTGCGACTGTAGCCGCAGTAATCCCCAGGTGAGCTGCGATCTCTTTACTCCGTTCACCATGTGCCACGCCTGTTAAAATGCTACGTTCGCGCTCGGTAAGATCCAACCGGTCCGCTTTCTTTGCGCGCTCTGTTGTGGTATCCGAGGAGGCAGATAACTGCGTTAACGAGAGCAGGCGGGCGAAAACCTCTGGCTGGAGCAGTGTCTCTCCTCGTGCTGCCCGTCGAATAGAGTGCAGCAAGGTTTCACGGTTGACATCTTTCAGCAGGTAGCCGCAGGCTCCGGCGCGCAGACCACGCAGCATGAGTTCGTCCTCGTTATAAGTAGTCAGGATGACCACGGCAATGTTCGGCCAGCGCGCTCGGATCTGGGTAATGGCCTCAAGTCCAGCCATACCTGGCATGCGCAGGTCCATCAGCACGACATCTGGCTGTGCCTTCTCGATCAGACGCAGGGCCGTGACGCCATCGGACGCGTCCCCCACCATTTCCATATCCTTCCCTTCAATCTGAAGAATTAAGCGCAGTCCATCGCGGATGATCTGGTGGTCGTCAACGATGACCACACGAATACGCTTCTCTTCCAGTCGAGTCTCGTCACTCATACCTTCTCTCCTTCCACCTGTGTGAGTGTATCACTTGTGGACGAAAGAGGGAAAGAGAAACAGATGCAGGTGCCTGCGCCAGGCTTGCTCTGAATCTCCAGATCGCCGTGAAGCAGACGCGCTCGTTCACGTAGTCCCAGCAGTCCGTAGTGTCCTGGCTGTTCAGCTATGGAAGCGGGAGCAAAGCCAATCCCATCATCGCGCAGCTCCAGGTGGAAAACGTTATCGATTTTGTGCGCTGTGATCCACACCTGGCTGGCTCGCGCGTGGCGCGCAACGTTCGTCAGTCCCTCGCCGATGACGCGTCCGAGCGTTTCATGAAATAGCGCGGGCAACGTTGCCAGAACGGCGAGATCCGCCTGGCAGGGGATGCCGGTGGCAGCGGTAAAACGCTGAATGACCTGCTGAGTGGCTTCCATCCCACCCTGCACTGTGTCTGGGATAGCACGCAGGTCATCGATTGCGCCACGAGCCTCACCCATAGTGCGCTGGATATGCGCCATCGCCTTCTGAACCACTTCCTGGGCCTCAATGGATTGCTGCTGCGTCAGGAGCGCGTCGATGCCCTCCAGTTGCAGTTTGAGTCCGACCAATCCTTGCGAAAGAGTATCGTGCAATTCGCGGGCCAGGCGCTGGCGCTCGGCCAGGCGAGTCAAGGCCGCGATCTGCCTGGAGGCCGCTGAAAGTCCGCGATGGGCCTCCTCCAGTTCTCTATGCGTTGTCACCAGTTGCGTGTAGGCGCGAGCGGAGCGGAGATAGAGCAGCAGATAACCAATCAGAAAAAGGCCAAGCGCCGCGTAATCGGTGGAGATCCAAATGCCCCAGAGCGCGACGTTCCAATTTTTTAACACCCCCCGACTCAGCAGTTCATTGAGCACAAAGAAGAGCAACGAACTACTTGCAACCAGCAGCGCGAGGCGGGTGTTGTGAAGTGTCTCAATGGCTGCCAGGGTGAGAACAAGGTAGAGGCTGAGAACAATGTTATCCTGCCTCACCACCAGGCTGATTGCCAGAATACAACCCGCCTGAGCGAGAAATGCGAGGACATACCAGCGCAGGGCAACTCTCCTCGTCAACCCTGCCCAGAGCAGCAGGCTATACAGCAACATCAACAGTGTAAAGGCCGTAATTTGCCAGAGCTGCGCCGAAGCCGGAAGAAATTGGAGCGGTGGGCAGTGCTCCGGCAAAACCGCGTTGTACCAGCATTTGAACACCCCTGGGTTGGGGACAAAGAGATGGAGAATCCCCCAGAGATAGACCAGACCGATCCAGACCCAGAGAAATCGATGCAGAGGGTAGCTCCTCTGGAAGTGACGTATCTTGCCCTGTTCATCGCTCATTTTTGACCTTCTTCCTTCTTCCTCTTTCGCCATCGTCTATCAGACTGCCTTTTGATCAAAGACTAGTATAGCATTCCAACGACTCTCAGGTCA
>DAOTTL010000625.1:0-10784 GCA_034438135.1 Ktedonobacteraceae bacterium | reverse complement strand
TCCAGTCCCCATTCTTTTTTGGGGCATTTCGGGCGCTGTGCAAAGCGCAGCGCCCGAAATGCCTCTGTTCTTCCTTTGGGGGAGGGGGGCTTTGTAAGCCGCAGAATAAGTCAGATCTGGCTTATTCTGTGGTACTTCTAACCTCTATACCTGCAAACTGCTCCCAAACCTGGAGGATGGAGGTATAATCGTCGCGTCCGTGACCAGTGGCTCGGACCATTTCGTAAAGCTGACGACTAAGGGCAGCCAGCGGCACGCTTGCCTGGTTTGCGGAGGCCAGTTCCAGGGCCAGTCCAAGATCTTTATGAAGGAGATCGGTCATGAAGCCGGGCTGAAAGCTACCGTTAAACGCTCGGTTAGAAAACTGGTTCGCAAGCTGCCAGCTTCCGCCGGTGCTGACTCCGATGATCCTGGCCATTGTATCTACATCGGCCCCGGCTTTGACGCCCAGCACAAAGGCTTCGGCAATGCTGGCGGCAATGGTTCCTGCGATCATATTATTGACAAGCTTCACGACCTCACCCGAACCAGAGGGTCCAACATAGAAGATATTTTTGCCCATGGCCTCCAGAACCGGACGCGTTTTCTCAAAACTTTCCTGTTCACCGCCGACCATAATACTTAATGTTCCGTTGATTGCACCTTGTGATCCCCCGCTTACAGGTGCATCCAGAAAATGCGCTCCATGAGTTTGTGCAATCTCATCGAGTTTACGGCTCATGTCTGGAGCAATGGTGCTCATATCAATGATAATCAGGCCTTTGCGTGCACCCGCCAGTATGCCCTGAGGACCCGTGACTACTTGCTCAACTTCAGGCGAGTTGGGCAGCATGGTGATTACGATATCCGAGACCATGGCCACGGCGCGTGCTGAGGGAGCCTGTTTTGCTCCACTTTGCAGGATCTCCTGCACCTCGGCCTTTTCGGGATGACGTGCGAAAATTGTTACGTGATGGTTTCCTTTGAGCAGATTAAGTGCCATGGGGCGTCCCATGACTCCTGTGCCAATAAATCCAACTTGCATAAAATATCTCCTCTTTCTGCTATTCCATTTCTACCAGTACCGCGCCGCCTTTTACTACGTCGCCTTCCTGACAGTGTATGTGCCGAATTTTGCCAGCGTAGGGGGCTGTAATGCTGTGTTCCATTTTCATGGCCGTCAGGATAACCAGAATCTGATGCTGTACTACCTCTTCGCCCTCGCCAGTCTGTACTTTGACGATCGTGCCAGCCATTGGTGCAGTCAAAGACTGTTGTCTCCGTTCATTGTTATCCGTGTGTGCGATATGGTCAACGTCTGGCGGTCGTAGTCGTTCCAGGCGGAATATCTGTCCATGGACACTGAGTAGGATTTCGTGCTCCAGAAATTGAGCGTGAATACGTATCTGGTGGTGAGCTTGCGAGAGAAAGATTTGTTGTTCTGGTCCGATAGCTAATGTTACAGGTTCTCCAGCCTGTTCGTCAATATAGACTTGCCAGGTATTGGTTTGTACAGATATGGCTGTGATTGTGACAGGGTAGCGTTTTTCTTTATACATATAGCTGGTACTGCGACTCTCGCTGTTGCCACGCCATGTGCCCAGGGTATGCCAGGGATTATGGTCTCCCGGACGAGAGTGAGAGGTTCCCGGACCTGTCAGTTCGAGCAGTGCAGCGGCCTGAAGGGCAAGTTTGAGATATTCTTCACCAGTAGAAGCGTTGGTGGGGTTTAGCAGATCATACTCGTCCAGGAAGCTGGTTGTGGTTTTGCCTGCATCATAGGCCGGGTGCTGGATAATGGTTTGTAGGAGGGAAATATTTGTTGTCACGCCCAGGACGATAGTCTGGCTCAGAACGTTTTGCATACGGGCGATTGCTGCGGCACGGTTTTCTCCATAGACAATCAGTTTGGCGAGCATGGGATCGTAGTACTGGGTAATCTCGTCGCCAGCGACGACTCCACTATCGATGCGTATACCGGGACCCGTTGGGGGTCGAAATTGTGCGAGTATCCCGGTTGAGGGGATAAATTGTCGCTCCGGGTCTTCCGCATAAAGACGGGCCTCAATGGCATGACCGCGCGGCTGAAGTTCTTCCTGCCGGAGGGTCAGCGGCTCTCCCGCTGCGATCAATAACTGATGACGCACAAGATCCAGTCCAGTTACCAGTTCAGTTACTGGATGTTCGACCTGTAGGCGCGTATTCATCTCCAGAAAGTAGAAATGCTCATTTTCATCAAGCATAAATTCCAGTGTACCAGCATTGACATAACTCGCGGCCTGTGCGATACGTACGGCGGTCGCGCCCATCTTTGAGCGTAGCGCGGGAGTTAGCGCAACTGAGGGTGCCTCTTCGATGATCTTCTGGTGTCGGCGTTGGATAGAGCATTCTCGTTCGCCCAGGGAGATCAGATGTCCATAGTGATCGCCCAATATCTGGATCTCTATATGCCGTGGGTGGAGAAGTAGCTGTTCCAGAAAGACTGTCGCATCGCCGAAAGAGGCCAGGGCCTCGCGACGTGCTCCTGCGAGTTCCGTCAGAAAGTCTTTTTCTGCATGTACCTCGCGCATTCCCTTGCCACCGCCTCCGGCTGAGGCTTTGATCAGAAGCGGAAAGCCGATCTTATATGCTTGTTGAAGGAGTCTCTTGTCATCCTGGTGCTCGCCATTATATCCGGGGATAGTCGGGGCATCTACCGATTGTGCCAGTTGTTTTGCGGTGATCTTTGAACCCATCAGACGCATGGCTGCGGCTGATGGACCGATGAAGACCAGGTTCGCGGCCTCGCAGGCTTCTACAAAAGAGGCATTTTCCGAGAGAAAACCATAGCCGGGATGGATCGCTTGCGCACCACTCTCCTGAGCAGCGGCGATAATTTTCTCGCCGCGCAGATAACTCTGCGTGGCTGGTGCGGGACCGATCTCGTACGCCTCATCTGCCTCGCGTACATGACGAGCCGCTTGATCAGCTTCTGAGTAGACTGCCACGGTAGCAATACCCATTTCGCGGCAAGTTGTCATAATGCGTATGGCGATCTCGCCACGGTTAGCGATCAGAACTTTTGTAAACATAATCCATTACTCCGCCTTTTCTCCTGAGATCCAGGTTGGCTGGCGTTTTTCCAGATACGCATGGATACCTTCCTGACCCTCCGGGCTGACGCGCATCTTTGCAATGATCCCCGCAGTCAATAGACGAGCCTCCTCTTTATCCGTGACGATATCGATATCGCGAGCCAGTGCCTTGCATGCACGCAGAGCATAGGGGCCACCGCTCAACAGTTCCTGCACGATACCTGCCACCGTGTTGTCCAGTTCTTCCGACTCAACAACCATGTGTACCAGACCCATTTCACGCGCTTGATGGGCTGTGAAACGCTCGCCGGTCACAAAGAAACGACGTGCCTGGGAAGGTCCAATTTTGCTCACTACGAAGGGCGAGATAACCGCCGGTGTAATACCTAACTTTACCTCGCTAAAGGCCATGCGAGCACTCTGAGTGGCTATAGCGATGTCGCTGACCGCGATCAGTCCCAGACCTCCACCCATGGCAGCTCCATTGACCCGTGCCACTATGGGCGCGGGAAAGGCGTTAATCAACTCGAACGTTCTGGCCAGTCTGAGAGCATCTTGCTCATTCTGCTCAAGACTGGCTTGAGCGGCAGCCTGCATCATACGCAGATCGGCCCCGGCGCTAAATGACTTTCCAGCTCCGGTCAGCACTACTCCTACAAGTCGCTCGTCTTTGCTCAGAACTGAGAAAGCGTCGTACAGATCCTGGCTTAATTGCATATTCAGCGCATTATGCATTTCCGCCCGGTTCATTGTGACCGTAGCGATACGTTCCTGAAAACTGTACTCGATAAGAACTGTCTCGTAAGGTATCATCTTTGTCTCCCTCATCTCTTCACTCAAAACATATCTGATCAGGCCAGTTACATCCGAAAAACACCGAAAGGTGTTTGAGGCAGAGGAGCATTCAGTGAGGCGGCAATACCCAGGCCCAGAACTGCTCTTGTATCGCGTGGATCGATAATGCCATCATCCCATAGGCGAGCCGTACTGTAGTAGGGGTTACCTTCCTCTTCATATTTCTCGCGAATAGGGCGTTTAAACTCTGCCTCTTCCTCGGGTGACATACCTTTGCCTCTGGCTACCAGACTTTCCTGGTGGACCGTTGCCAGTACGCTGGCGGCCTGTTCTCCACCCATGACGGAGATGCGAGCGTTGGGCCACATCCAGAGCTGACGGGGCGAGTAAGCTCGTCCACACATTCCGTAGTTTCCGGCTCCAAACGAACCGCCAATAATGACCGTAAAACGTGGTACTGGTGCGTTCGCGACCGCCATGACCATTTTCGCCCCATCTTTGGCAATACCACCGTTCTCATACTGACGACCGACCATAAAGCCAGTGATATTTTGCAGAAAGATCAGAGGAGTCTGACGCTGGCTGCACAGTTCGATAAAGTGGGTCGCTTTGAGGGCGCTTTCCGAAAAAAGGATGCCATTGTTGGCAATAATACCTACGGGATAACCCATCAGGCGTGCGAAACCACAGACCAGCGTTGTACCGTAGAGTTCTTTGAACTCATGGAAGCGGCTCCCATCGACCAGACGGGCTATTACTTCGTGCACATCGTAGCTTTTGCGACCATCACCTGGAACAACTCCATATAACTCAGCGGGATCGTAACGAGGAGGTTCAGGAGACGTAATCTCCCAGGGGATGTATTTGCGACGGTTCAAGTGTGCGACAATTTCACGGCAGATGGCCAGAGCGTGGTCATCGTTCAGCGCATAGTGGTCGGTCACGCCTGAGACGCGGCAATGCACATCTGCGCCTCCCAGATCTTCTGCGCTGACCACCTCGCCGGTGGCTGCTTTGACCAGGGGAGGACCTCCCAGAAAGATCGTACCATTGCCCTGTACGATGACCGTCTCATCGCTCATAGCCGGTACATATGCTCCTCCTGCTGTACACGATCCCATCACAGCCGCAATCTGCGGAATACGCTGACTCGACATGCGTGCCTGGTTATAGAAGATCCGCCCAAAGTGGTCCCGATCTGGGAAGACATCGGCCTGTAGTGGTAAGAAAGCGCCGCCCGAATCCACCAGGTAGATGCAGGGTAAGGCATTCTGTTCAGCGATCTCCTGGGCACGCAGGTGCTTTTTGACGGTCATAGGATAGTACGTTCCACCCTTGACGGTTGCATCGTTGGCAATGATCATACACTCCTGTCCCTGGACCACACCAATGCCCGTAACAATGCCAGCGGAGGGAGCTTCATTTTCGTACATATCCCAGGCCGCCAGGGAACTAAATTCCAGAAAAGGGGTTTCAGGATCACAAAGACGTTGGATACGTTCGCGTGCCAGTAGTTTGTTGCGTTTGTGATGTCTCTCTACTGCTGTGGGTCCACCAGCCTGATGAACTATCTCTGTCCGTGAGCGCAACTCAGCGAGTAGCTCCTCGAACGTAGCTGCATTCGTTTTATATTCGCTACTCTGGCGATCAATATGTGATTCTAATGTACCCATGAGCTATCTTTCTCCTCGCTAGCACATTTCCATCGGGCCTTTTTAGTTTTTTTAGAGATACTCTTTTCCCGTGGAAAGGAATTCCAGTCACTCTATCCTCTGGTCTGCTCGCAAAGCCTGAAATAAGGGTCTAAGATTCAGCATAGCACTGGACTTGAAAAGGCGTCAAGTGAAAGACAGTTCCCATAAAAAATAGCTTCATCAACCATACCAAAAAGAGTGCATGGTGAGCGGAAAATTTTCCGCTCACCATGCACTCTTTTTGGCTCTGAGCTATTTATCGCTCGGTGGTTGTTTCGTCAGGACGAAGAGCATTGTCTACCTTTTGCTCAACCTTCCCGCCAACTTCTTGCACTTTGCCACCGCCCTGACGGGCAGCGCCGTCAGCCTGCATTTTGTCATTGCCAAGGAGTTGGCCAGCCTTCTGCTGAACTTTACCGACTGTCTGATCAAGTTTTCCCTTGGCTGAATCTTCTTTACCCTGTGTTCCCAGTGTCTTCTCGTCTGTGTTTTCGTATGCGCTCATATGTTGTATCTCCTTTGATGAGTTTCGTACAGTAAAATAGTCTTAAATAGCTTTGTCATCTTCTAAATGGATGACGTCATACTATCGTACTATATACACTGTTTCAGTGAGCAAAAAGGATACATCATCTTCTTATTGAGTTACGCTAGTGCTTGTATCGGCATTTGGTGCAACTGGTGGGACTGGTGATGTACAGAATGCGCAGCGTGTCGCCTGTAAGGGAATACTTTGAAGACAATAAGGACAGTCGCGTGTAGTGACATCTACTTTCTGAGGTTTGTAACGTTCCATAAAGACGGCGACCGGGCGAACAATAAAGAAATAAACAACTGCCGCGATAATCAGAAAACTGATTACGGCGTTGAGGAATAACCCGATGTTTATGACACCTTTGCCATAGGGTAGATGCCACGCCAATCCGGCAAGATTGGTTGGGCCAGCGGGGATAAGTGGAGTGATGATATTAGCTACGAATGAGTTGACAACTGCCGTGAATGCTGTGCCGATGACAATACCAATAGCCAGGTCTACTACATTACCACGCAAAATAAAGGTCCTGAAGCCCCCTAGCGTATCTAATGCGCTTTTGCCTACGCGAGTAAAAGTAGGTCGAAATGGATCCATAGTTCTATACCTCGCTCGATACATAGTAAGTGCGTGAGTGAACAGGCACTCTGATCCATGTTGGGATCAGAGTGCCTGTTCACTCACGCAAAGACAATAGAAAATTGCCTATGTGAATAAGTCACATGCCTTGTCATGGTCTGAAAATGCTGACTGCGCTTCTTACATCTCAGGCGCTGAATTTGACAATTGTCACACCATCGCCACCTTCTTGGGGTGGTGCGGGCGTGAAGGACTTCACCAACGGATTGTGAGTAAGTTGTTCACGTACAGCCTGACGTAGTGCGCCTGTTCCTTTGCCGTGGAGAATACGTACAGAGGCAAGGCCAGACATCACAGCGTCATTCAGGTAGCTATCTAGTTCTACCAGTGCATCTTCTACACGCCAGCCGCGCATATCAAGTTGCATAGCAACCTCGGGGCGGTCTTCGTAGCGAGGTACCACAATAGCTGGTTGCTGTGGGTTACGCTCCTGGGACTCGGCCTCGTGTTTGCTCAGACGCTCGATATTATCCACATTGACACGGAAACGCAGTGAACCCATTTTTACCTCGGCCTCGCTCCTGTCCGCAGAGAGTCCGATCAGTTCGGCATTCTGTCCAAAGCTGAGCACGCGTACAGTATCACCGATGCGTAGTGGCGCGGTAGCCTTCTCACTTTGCGTCTCCGTTTTCCGTGCGGGTTTGTGCGGTTCTGGCAGAGGAGAAAGTCTCCTCTCCAGATTATTAACGTTCTGGCGAGTCTCATTCAAGCGTTCGCGGGTCAGATTAGCCCGGTTAGCGTCAATTTTCACTCGTGCCAGTTGACGGCGTGTGTCGTCGAGTTCGCGCTGAGCCTGGGAACGAGCCTCGTTGATAATATGGACGCGTTCTTCCGCCAACTGATGGCGGCTCTGCTCCAGGGCCTGGAGTTGAAACTCAACGTCGGCGCGTTCCAGGGTCAGATTATAGAGTTCGTCTTCGACGGCTTTGCGTTCAGATTGGAGACCTTCGAGCAAGCTTTCCATGCGTACTCCGACACTCCCCAGGAATTCGCGAGCACTATCGATGACCACCTGGTCCAGACCCAGTCGATTAGCGATAGCCAGTGCGTTGCTGCGTCCCGGCAGACCAATGCTCAATCTATAGGTAGGGGAGAGTGTCTCTACATTGAACTCGACCGAAGCATTTACCACACCAGGTTGCTCATGCGCGAAAGCTTTCAGCTCGGAATAATGAGTTGTAGCTACAGTCGTCACATGGCGATTGAGCAGATAGGTCAGGATAGCACGAGCCAGGGCTGAACCTTCACTGGGATCGGTTCCAGCGCCCAGTTCATCGAAGAGCACCAGCGCCCGCAAATGCCGACTCTGCTGCGAACCGGTCAAAGATTCCGAGAGCTGTCCCTGGATATCGGGGAGTTCGCGTGAGATCTCCAGGTCGATAGTACGCAGAATCTCAATAATGCGGCTCATATGAGACGAGAACGTACTCAAGCTCTGTTCGATGCTCTGTTCATCGCCGATATCAGCGAAGACCTCCTCGAAGACGGCCACCTCTGAGTGTGCATCGACCGGAATGTGCAGACCAGACTGGGCCATGAGAGTCAGGAGTCCCACCGTCTTAAGGGCAACCGTTTTACCGCCTGTATTGGGACCAGTAATGACCACCATGAAGAAATCCAGGCCCAGATGGAAATTCGTTGGTACCACGTTCCCGGTCAGGAGCGGATGACGTGCATTGTGCAGATTGATGCGGCCCTCGACGTTCAGTACTGGCGCGGAAGAGCGTGTCATGCGTCCATAGCGGGCTTTAGCCAGCTGGAGATCGAACTCGGCTAGAAGCTCTACGTCTAACTGTAAAGCCTCGGCGTCATGTCCAACCTCCAGAGAGAGTGCTCGCAGGATGCGCTCAATCTCCTGCTGCTCCTCAATTTGCAATTGACGCAGCTTATTATTGAGTTCAACTACTACCATCGGTTCCACAAAGACAGTTGCGCCACTGGACGACTGATCGTGGACTATGCCGCGTACAGCTCCTCGACTCTCAGAGCGTACCGGAATAACATAGCGATCATTGCGAATCGTTACAATGGGTTCTTGCAGAGCAGAACCGAAATCGTGAACCAGTGTGCGCAGTCTATCCTGTAAGCGCTGGTTTGCGCCACGAATCTCGAAGCGTAGTCTTCGCAGCGTGGGACTGGCAGTATCCAGCACTTCGCCGTCATCGCCAATTGCCTCCTCAATGTGTCGGGCCACTACGGGACGTTGAGGGATATCAGCTCCTAAGCGGCGTGACAGCGGAAAGTCCGTTTCATCCAGCTTCTCCAGCATATGTGCGACAAAGAGAGCGCTTTTAATTGTTGCCTGTACGTTGAGCAGTTCAGATGGACTTAACACGCCCTCGCGGGAGGCGCGGTCCAGGTATGGGCGTATATCGCGTGCGCCCTGGATGCTCGCGTCATTGCGCAGTTCGATCAGGCGGCTGGCCTCGCTGGTAAAGGCCAGGCGGCGGGTGGCCTCATTGAGATCAGGAGTTGGTCGCAGCTCCATCACCAAATCTTTACTGGCTGAGAAGGCGGCCTCTCTGGCCACTTTCTCCAAAATCTTAGGATATTCCAGGGTTAGAATGCTTTTCTCGTGCATGTGCTTTTGTGTTTCCTCGTCAGCGAAGGCTTTCTACAAGTATGTTTCTCTTTTTTTTCTTATCAGTTACGGTGAGCATTATATCTCAGGTCTTTTCTCAGGGCAACAGGCTCTTTTTTTACACTTTGTAGTCTTGTACTAGATTGGGCAGAATAGATTCACCTGGGCTATAATAGACAGGGTCAGAATATTGCGAGATTCTTGAGGAAAGGTCGGATGCGTTATGAATTGTCCGATCTGTAATGCCAGTCTTGCGCCAAATGCCCGTTTTTGTGGTGTCTGTGGGATGAATGTGCCTGTGTCGAATGAGAGTGCAGGAGTCGATGCCGTGAGCGATTATCCCACAGTAGTCACTAGATTCTCGGATGACCGAGCGTCTCAGGACCGGCAAGCGATCGAAGCTCAGCAGACCTTGCGTCAGAACCCCTCATCCATGCAGCCAGGAACATTTCAGCCTACTATACAGTCCTCTGCCTGGCCCCAATCTCAACCGCAGCAGAATCAGGCCAATCCCATGCCAGCCCAGCCTACACAGCCAGGGGCGCTTTTACAGGGCGGTCGCCCACCGTCAACTGCTCCAAACTCTTATGCGCCAGGAATGGCACCAGCTACCGTTAGTGCCAGCGATGCACCTGTGGTGAAATCTCCGCAGAAACGGAGCCGTGCGGGTTGTCTGGTTCGCACAATACTCTCTTTTGTCCTGCTCATAGCTATTCTGGCGGGTGTATGGATTGTAGGAGTGCGTCCCTATGTGCACAACCTGGCCCAATCTCAGATTGATCTGGCCCTCAACGACGCGCAGAGCCAGATATTGCTCTTTCAGTCTGCGATCCCAGCAGGTCGCCAGATTATACCAGCATCTGAGAATTCCCTCAATACCTATCTGAGCAATCATGATAGTGACCAGTTACAAAATCTGCGTATGGTTGTTTCATCCACACAGGTTGAAATGAGCTTTACTGTCTATGGGATTGCATGCGCAATTACGGCCCTCCCAATCGCTCGCGGAGGAGTGTTGCAGGTGACAAATGTACAGGTACAATTTCCATTATCGCTTATCATGTCAAACGATGAACTTACAACTACTTTGAATACTCATTTTACCAGTATCGGGCTTCAGATGCATAGAACTATCGAACAAGTTGTTCTCAAGGCACATGAAGTGGATATCGTATTGAGTTAAATTTGAATGTTGAGTTTGTTTCAGGGCTTGCAGCCCTGAAACAAACTCAACATTCACGAACTATAAGTCATCCCTGGCAACTACTCAGGTGCCCTCTGCTTGCCGCCTGCGGCGGCGAATAAAAAAAGGGATGTCGAGCAAAACGGGCGGTGTATCCCGCCCGTTTTGCTCGACATCCCTTTTTCCTCGGTAGGGTGGGGCGGTTTCAGCAGGGCACCTGAGTAGTTACTAGAGATGACTCATCGTGGTCTGGCACACGTCATCTAACGGGGGCGAAAGCAGGAGTGCGGAGGGCTGGCAGCCCTTT
>DAOTTL010000624.1:0-12861 GCA_034438135.1 Ktedonobacteraceae bacterium | reverse complement strand
AAAGGGGGTGGAGTGACCTGCATAGCAGGCCGCTCCACCCCCCTTTCGCCTGATTTTGAAAAGCAGGAATGACTCATATCTTGAAAACCATAGATCGAACATCGTATAATAACAGCCGCATATGTAATTAAACCATTTCTGATTTTCCACGAAACGCTCAACTGCATCTCTACTATAGAGGATAATTGATGTCCCGCCTGAGACTTTATTTATTTGGTGCACCGCGTATAGAGCGCGATGATCAACCTGTGACAACCGATACGCGCAAAGCGCTCGCGCTCATCGCGTATCTAGCCATAACACGACAACGTCATAGTCGTGATACACTGGCTACGCTGCTCTGGCCAGACTACGATCAACCCCATGCTCGCGCAACTCTACGGCGCACGCTCTCGGCTCTTAATAAAGCTCTCACCAGTGGCTGGCTCAGCATTGAGCGTGAAACTATTGGACTCAATCAACAGCCTGATTTCTGGCTGGATGTTGGTGTATTTCAATCCTACCTGGACCAGTGTCGTACGCACTCGCATCCGATTTCTGAGACTTGCCCGGCCTGTCTGTTACCTCTGAGCAAGGCCGTGGCCCTCTACACCGATAACTTTATGGCTGGCTTTTCGCTCCCAGATAGCAGTGGTTTTGACGACTGGCAGTTCTATCAGGCCGATACTCTCTTGCGGGACCTGTCGGGGGCGCTCGAACGTCTTGTCCTGTCCTATAGCGCACGCTCAGAGTTTGACACAGCTATTACTTATGCACGCCGTCTGCTCACACTCGATCATCTGCATGAGCCTGCTCACCGTTACCTCATGCAACTCTACTCCTGGTCAGGTCAACGTGCCTCAGCTATTCATCAGTACCAGGAATGTATGAAGATTCTTGATGAAGAACTGGGTGTGCCCCCTCTGGAAACAACCACATCCCTTTTCGAGTTGATCAAAGAGAATCGTCTCCCCTTTCCCGACCCATCCGAGAATCAGTATGTACTCGAGGAAGGAACTGCTGATCCTACTCTCTCATTTGCAAACCCTAATTCTACTTTGCCTGGCAGCGGCTACCCCCTGGTTGGACGAGAAAAAGAATGGACCGAACTCCTCAATGTCTATACTGAATGTTCCTCTGGAGGACAGATAGTGGCCTTCGAAGGAGAAGCCGGGATCGGTAAAACTCGTCTGGCAGAAGATTTTGTTGCCTATGCCCGTGCAAGAGGCGCACATACGGTGATGGTACGCTGTTACGAGGGAGAGAAAGATCTTGCCTATGGACCAATCGCGGCTGGTCTGCGCATAGCTATCAAGCAACAACCTGACTCCCATTGGGTGCAAAAGATTGCCCCCCACTGGCTCAGTGAAACTTCTCGTTTACTACCAGAAGTGTCAACCCTTGTAGCAAATTTGCCCATGCCCTCTCCCCTGGACAGTCCAGGTGCCCAAAGTCGCTTCTTCGAAGGTTTGCGCCAGACCTGGCTCGCCCTCTGTGCAAGCATACTTCCCGGCGTTGTCCTCTTTGATGACATTCATTGGGCCGATGAAACGTCACTTGAGTTTCTGGGATATATGGCGAGAAGACTCTCTGAAAAACCCATCTGCTTGTTTCTCACCTGGCGCAGTACCCCTCGTGAAACTGTTCAGCGTCTCCAACGTTCAGTGACCGAGGCTCAGCACAAAGGGAAGGGCCGCCTTCTCTTTCTGGCAAGGCTGGAACAGTCCATGGTTGAACAGTTAGTACAACAACTTCAGTCTGCGGAGATCGAACCATCCCCACAGATTACCCTTAGACTCTATCAGGAGACAGAGGGCGTACCCCTCTTCCTGACAGAGTATCTCACCGCTATAATGAATGGTGTAATTACTGTGGAAGACGACGATTGGAGTCTCCCAGGCGGTGTACGCGACCTTCTCTCTTCTCGTCTGGCAGTTGTGAACGATACCAGTAAACAGTTGCTCAGTACAGCCGCCGTTATTGGTCGCTCCTTTGACTTTGATACCCTCCACGAGGTCAGTGGACGTAGCGAGGAGGAGGCCGTTACAGGACTGGAAGAACTGATCGGTCAAGGACTGATTGAGGAGATTCGTAAATTACATCAGCCGGAGACTGGACCCCTTCCTGCTCATCGTCGTCATCACTTGAGCATTGAAATCTCTCCTATCTATGACTTTTGCCATGAAAAGCTGCGTGGCCTGGTCTATGATGAAATTACTCTGGCCCGCAGACATCTGCTCCACCGCCGAACAGCCGAAACCCTTATCGTCCAGGCACGCGGTCAGCACGAAACGGGTCCCTTCGCAGGTCAGATCGCTCGCCACTATCAGTCAGCCGGCAAATCGGACGCTGCTGCCCATTATTTTCTTTCAGCAGGTGAGTACGCTCGTTCGCTTTACGCTCATACCGAGGCACTTGCCCATTTCCGCGCAGCTCTCGCTCTGGGTCATCCCAATGGAGCCTACCTGCAAGAAACCATCGGAGATCTCCATGTGCTTCTGGGCTCATATGAGGCCGCCCTCAAAAGTTATCAACGAGCAGAGCCGCTTAGCGAAGGTCCTCTGATCCACGCCAGACTTCAACAGAGACAGGGCACAATCCACGAACGACGGGGAAACTGGGAGCAGGCCGAGAAACTTTTTTCCGCAGCACTGCACATCCTTGAACAAAATGGATATGTCAAAGAACAGGCCATGATCTATGACGATTGGAGCCTTTCAGCCTATCGAAGCGGGCAGATAACTCATGCCCTTGTACTGGCTCAACGTGCTTTTGAATTAGCTGAAGCAGTCAGTGATGACCGGGCACTTGCTCAGGCCCACAATATGCTTGGCATCCTGGCAAATCATCAAGGAGATAGCACAAATGCTCACTTCCACCTGGAACATAGTCTCGCTCTGGCCGAACGCTTACAGGATATAAGCATCCGTACAGCAATACTCAACAATCTTGCTCTTACCTGTAAAGCCAGCGGAAACTTCGAGCGGGCCATCGCTCTGACAGAGACAGCTCTGGCACTCTGTAGTTCGCAGGGGGACCGCCATCGCGAGGCTGCTCTCCATAGCAATCTGGCCGATCTCTTTCATGAAACCGGTCAGACTATGGCAGCTATGGATCAGCTAAAAATCGCGGTCCGCATCTATACCGAAATTGATGTGGAAGCAGGCACAATGCAGCCGGAGATCTGGAAACTGGTTGAATGGTAAATGCGCTCCCGTCACCACTTTATATCATCACTCCTGCCGCTTGCAAGGCATCCGACTCATGATCGTAAATGTGGATGACATCGCTCAGACGCGTCAGCATAAAAATGTGACGGTAGTGCTCATTCAGCCCATAAGAGAGCAACTGTTGCTTTTGACGATTCACCCGGATAAGCAAAGTAACTAACAAGCCAATACCACTACTGTTCATATACTCCAGATCGGTAAAGTTTAAGATGATATTGCGCGTTGTGTGTGTGGAAGCCTCTGCGTACGCCTGCATCATTACTTGCTCGGCAAACGCACTAATCTCTCCCTGAATATCAATAATACTCACCGTTGGACTGATCAGACGCGTGTTCATAGATACCTTTGCCTGTGGCATAAAGTCCTCCCTTTAATCCAACAATGTCTCGTACAAGTGCTACTGCTCTGATAAGAAACAAAACAGTAACACTTGTCTGACAGAAAATGCGCTAACTTGGCGTTGCGATACCTGTCCAGGTTCCACTTTCAGGTTTAGTGGTGGTGGAACCTACTCCCATATTACAATCGATGGTAATTGCATCTGTCGAAGAAGTACCGCTGACCGTTGTCGCATTACTAAACGTTCCTTCCAGATGGCGCGAAACATAGGGTACATGGGCTGTGCAAACCACCCCATCAGTAAAGTCGAGTTCATCCTTTGTAAGGGTCTCTTTGTAGCTTAGTTTGCCGCCTTTATACCTACCGCTACAGGTACCGATTGCGGTCTCGCTATAGGCTACACCATTGATTACTCCCGTTGCAGTATGTGGTTGACCATCATCATCACTGCGGCAGACGGTTCCACCATCAGGCTTGCCGGTCACAATGAGAGCGATGGTTTCGGCACCGCTGGTTCCCTGGATCGAGGCCTGGACTGTGCCGCTGAAATCATCGGAAGGAGCGCCATTGGGTCCTGGAGTGTGGGCCTGACCCGCTGTCACTATGGTCACCGGCACAGACGTTTTCGTGACATAGTTACTGGCATCCCTGGCGGTAATAGTATGATTACCTACTGCCCACGCATTAGTAACTGTTAATGTTGAAGCAACGTTTCCTTTGGAATCGCTGTGGGCTACCCCATTTCCGGGAACTGGATTGCCATCGATCAGGAACGTTACGCTTGAATCACCTGAGAACTTCTGTCCAGTAATGTGAAATGTGGTTGCTTCTGCGCCAGCAGGCGTGGAACCAACTGTATAATTGCTTGTGACATGAATAACCGGTTGTGGTCGGGTTGTGAAGTAGATAAACGCGCTAATGCCTCCTCCTAGAACAACCACAACAATGAGCAAAATGATCAAGAAGTTTCTCAGGCCGTGCTTCTTTTTCACCAGGACCGGAGGTGTGTACGCTGGCGGAAAAGTGCCGGGCATTGCTGGATTAACTACGGGTGCTGCGTTTGCATTCCAGTTCGATGCGCCACTATACGCAGGTGGCTGAGTCGGATTATATGGACTGCCAACTCCTGGCTGACTGTTTGGTGGATAGGCTGGCTGTCCATAGGGAGTTTGAACGTTTTGAGCTGGCGGATAACCGTACGCACCGGCCTCCTGACCAAAGGAAGCGCCCGAGGCTAACTGTGTGCCCTGGTTGGGAGCAAAGTTTGGCGCAGAGGGCATCCCCTGATTCGATGGATAGTTCTGGGGATAGTTGGGCGAAGAGGGAGTACTCTGACCGTACGCACCGGCCTCCTGACCAAAGGAAGCGCCCGAAGCTAACTGTGTGCCCTGACTCTCAGCAAAGTTTGGCGCAGAGGGCATCCCCTGATTCGATGGATAGTTCTGGGGATAGTTGGGTGAAGAGGGAGTACTCTGACCGTACGTACCGGCCTCCTGACCAAAGGAAGCGCCCGAGGCTAACTGTGTGCCCTGACTCTCAGCAAAGTTTGGAGCAGAAGGCATCCCCTGATTCGATGGATAGTTCTGGGGATAGTTGGGTGAAGAGGGAGTACTCTGACCGTACGCGCCGGCCTCCTGACCAAAGGAATTATAGGGCGGTGGCTGCGAAGCTTTAACGGTTGGATCATACCCGCCAGCTACGGTTGGTGATCCAAAGGGAGAGGCGGTTGAATCCTCATAGGTATAGGTAGTCTCTCCAATGCGGATTTTATCCCTATTTTTAAGGAGAACAGGTACGTTGGGCATCAGTTGCTGCTCATTAACAAAGGTGCCATTGCTACTGCTAGTATCAGTAATAGTATAAGATTGTCCCTGAAGTTGTAATACCGCGTGATGCGCCGAAGCTCTTATATCGTTGAGTACTAACTGATTGCCTGTAGCACGGCCCAAAGTGAAAACCGGAGTATTCAGAGGTACTTGCCCAGAGGGTCCTTGAAGGGCGGCTGGCATAAATGTTTTCTCCTTCCAGAGATTGTAGTCAGGAAGAGAAAGATGATTCGCCTGCATAATTAAATGGACGTGCGAATTCCTTCGAATGCGCTTGTTTCATCGGGAAACAGAGGCATAAAATCTGACAAACGAGTAATTTGGAAAATCTCAGTATAGTGCTCGCTCAAATCGCAGGCACATAATCTGTACCTATTTTGACGAGCCAGCTTAAGGAGGTTAACTATGAGCGCAATACCGGTGCTATTGATGTAATCTACCAGACGAAAATTGAGTAAAACAGCCTCCGGTTTCTGGCTTACAGCTTCATCATATGCAGCGCTTAATGCCTTTTCGGCAAAGGCATTGATCTCTCCTTGTAGGTCGATAATTGCGACCCTGGCATGGTGCCGAACCTGAACTTCGAAACTGCTTATGGCCATTCCATTCTTCCTCTCTCAGTGGAGGCTAAACCTGGCTCTTCTGCCAACGTGCTTGTAACAGTTTAGCAGGAGACTGGGACTATCAATTCTCTGGCCTGAACTGAAGGCGAGATCTTCTCGCTCTTACACTTCTCATTTTACTACCATAGCAGCCCATACGAGAAGGGGTTCCATAGAGCTTTACTTTCTTTTTTGTTTGCTACTCCTATTGTAGGATTACTTCGTCACAAAAACGTTACGGAAAAGACCTATCGACTGATCAATGCATTTCAGAAAAGTGCTGTCGTAACGATTCTCGTAACGTTTATAGGACGGAAAGCCACTATACTAGAACCATAAAGCATACAAGAAGAGCAATGGAGTTCAAGATGGCATCATTTCTACAGCGTATGAGACAAAAAAAGCGCCTCAAGCAGGACAATGGGAAAAAGTTGACTCAATCTGAGTCAATAGTTATGTTGAATCGGCAGAGCGTCTCACAGTCGATGAATATTGCACCCAATGATCCCATCGTCGCTTATTTTCTCAGCTCGCCTGGTGCGGTCGAGATTGAAAAATTGCATCTTGATTCGCCGACGCTACGTGAACTGAAAAAAGCACAGGTGCAATTGACGATCCCTCTGGTTAGCCAGGGAGAATTGGTCGGATTGATCAACCTTGGTGCACGTTTGAGTGAGCAGGATTATTCCGGGTACGATAAAGGATTGCTTAACTCCCTGGCTACGCAGGCAGCACCGGCACTACGGGTCGCACAGATGGTTCTTGAGCAACAGGTTCAGGCTCGCGAACGCGAACGTATTGAGCAGGAACTCCAGGTGGCCCGGATTATTCAGCAGACCCTTCTGCCCCGAGAACTTCCTAATCTTCCCGGTTGGCAGCTTACTACCTACTATCAGCCTGCACGTGCAGTGGGTGGCGACTTCTATGATTTCATTCCTTATGAAGATGGCAGATTGGGGATCGTGGTTGGCGATGTCACCGATAAAGGCGTGCCCGCGGCACTTGTTATGGCCACGACTCGCAGCATTCTTCGTTCGGTTGCGCAAGAATCTCTCTCGCCCGGCCAGGTACTGGAAAGAACCAATAATCTGCTCTTTCCTGATATTCCTCCCAGGATGTTCGTAACCTGTTTCTACGCTATTCTGGATCATCAGAGTGGAAGACTGTACTATGCAAATGCCGGTCACGATCTACCCTACCGCTGGCACGAGGGTGAGGTAAATGAACTGCGTGCCACCGGGATGCCACTTGGCCTGATGCCGGATATGAGTTACGAGGAGAAAGAGACCCACCTGGTGGACGGTGAAAGTATTCTGCTGTACAGTGATGGACTGGTAGAGGCACATAGTCCGAGTCGCGAGATGTTCAGTTTTCCTCGCCTGATGAGTCTGCTCGGTGCCTATCGGGACGAGGGATCAGCGATCCCCTTTCTGTGCTCAGAACTGGCTACCTTTACGGGTGAGGGTTGGGAACAGGAAGATGACATTACGCTTGTTACTCTCCAACGTACGGGGGTCTCGCAGGCTCCAGGTACAGTACTCAGCTTTCAGGAACAGACAAATCACATGGCAACTGATACACCGGATGCCTGGCAGCCAGTGAAAACATGGCTCATCCCCAGTGAAGCAGGCAATGAACGTCTGGCAACCTCTTACATCACAGAGGAAGTGAAATCCTTTCAAATCCCTGAACGACGCATAGAGCAGCTACAGACAGCAGTGGCGGAGGCGACAATGAATGCGATCGAGCACGGCAATCACTATAAACCAGAGATACCTGTGACTATCCAGTTGCTCTCATCGGAACATGGTCTGGCCGTACGTATTAGCGACCAGGGAGGATATCATGCCAATCAGGCCGAACAACCTGAACAACCCGATATCGAGGCCAAACTGGCAAATTTGCAGTCACCCCGCGGCTGGGGTCTGTTCCTGATCCAGAATATGGTTGACGATATACATATCTTTGGCGACGATAGCACACACACGATTGAACTTATACTCAATGTGGAAAGGGGCTCCCATGAGAGCAAAAATACTTGAAGCAACTGTGCGGAATCAACCAGGTGTCTCGGTGATTGAACTGCATGGAGAGATTAATACCTCTGCAGAGGAAATATTAAGTAATGCCTATACTGAGGCCGAGGCGCTGGGCCTGGACATTATTTTACTCAACTTCAGCGATGTTCAGTATATCAACAGCACAGGGATCGCTCTGATCGTTGGCTTGCTGGCTCGTGCACGTAAACATCATCGTCGGCTGTTAGCCTGCGGACTGAGCGAGCATTATGTGTCAATCTTTCAAGTGACACGCCTGTCCGATTTTCTCACTATCTTTCCCGATGAGTCAAGTGCTCTGACTAAGGGATTTGCCAGTCCATACCACTCTCTGGCGTCCACTGAAAATGGGGGCGAGGCTCATCAATCCACCAATTGATCAAAAAATGTCTATCGCGTATAAATACTTTTATTACAAACTGAAGAGGAAGGGCATATATGTCTGAAAAACAGCTTCAATTGCAGTTGCGTCAGGTCAATGGCATCGCCAGCATTATCGATATCCAGGGCGACCTGACAGCTTTTGCGGAGGAAAAACTTACAAAAATCTCTACTGAGGTCTGTATACCTGGAATTCGTGTTATTTTACTGAATCTCAGCGAGATGGAGTATATGAACAGCAGTGGCATTGGTCTGCTGGTAACCTTATTGATCCGTGTCAATCGCCAGAAGCAGCGTCTCATTGCTTACGGACTGACTGAGCACTATCAACACATTTTTCAGTTGACGCGCTTGAGCGATTCAATCCAGATTTATGCAGATGAAAGCGCAGCTATTAAATCTTTGAGACCGTTTCTGAATCCTTCAGCTTCTCGTCCAGGCTTTCTGGAAAGGAGATAACTCATGACGACTTCACCAGATGAAAAACAACCACGCAACATGGCAAACTGGGCTCAACAGAGTACTCGTACCCTGCGTGTCGATAATGCTCCGAGTGGAGCACTCAATTTGAATGTTAATGGACGACAGATTACCAGTCCCTTACAGGGGTTTGGGCAGATGTGGCAGAAAACATATCGTGTCTCTCTAAAAAGTGCTGAGGTGACTCCAACGACCGTGATACAGGTCTGGAAAGATCATTTTGCCGAATTCTGGCCTGCAAATTCACGCTTTTTCGGTCCTCTCACAGGCATTGCTCCCGGTGAGGTGGCTATCCTTAATCTGGCGGTCAGTGGCATGCCACTCTCTACAGGTGTGCTTGTTCTCTATGCTGATGAGGAGAGTTTTACGCTGATGACACCGCAGGGTCATATGTTCGCGGGCTGGATTACCTTTAGTTCGTATGAAGAGGATGGCGATGTGCTTGCTCAGGCTCAGGTACTTATGCGTGCCAGCGATCCTATCTATGAACTGGGTCTGCGGTTTGGGGGCCACAAACAGGAGGATGTCTTCTGGCAGCATACGCTGAGTGAATTGGCCAGTTACTTTCATGTTGACTCTCCAACGATAAGTGAAACCATCTGTGTGGATAAAAAACTTCAGTGGGCACAGGCTAAAAATGTCTGGCAAAACTCGGCCATTCGTACTGTGATACATACGGTTTTAACTCCTTCCGGCTGGTTCCGTCAACGAAATTAAGTTTAAAATGGAAAACACTATGCGTCTGTCAAACGTCACTTGACGGGGCAGAAAATCAGGGATGCAGAGGGCGTCAGCCCTTTGCCTGCCGTCCGGGGCTGTGCCACGGTTCTCTCCTCTCTACTCGGTTGGGGAGCGGAAGTGTCAAACAAAGTTTGACAGAGCACCAGGCTTGAAAATAGCTAAGTGGATGCAACCAGGCTATATTCGCTATAATACATGGGTGAGAGAAAAGCGCTGAGGATGAAAGAAGCCATCTATGGTCACGAAATCTGCATATGACGCTGTTGTGATTGGCTCCGGCCCCAATGGTCTGGCCGCAGCTATAACGTTAGCTCGCGCTGGCTATTCGGTCCTTGTCATGGAGGCACGTGAGACAATCGGTGGAGGATGCCGTTCGGGTGAGTTAACCTTGCCCGGCTTTACCCATGACATTTGTTCAGCTATTCATCCGTTCTGCCTGGCATCACCATTCTTTCGCACGCTGCCCCTGGAGCGTTACGGAGTTGAGTGGATCCATCCTGATATTCCTCTTGCTCATCCATTAGACGATGGGACTGCGGCTGTCATTCGTCGCTCCTTGGAGGAGACAAGTGAGGGCTTTGGCATCGATGCGAAAAATTATCGCAAGTTCATGAGGCCGATGGTGGAGAATGGGGAGGAGATCGTCGATGCGTTTTTTGGTCCATTGCGCTTCCAGAGTATGCGTCACCCCTGGAAGATCCGCGCTTTTGGTCTGGCGGCCTGTCGCTCGGCCAGTGGTCTGTTTCGCTCTCATTTCAAAACACCTGGAGCACGGGCAATCTTCGCAGGGATGAGTGGTCATTCGATGCTCCCACTGGAAATTGGTCCCAGTGCAGCGGCAGGTTTGATTTTAGGAATTCTGGCACATACGGTTGGTTGGCCAATGCCTCGTGGCGGCTCACAGAAAATTACCGATGCCCTGGCCGCATATCTACGAGAACTTGGCGGCGAGATTGTGACTGGCGTTGAGGTCAAATCGCTCAGCGCCCTTCCTCCGTCACGTGTGATTCTCTGTGATATTACGCCTCGCCAGCTTTTGCGCCTCGCAGGAAATCGTTTTGAGGGTCTGTATAAACGTCAACTCCAACGTTACCGTTATGGACCCGGCATTTTTAAACTTGACATCGCCCTGGACGGTCCTATCCCCTGGCGTGCTCCTGAGTGTGCGCTTGCGGGCACGGTTCACCTTGGCGGAACCCTGCCGGAAATTGCACGGGCTGAACGGGCGGTCTGGAAAAATCAGTATCCCTCACGTCCCTACGTTCTGCTCGCTCAGCAAAGTCTTTTCGACGAGACGCGTGCACCTGATGGCAAGCACACGGTATGGGCTTATTGTCACGTTCCACCCGGCTCATCCTTTGATATGACTGAGCGCATTGAAGCCCAGATTGAGCGCTTTGCTCCCGGTTTCGGCGAGCACATCCTGGCACGTCACACAATCAATTCAATAGAGCTGGAACAGTATAACGCAAACTACGTTGGCGGCGATATTAATGGCGGAGTCCAGGATTTTCTCCAACTCTTTACACGCCCAACGATTCAGCTTGATCCTTACGCGACTACGGCGAAGAATCTTTTCATCTGCTCCTCTGCAACCCCTCCAGGAGGAGGGGTGCATGGACTTTGCGGTCACTTCGCAGCCCTGGCTGCTATGCCCTATCTGCTCAAATATTCCAGACCATGGTGAGTTCACATTGGTTTTGCAAAATCCTCGGTGAGCCAGAGAGTATGGTGCTGAGTATCGAGTACAATGTCAATTCCTAGCGTTTGTGCACTGGTACTTAGAATGTTCTGGCGATGTCCGTCATCGGGTGGCTTCTCCGCCATCATGCTCTGATGAAGACCCAGCGCACCTGATGCATCCATCTGACTGGTCATGCCTATATTCTCAGCCGCCCACGACCACTGAACTCCCTGCTGATGTTCCCGTGTCCCAAAGTCCACCTCACCTGGTAATTGATGGCTAAGCTGTTGGGCCGCTACCATGGCAAAATTATGCTGACGGGCACTTCGTCCAAGTGCTGGACTCCACTGAAGCGCAGGCAAGCCCTGGGCGGCTCGACTCTGATTTATCGCCTGAAAGACTGTCTGTGCGATCTGGCTCTCCTGAGAGGTGGGACTTGAACCTGTGCCACTGCCCATCGACGGAGTTACGCTGGCTGTTGGCGTTTCACCGACAGGTGTATGCGTTGTCTGTGTTGGCTTCGGTTTAGATGTTGCTGTGGGATGTTGCTGAGATGAGATGAAAATTGCGTTTGGACTCGTTGGTGTGGGTGAAATGGATGACTTTATCTCGGGGGTCGCGGTGCGCTGCGTTTGCGCAGTACTGCCCCCTATCGAACCACATCCTGCCAGGAGGAGAAGGATCCAGGCAACTATTCCTATTTTTTTCACAGGCTCTTGTACACCTCTTTTTTATTATCGATAGTTAGGAAAACACCGATAAAATCACTCTACCATGTTGTGTAGAGGAACCTGACCTCAAGAACCCTTTATATAGGAAAGATTGGTTATTTTAGGTGTGCAACAATGTTCCAGAGAAAAAGATGGCTGGTAGAGGAAGAACACGACTTTTGAGAAACGCTGATGTGAAAAATACATTAAGCACAAAAATATGTCCTCTCTTTTCTTATGAGAAACGTGCTAATTAGTAAAGGGAAAACATCAACCAGTAAAGCCAGGAAAACCATCTCTTCTCCCTGGAATGGATTCTCGGAAAGGGCGTAAACATGAATAAACGCGCATTAGTTGTTGACGACGACGCTGATATCCAGACACTTCTCCAGACTCTTCTGGAAGCCGATAACTATGAGGTCGAGATCGCTGCCAATGGACAGATTGCCCTGCAAAAGCTGGAAGGCGGCTTGCATACTGATCTGCTTGTTCTCGATCTGATCATGCCTGATATGACTGGCTATACACTGCTCAACGAACTCTATGAACGCGGCCTGCACTCTTCTTTTGCGATTATCGTGATCAGCGCGGATGTTATTACCAGACAACAATTGGTTCATCTGGGAGCGAAGGGTTTCCTGACGAAACCGTTCGAGATTACAGATCTTCAAAATATTCTCAAAACGCTCTGACACAACTCGGCTGAACAATCGCTTAATATCCATGCGCATAGCCCATCAATACAAAGCACTTGCTTATTCGTTCGCACGATAAGCAAAGTGCGTTTCTTTATTTCTAGTTCTATTACTCTTTCACGCTTCATTTGACGTTC
>DAOTTL010000623.1:0-5972 GCA_034438135.1 Ktedonobacteraceae bacterium | reverse complement strand
GGGGGTCTGGCCACTGCTGCGCCGTGACTTTTGAGAAACCCTGAGAGAGCCTCAGGGTTTTTAATTCTCCGAATGCCTCTGGCTTTTGGCCCCACCCCCTGAGTGTAGGATGAGCCTGGAAGGTCGTACTTCAGTCTATCTTTGTGGCGGGATTAAACCATTCTCCTCCAAATTTCCAGGAGCCGTAGAGGAGTAGATTGGGATGGCCGGTGGCGGAGATAGATCCTTCATGTTCAGAGAGAAAGGTTCTCAGTCCTTCAGCAGTTACGGAGAGCGTATGCAGGCGTTTGATCTCACCGTCCAGCGGTGTACGTGTCATGACTGTCGCCAGGGGAATATACAACTGGGTCACAAAACAGAGTTCGGTATGAGGCGTCAGCAGATCGTAGACGAGGCCCAGACATAGCTGTAGACTGATATCTTCGGCCAGGATACCAGTCTCCTCGCGGATCTCACGACGCATGGCTGCAAAGGGATCAAGGGAGTTTGATTGGCCAGCGTCAATTCCACGTTCACAGAAACCGCCGATCACGTGATACCATCCCTCATAGACATCAACCCCGTCACGTTTGTCGAGTAAAATATATCCATCGCTGGTCTCAACAACGGAGCAGACTGCGAGCGCATTGCTCAATTCCTGACGCGTATGGGTGTGTGCAAAGCCGGGCTCACGCGTGATTACATACTCTTTGTAGCCAGTGTCGCCCAACTGTAGCTGTAAGATCCGATCTATCGAAACTTCAGCATGCACAAAACGAAATAGGGGAGCATCATAGAGTGGAACAGATCGCTGGCGAGCCAAACGAAGCTTTTCCTGCCACTGCTCTTCCATATACTGAAGCAGAACAGGATCTACAGGCATTGTGAGACCAGGGTCATAAGAGATGTGCAGATGTTCTGGTTCGAAAGTTCCGCGCTCTAGTATGGCAAAATCAGACATATTTTTCAATTCTCCACGAATGTTCTTTGGCATGCCTGGCTTATTGTAACACAGAGTGCTTCTTCTCTCTGGACAACTTTATGGCACTATGCTAGTATCCACTTTATGGAGAAACGGCTATACTTTTTTGGCGGAACGCTGGTCCTCGAAGGGATTGCAGCAGAAGAACAAAACCTCCCTGCTGGCTTTATCTGGAGCCATGGAAAATGGAGGGTAGAAGCGTATCGGTACGCTCAAATTCATGCCTGGCTACGCCAAAACTCCATCCGCGATACGGTTCCCCGCTGGCAGACGCTCAATTATACGCTCTTTGACCGTCGTCAGCCGCACGATTATCAGACCGAGGCTCTGCTCGCCTGGCAGAATGCAGGCTTGCGAGGGAGTATTGTCTTGCCGACTGGCGCGGGCAAATCCTATGTGGGGATCAAAGCCATCCACCATATCAATCGTTCTGCGGTCGTTGTTGCTCCAACTATTGATCTGCTTCATCAGTGGTATCGGCTACTTTCGCATGCTTTCCACACTGAGATCGGCGTTTACTATGGCGCGGAAAAAATCATTCATCCTTTGACTGTGACGACCTATTCGTCCTTTGGAAATCTGATGAGTGAGTATGGGAATGCTTTTAAGACGGTTTTGCTGGACGAGGCTCATCGGGCCGGTTCGCCTGCGTTTCGCGAGGGGGCTTTTATGTCCGTGGCTCCGGCTCGTCTGGGTTTGACTGCAACTTATCCCTCGGAGGAGGAGCAACGAGGTGCTGGTCGTTGGCGGATCGATGATCTTGTGGGTGGACCCATCGTTTACGTGCTCGATGCTGATGCTCTTGTTGGTGAGCAGCTTGCGACGTACCGGACTCAGCGCATTCGAGTTGATTTCACCGGGGAGGAGCGTCAGATATACGCTCGTGAGTTTGCTCTGTGTATGGATTATGTGAAACGCAACAATCTTCTACGTCATTTCGGGGCAAGCTGGCTCAGCGAACTTCAGAGACGTTCGGCGCGTGATTCCGAGGCCCGTGCGGCTCTGCTGGCTCGCCAGCGCGTCAGTCGTTTACTCGCGGGCTGTCAGGGCAAGTTGCAGGTGATTGACGATCTTTTACGCGAACATTTGAACGATCAGGTGGTTATTTTTACTGAGTCCAACCAGGTAGCTTATAAGATCGCGCAGAGGTATTTTTTGCCCGTTATCAGCCATTTGACGACCGCCGTTGAGCGCAAAGATATTCTGGATGGGTTTCACCAGGGACGCTACAAGGCGGTGATTACGTCGCGTGTCCTCGATGAGGGGGTGGATCTTCCTTCGGCGAAGGTGGCGATTATTCTGGGTGGAACTGCCGGGGCGCGTCAATATATTCAGCGCCGGGGACGCGTTTTGCGGAAAGTGGAGAATAAGGAGGCGGTTCTGTACGAGGTACTGGTCAGGGGTACAAGCGAGGAAGGGAAAGTACAGCGTCGCCGAACTGCGGTACGTAAGCATGGGGAGGAGATGGCTCGTGTTGACCTCGGATCTAATTAAGCCCTTTTTGCGTTCCCATGGCAATCTTCTGGTGGTTGAGCATGTGGAGGAGGGTAGTCTCCACTGGCTGCAAACGGCTCAGGAAATGATTGAACTTTTTCAGTTGCATCTGGGACTGACCCGCGCTCGCTGGGAGGAGGCTCTGGAGGTCTATGAGGGGACGCGTGTCGATTACTTGCGTATTCGTGGACTGGCAAAAGTTCTGACCGATGGGGCGACCTTTCTTCCGAAGGTGTTTCCCTGTGCGCCGCGAGAATTGCGGGAGCGACTCTTTTGTAATGGTCCAGTTTTCGAGCGACCTGATATCTTTCATCCAGCCACACGCCAGGAATTTTTGCAAACCGTTGCCGTTGAACTTCAGATCTCTGCCGAGGAGGTCGATGAAGCTATCTTTTCCGATCATCCCGGCGCTCATGTTCTGACTCGTCTGGGACCCGACTGGACCCCCGAGGGTCTTTTGCAACGCTACAATCTTGAACTGGCACGAGGCGCTCTCTATCGAGCCACATATCTCCAGATCGAGATCTACGATCATTTTAAAGAGTGCTGGCGCTATCTCAAACTTTTTAAGCTCATGTTTCTGGCCAAAGAGCTGCCCGATGGAGGCTATCAGGTGACTTTATCGGGTCCGCTCTCCGATTTTGTTGAGACCGATCGCTACGGAGTTGCGTTCGCTGAATTTTTTCCCGCTCTCCTCCTGGGTGATCGGTGGAATATGGTGGCGAAGGTCAAGCCTCAGCCATTGCGACAGTTCTACGATTCGTCTCCTGGTTCTGGTCTGATGACCCAGGACTCACAGCTTTTGTATCGTCTGGACCATACCTGCGGCCTGCAATCTCACTATCGTAGGGGACGTCTCTATGACTCCGGGTTGGAACGTACTTTTGCAAGTGAGTTTAGCGATTTCGAGGACAAGTTTGGTACCGAGCGTGGAAAGTGGCATCTGACGCGTGAGGATCAGGTACTTGTCCTGGATGGCAGTGTGATGATCCCCGATTTTCTCCTGGTTCATGCGCAGGATGAAACGCGCCGTATCCTCGTCGAACTGGTCGGCTTCTGGAGTCCGCGCTATCTGAAAAATAAGATCACAAAAGTCCAGGCAGCACGTTGTCCCTATCTGCTCCTGCTGGTTTATGAACATCTCAAGGTGACAAAAGAAGATTTTGGTCCAATTGAGGGAGAACTGATCTTCTTTAAAGAGAAACCTGTCATCAAGGAGGTTATGGCTGCCGTAGAGGCCCTGGCTGAGAAGGTCTATGGACCGCTGGTTGTACCAGAAAAGGTGCCTGTTGCGCCTCCCGAACTGGCTGAAATACTCTCTCGATCTATCGAGGCACAGGCAACCGGTGAGGAGCGTTGGTATTCTCTGGAACAGCTCAATAGTTTGCTTCAGCAGGGCTATCCCGCGTTTACCCCCAGGCGCTACGGCTATCGCAGTCTCTCAGCATTGGTCAAGGACAAAGCGGATCTCTTCGAAGTTCGCCGTGGAACTGGTAAGGGACATCCGATTGAGCTGCGCCTGCTGACGTACTCGTTTCACAGTTAGACTGATTGCCGCGCTCTCTGGCTTTTTTGGGGAGCATAGCGTCGTCCACGCCAATCAACGCCTTTGCGTGTAACTATGCGCCAGGTGGACTGAGCCAGCATCGCGGTGAACAGTAGACCGGCCAGAGGATGTGTCAGGGCGAAGTACCAGGGAATATTCATCTCTTTGTCGAGCCAGAGTCGGTAAGCCAGTAGCGGTCCCAGTTCAAGGAAACTGAGTACGCTTGCTTCTCCCACATCTTTCATGCTTTTACGATCTGGCGGTGGAGAGAGCCAGAACCAGAGAGGGATGAAAAACGGCAGAATGCTAACTACGGGCAATCCTACGATCTGGGTAATGGTGAGAAACAGACCACCTCGATTTCCCAGATAGATGTTTTTACCCCAACCCTCCCAGACCTCATGGAGACTCTGATACATGCGAACGCTAACCAGATGGCGTCCATCTGCGATCTCCAGTGTAAAGCCTGCTCCTTTGACCAATCGGGCGAGATCCAGATCGTCCACGAGCGTGTGCCGCATTTCGGGACGGTTATAGCCGTCCAGACCCTCGTAGACAGATCTTCGTATGAGCAAGTACTGTCCATTTGCCAGCGCGAGTGGACTGCGAGGATCGTTGATTTTGCTGAGCGGATACTGGATGCTGATCCCGAGAAATGCCATGGGCATCGTGACCCGCTCCCAGAAGCTTGGCAACTCCTGGGTCGTTCCCAGTGAGAGGAGATCGAGATTTCTCTCCTCAGCCCTACTGACAACTAGACGCAGCGTTTCAGGAGCGTGATAGGTATCCGCGTCCGTAAAGAGCATGAAGTCTCCACTGGTATGCAGTGAGCCTTCATGGAGCGCATGCGGTTTACCGGCCCAACCGTCAGGTAACTCGTGGAGATGGAGAACGCGGAAGCGTTCGCTTTGTGGGTGAGTTTGAGCAATCTTCTCCAGGATCGCATTTGTGCCATCGGTCGAACCATCATCCACTACCAGTATCTCGTAAGACGGATAATCCTGGGCCAATAGAGAGTTAAGACAACGAGTTATATTGCGCTCCTCATTGCGCACAGGCACAATAATCGAGACACGTGGATGCACTCGCGGAGTGGATGTTCTGCGAGCCTCAGGAAGTCGTGATCCCTGTGCCCTGGTCCGTTGCCAGGCGATAACATAGAGGCCAGCGACCAGAAACGCGTGTACCCACCGGAGCAGGCGCAGGATATTTAAGGTTGATCTGATTTTTTTCATCTTCTTCTATTATACGGCGTGGTTCTACGAAACAGCAGACAGCTTCATTGACTGAAGAAACTCCTCAACCTGGGAGATAGATACCTGTTCCGCATAGCGGAGAATCTCTTCGCGCTGTCGTTGATACATCTGTGTGAGCAGTTCTTGCTGTGAGCTATCGAAGCCGCGAGGTGAGGAGCGACTGATCTCATAGAGAAAGCTGATCTTATCCAGCAGCTTGATCTCTGCTCGCAGATCTTGATCCTCCACAATCGCGAACGCGGTCAGGATATCTTGCTGAATAGCATCGATTGCATCGCGTACAGCAAGGGTTTTAAAAAAGGGCAAAATATCGCCCACAACGGCCTCATGTGCATCATGGACCAGGGCCAGCGTAACCAGGCGATCTCGTTTATCTTGTGGATAGGAACGAAACGAGGACCAGTAAAGAACCAGAAATGCCACCGCGAGCGTATGCTGACCGACGTTCCAGGTGCCAAAACCTGAGACGCTATAGACACGTGGGATATTGCAGATATTCATCAAAAAGTCCAGGTTGGGATTTTTTGAAACCTCCCCGAGTAGTCCTTGAGGCGTAAAAATATGCTCATACTCAATGCGTTCATCCATCCTTGTTCCTCCTTCGCATCTCTCAGTTAATCTTCACTTTTCAGTGGCTTGCAAAGCCACCCCTTCTCCAAAGAAAGGATAAATGGATGAGATTGCAAGCAGCGAAGCTGCTTGCAATCTCATCCAT
>DAOTTL010000622.1:0-4862 GCA_034438135.1 Ktedonobacteraceae bacterium | reverse complement strand
GCATATACTAAAAGCGAGATAGAGAGACAATGTGCTATACACCACATGTTATGAATAGATGGTAGTCTCAGGGGGTACCTTGTCTCGATCTCCAGAGGAGCGCAAGGAATGAAAGCGCACATCTTGGTCGTTGACGACGACCCGCGCATTACAGACTTACTGCGGCGTATATTTGCTTATGAGGGGTACACGGTTGCGGTTGCTTCCAGTGGTGAAGAGGCTCTAAAACGTACTTTGGAGAGACCTCCTGACCTGATAGTCCTGGACTTGATGTTGCCAGGTCTGGATGGCCTGGAAGTGGTGCGACGGTTGCGGTTGGCTGAGGATCAGTCTCCAGTGTTAATGCTTACTGCGCGGGATGCGGTGAGTGATCGGGTGAAGGGGCTAGATGCTGGTGCGGACGACTATCTGGTGAAGCCGTTTGCTCCTGAAGAACTGGTCGCACGTGTTAAAGCAATGCTCAGGCGTAATCAACCTGAGCGCCAGGAGGTTTTGCGCTATGCCGACGTGGAATTGGATACTGGCACGCGCATGGCCAGGCGCAGCGAGCATGAAATAGAACTTTCTCCAACCGAGTACGAATTGTTGGCTCTTTTCCTGCGCAGGCCGCGTCAGGTTTTGACGCGTGGAGTGATTATGGATAGAGTATGGGGATTAGATTTCGAGGGTTCCTCGAATGTCTTGGAGGTGTATATTGGTTATCTACGAAATAAGTTAGAGGCAGATAATCGGCCTCGCTTGATCCATACAGTGCGTGGAATTGGCTATGTTCTTAAAGAGTAATAGTACAAGAAACAGTAGTAATGCGATTCGTTCAACGACCTGGCTCTTTGCGAAAGGGCCGACCTATTCGCTGCGCCTGCGTTTAATGCTCTGGTATGGGGGTTTGATGGCGCTCGGACTCAGTTGTTTTGGGCTTCTAGTATTGGTAATAGTCTCAGGTACGGTGAATGAAAATGCTCGTACGGAGATCCAGGGGGATACACAAATTGCTCAGTCTACACTGCACCGGATTCTAGGAGCGCAACCACCCTACTGGCCTGTACTATCGGCATTAGATGAATTGAATATTTATCATACGTCAGATACTATTGTGAACGTCTTTAATCCATCCGGGAAGCTCATCTATTCTTCGGATCATCTAGCATCGTTGAGTCTGGACAGTGAGACCATTCCCGAATTGCAGAGTACGTCTGATGGAGTCTGGTCCAATACCAGCGTTAACGGTGAGCAGGCCTTGTCCGAGTCTACAGCGATTTATCTGTCATCGCATACCGCAGCGGGTTCGAGTACTGGCAGATCGATAATTGGGATTCTGGTGGTTACCAGGACGTTGCGCGAAGTTAACTCAACTTTGATCTTGCTACAGAGGTTACTTTTAACGACGGGTTCGATCATGATGATTCTGGTGGTTGGGTTGGGGTGGATTATACTAAGTTACGCGCTACGTCCATTGTCGGATCTGGTGAAGGCGACCCACTCTATTACAAGTTCAATGGCTTATAATAAGCGAGCGACCGATCTCAGTCAACGGGTGAAGCAGCCGGAGGGTGAGAACGAGATGGCTCAGGTCGTTGGAGCTTTTAATGAGATGCTGACCTCGATTGAGGAGTCAACGATGGTTCAGAGGCGCTTTATTGCTGATGCTTCGCACGAGTTACGTGCTCCACTGACGACGATTCAAGGTAATCTGGCTTTCTTGATCCGCCATGTGAACTCTATCCCACCTGCCGAGCGCCATACGATGCTGGCGGATGCTCATGGAGAGACGTTGCGCCTGGCTACGCTGGTTGAAGAGCTATTGTTGTTGGCGAGGGCGGACGCGAATATGGAGCCTTCAATAAATCCTACTCAGCCTGCGCCCCTGGTGGAACTGGATCGTACATTGCTCAGATTGGTGCGACAGATGCGTCGTCGGCTGGAGGTTGATGAATCGACGATATCGGCGATAAAGATTGAAATTGGTGGGATTGAGCCTGTGCGGGTGCATGGGGATGAGGAAGTAATGCGGCGTATTATGGTTATTTTGCTAGATAACGCTATTAAGTACACTCATTCGGATGAGGGTGGAGGGGAGGAGAGGATTACTGTAGCTCTGGAGCGTGCCGGGAAAGAAGCAGTTATGCGCGTCAGCGATACAGGAATTGGTATTGAGGAGAAGGATCTGCCGCATATTTTTGAGCGCTTCTACAGGGCCGATCGAGCTCGTTCCCGGGTAGGGACCGGTCTTGGTCTGGCTATTGCTCAGATGTTAGTGGAGCAGTTGGATGGACGCATTACTGCCGAGAGTAAACCGGGTCAGGGTACTACTTTTCGCGTCTGGTTGCCCCTGGCCGACGCGAACCCATAAATACTTTCCCTACATTGATGAGGAGACGTTCTAGTATGTTGGATAGTTGTAGTTTTCTGGACCGTTATCGGCGGTTCCCTGACGACCCCAGGAGGAGACGCTGGCTGCTGGTGTATTTACTCCTCTGTTGTAGTCTGATGCTATCTCTGAGTAGCTGTGTATCTCTCTTAACGGGAGCACAGGATGCTAGCTCTGCAACGACTTCCGGCTTGAAGCCACTTCCTTCTCCTACCGCTACTCCCACGCCTACGTCGATACCTCTGAGTACTGACAGCGAGATTGCTCAAGCATTAGTGGGGAAGTTGAGTCTTGATGAGAAATTGGGTCAGATGGTCATCTCTGAATTTTATGGCTCAACGCTTAACGATGATCTCAAGCAGATGATCGTGGGAAGTCATATTGGGGGGGTGCTCATCGAGAATGCAAATGGCAACGCCCAGACTCGTACTCAACTGGTCAGCCTAAATAAGAGCATGCAGGGACAGGCTACGATCCCGCTCCTGATCAGTACTGATTATGAGGGAGGCTACGTCAACGAACTGCGCCAGATTACCGGCGAGCGTCCTTCTGAAACTGCTATCGGGGCCACTGGCAGTACTCAAAAAGCCTATGATGCTGGCAAGGGCGCTGCGGGCGATCTGACCTCGCTCGGTCTCAACGTGAATTTTATGCCAATTGTAGATGTGCTCACAAATCCTAACAATCCGGGACTCGTTGACCGCACTTTTGGTTCTGACCCCACTGTTGTGACTAATATGGGACGGGCCTATCTAAAGGGACTGACCGCTGGGGGCGTCATCGGCAGTCTCAAGCACTTCCCAGGTCTTGGCAGTGCATCGATTGATCCACATAAATCCCTGCCCTCTATGGACCGCAGCCTGGCAACATTGAACGCGGTAGATCTGGTTCCGTATCGAACTCTGATCGCCGAGGGAATTGTGCCGATGGTTATGGTGACTCATATTCTCAATCCGCAGCTTGATCCCAATTTACCCACCTCGCTTTCGCCGAAAGTTGTGACCGATCTTTTACGCAATCAGTTGCATTTTAACGGGGTCATCATTAGTGACACCCTCTGGATGGGTGGGATCAGCAATACCTATAGTCTCTCACAGGCTGCTATCCTGGCCGTTAATGCTGGTACAAACCTTATTCTGGGTCCCAGAGGTTTGCACGAGACTCAGACTATGCTCACGGGCCTTAAACAAGCAGTCACTAATGGAACGATCTCTATGGAGAAGATTAATGCTTCCGTCCAATACATTCTTGAGATGAAGCTGCACTATAAGGTTCTTACGCATGCACAGGCTTTGCAGATACTTCAGGCAAAGTGACAGGACTATTTAATGCTCCGAAAGCCAAAGGCTTTCGGAGCATTAAATAGTCCTGCAAACTGAGAGGGCTTCGCAAAAGTCGCTTTTCTCCCCGCCCACCCACCCTTTTTAGATGGATGGTGACAGGCTCAGTCGCGCTGCCACCATCCATCTTGTTTCCTTGGGGAGGGGTCTGGCCCTTACAAGTAGAGGTTTCTTCTCGTTTTCTCTCTGTCGCCTGTGGCGACAGAGAATAATAAGAGCAGATGATGTGTTTTGTGGCGCATTCGCGTCACAAAACACATCATCTGCTCTTATCTAAATGGGGTGGGGTGTCCTGCTTACAAGGAGAGGTTTCTTCGCGCTTTTCCCTCTGTCGCCAGAAGCGACAGAGGACAAAAAGAGCAACTGGTGTGGAGCGTGGCGCATTCGCGCCACACTCCACACCAGTTGCTCTTTTTTACATGGGTGGGGTGGCCTGCCAGGCCGACGCAGCAGATCGGCAAGCAACCTCTACGTGTAAGGGGGTGGCCTGCCAGGCCGATGTAGAAGATAGGCAAAAACCTATAAGTGTAAGGGGGTTTGACTACTGCGGTGCAGTGACTTTTGCGAAACCCGTGCAAACGGAAAAATCTGGTTGATTTATTTTTCCATTGCGCTTACAATAAAAGCAGACTAAACCGGGTGAGCAGGAAGATAACTTGATATGTGGCTGCTCAGTCGCCTGGATAGAATCTTCATTCCTTGAAAGGAACGTTGTGTCGTGAATAATACAGTGAGTAAGATAGCAGGTGCTATGATCCTGACAGTGCTCTGGATCTTAGGCTTCCTCTATATAAGTCCGACACTGGTTATTGATTTTGGAGGGGGAGCGACCATTAATCTGAAATTGGTCGTAGTTGTTCTTATGCTGCTCATTATTTTTTTCTATCATCTCCTCTATCCATCCAGTGCAACTGTTACCAAGCTCAGTTGGACGACCGTATTTACTATGGTATGGTTGTCGCTGATCATTTTCTTTCCCTTCCGTACAAGCTCTGGCGGTGGTGCGATGGGCTTTTGGGTTCTGATTAGTGGTCTGGCGGTCAGCGTTCTCTGGGTACACTTCTTCGCCGATGAAATTTCGTTGAGTTAATTGAGGCGACCCCTCTGCTGACTGAGTCGTCCCTGCTGTTGCAAAAGCAGGACAAAAGGCTTTC
>DAOTTL010000621.1:0-19758 GCA_034438135.1 Ktedonobacteraceae bacterium | reverse complement strand
CGTTTTATTCACTTTCCAGTCCTCCAGGTATCCTGCGTCGAGGAGCTTCCTCACCAGATTGAGAAATCGTCCATCCTGGATGTGCTCAGCGAGTGCTGAGATGATGAGATCATGGTCGAGGCTGCCAAAGCAGTCAGCAATGTCGCCTTCAATGATCCAGGCGCAACCTTTCCAGGTGTGGTAGATTTCTTGGAGAGCCGTGTGACATCCCCGCCCTTCACGGAAGCCATGAGAGTGTTCGCTGAATGTCCCATCGAAATAGGCGTCCAGGATCATTCTCATTACCTCAGCTACAAGCTTGTCGCTCCAGACGGGCATCCCTAGCGGCCTCTTTTTCCCGTTGCGTTTGGGGATGTAGGTTCGTCGTGCTGGTTGCCATTGATACCGTTCCTGCCTCAGTGCAGTAATGATGGTGTCAAAGGTTTCCAGCGAGGTGCCGTCAGCCGTTTCCTCCGTGACGCCGGGCGTCATCGAGCCAACGTTACGGTAGATCCGACCATACGCACTCAGGGTACAGGTTTGGGTTGTAGAGTTGCCTGTAGACGCGGTTGAGTGGCAAGCTCCGCTTGCCCCGTTCACGGAGAAGTCCTAAAAGCTCTTCAGTATTCTGCATTTCGCATACCTCCCTGCATTAGGATTTCATGATACCCTCCCTGTGCATGGGTATCAGTCATACACTCTGGCCCATCTTCATGGGCTGCCCCTTCATTTCTCGCGGGAGCGTCTTTGGTCCTTGAGTCCTTACTATGGGGGTTCCGTCGCCATGAGTCTCGCGACTTTTAGGCGATCCCGCTTTTGCGCATATGAAGCGTGTAGTGTGTTTAGGTGCCTGTTTGTTCCTTATCGGGTTCATTACCCGCCATACATCGAAGAGAGGTTTGCCGCAACACCAGCCCGGTTGCGGTTTTTTCGATGTCGTCATCTTAGACATGGTTTGACGGATGTGGATTAACATCATGCAGGAACTTAGGTTTAGCAATTGGCCAGCTTCACCTCTACCCTTTGCGGGGCTTCTTGCACACAGGACTTGCAGAGCAATCCCATACATGCCTTCTGGTATTCTCTGCGTTAATGACATGCTACTGTCCACCATTAGCTTTCGCCGCTGGGTAAGTCATTGTCCTAGAGGTTTTTTTACTCTCTTCCTCTCCCGCTTCATGCGGGTATTTCATATGCGCCGACACGGCGCACGCTGGTAATCCAGTGTTTTGCCCGCTTCCAGTTTATCCCTGCCCGCTTGAGCGTCAGGAGCATCGTCTCGATGGAGACCGCGCGCTCCATCCAGCCAAGGCGCACACACTGGGTGACGAGTCGGTCGAGGGTCCATAGACTCGTCTCGAAGCCAAAATCGCGTGGTGGGCGATGCAATACGGCTTTGAACATCTCGGCAGTGACATCAGCGCGCAAGACGGTCGGCAAGTGGTGGGGCCGGCTTGATCCGGCTTGCAGGGCCATCAGCCCATCCTGGTTGAAATCGTGGATGGCGTGGCGAACCGTTTGTTCGTCGCAGGACAGTGCCTTGGCGATGCTTCTGGCTGTGTCCCCACGTGCGGATGCCAGGAGAATCTGGCTGCGACGGAGCACAAAGGCATCTGAGGAACGCAGCCCGGCGGTGAGCGACTTCTGTTCCTCTTCGGAAAGGTCGCGGATAAAAATGCATGGTTTCATCCTTTTGAGTATACCACATCCCGGATCACCTCTCTTGAGAATGCACTAGTGAGATGAGTGAACAGATGCTGGCTCGTTACTATACCCTCTCCTCGGATGATCTGGCGCTCATTGCCCAACGCCCCCGACCCTCCTACCGCCTGGGGTTTACGGTGCAACTCGCCTATCATCGCTTTCCGGGACGAACCTGGACGGCCAGTGAAGCGGGCTCTCCCCAGGTGCTCTCGTACATGGCCACGCAACTAGACATCGACCCCATGAGCATTACGCAGTATGCCCGTGATCGGGAAGCTACCCGTTTTGAGCATCTGGCAGAGTTGCAACAAGCCTATGGTTTTCCGCTCATTTACTATCCGTGCATATAAAGAACTTGCTGTCTGGCTTTTCCCACAAGCGCTCGCCACGGACTCAGGTCTCGCTCTTGTGCGAGCGCTCATCGAGGAAATGCGCAGCCGGATGATCCTCATTCCTGGCATTACGACCGTCGAGGGGCTGGGATGGGAAGTGCGTCGTCGCGCCCAGCGCAAGACGTTTCACCTGCTGACGGAAAGCTTGACAGATCTGCAACAGATACAACTTCAAGGTGTATTGGCAGTACCAACCTCCTCACGGCAAACTGTGTTGGCCTGGTTGCGACAGCCGCCAGGGGCAGCTTCTCCTACCAATTTTCAGAAAGTGATCGACCGATTACGCTGGCTTCGTGATCTGGGCCTTGATCCACAGGTCACCTTGCAAGTGCACCAAAACCGCCTTCAGCAGCTTGCACGCGAGGGAACCCGCATGACGGCGCAGCAACTGCAGTTCAATAACGATGATCGTCGAGACGCAACGCTCGTCGCCTTTTTGCTCTCTACCGCAGAGGATCTGACCGATCAGGCACTGGAAATGCACGACAAACTGCTGGGCCAGCAATTCAAGAAAGGGTAGCGCAAACAGGAAGACCAGCTCAAAAAGAGCCGGAAGGCGGGAAGCCGGATCAAGCAGGTTTTTGCCTGTAAGAGGTGGGGTACGATCTCGTTGACTTTTTCCGCGCAAGCTGGTCATGGTCATCATAGCAAACCGGGTAGGGTGATTCATAGCGTAAATAGTTATGCGACGGAAGTTATTTTTTACAGGCCCTAAGGCTGGCTCTACTGTTGTGCTAGGAGCCAGGCGTCGTAAGCAACTGGATGATGTGGTAAAACAGATCATCACAGATGGCGGTCAAGCCCTGGCAGTGGAGTGTGATATACGTGATGAAATGCAGGTCCATGCCTTGATCGATTGCTCCATCGAGCAATTTGGACGAATAGATATTTTAGTAAATAATGCAGGTGTCATGTTACAGTCACGTATTATGCACGGTCTATCTGATGAGTGGCGACAAATGATCGAAACGAACGTGCCTGGCTTACTTTACGCTACATCTGCTGCAATCCCCACTTGCGGCAAACAAAGGGACAAATTGTCAACATCTCTTCTGTGGCTGGACGTAAGGCGCGTGAACGTGGGGGAGTATACTCGGCGACCAAATGGGGTGTCAATGCCATCAGCGAAGCGTTGCGCCTGGAACTCCTTGCCGATCATGTGCGCGTAATCGTCATGGAGCCAGGAACGACAGAAACAGAACTTGTCAGCCATATCACCGATCCTGAGTCACTTGCTGCGCAACAGGAAAGTCATGGACAAATGACACCATTGAGGGATGAAGATGTCGCTCGAACCATTTTGTGGGCTGTGACTCAACCTGAGCATATCAGTGTGAGTGAGATCCTGTTCCGACCAAGTAAGCAAACATTTTAACTGATTAGAAAGAAGGCTGAGTAGTTTCAAAGCGTTCAAGCCTTAAAAACAGTGCTTTCCATGTTCTGATCACTGAAGTTCATGACGCATCAGGAGTCTATAGAGTTATGTTGGAAATAAACGCGTCCGATGCTATTCACTACATTGTTTCGCCCGCCTCTCTACAGGCCTGGTTTTCCGCCTTTGTTGATCTCACTCCCGGAGGACGTATCATCTACAACGATGAAAAAGCGCCTATAGATGATGAAAAGCTGCTTGAGCAGCTCAATGCATCTGGTCCACCAGATAGAAATACGGTTGTTTTCTGCTCAAGTCATCAATCGCTGGCACATGATTGTGAGCTTGCTGAACGGCTCCATGCACAGGGCTATAAGGTGACAGGCATCAATCGGGCAGCAGTTCTGTATGGCGAGAATAAACACAGAGTAAAAGAGCTTTTGAACATCCTGGACATTGCTACTCCTGCATGGGTTCCTCTAGACTCAGGTGATACAGTTGAAATGATACGCTCTCGCCTGAATAAGACAGCATATATTTTCAAGGAATGTTCAAGCACAAGCGGAGAAGGCAATTGTTACTGTGACAGCGCCCCTATCGCTATCACAAATCGGTACTATGCAGAGGTTTTTGAAGAAGGCGATGAATATTCTGTGGTTGCTCTATCCAGTGCCGGTAACATTGTTACCTTCCCGCCGGTCTGGAAAGGCACCACCCGCAGAGATTTATTGCCCCCCGACAAACGCTTGAGGGTGTGCCCATACCCACATCCTGTCCCCTCACTGGAAAAACAGATGCATATGATCGCGGAGAAATTGACCCTGGCCAGCGGCATAAGTGGTCTCCTTGAGGTAGAGTATATTGTAACGCCAGATCAGCGTCTCCTGGTGATAGAGATAAATCCACGGCTGGCAGGAACGGTTCTCATGTCAGCAATGGCGACGGAAACCAGGATATTCAATCTCCTGGGACATGGCATACAGGGTCATAAGTATACACAGCGTCCCGCAACTTGTTTTACAATAGAAATGCCCTGGCAAGGACAGGAACCGCAAGATTCTCCTCAAGGAGCCTATTTCACCAGCAGGATGACCGTAAGTGGGTCAACATTTCAGCACATTCTCGTAAAGATACAGGCAGTCATCAAGCTGGGAGTTGTCCCCGATGTGCAGGCACTGGATATGTTCACAACACAGGTGATGAGGCTCTAACACGAACTCCTTACGTTGACATCTTGAGGGTTTTGTCTTTCTCAAACTGGTGTCGTACATCAAGCATATCTCACCATCTTCCTGCCAGCCACCCCTACCCACGTACCTATGGTGCTTAAATACCCTGGTGAACTGGCATCAAGCTGATACCAGATGGACGGCAAGGTTAGCTGTAGATGTGGGTCGCCTGCCATCAAGGCCTGACCAGTAGCCGTCCTGGGACCGTTGACCGCCCAATTGTTGCTTGCCGAGCCGTCGCGCATTGCATTGGGCAATGCTGTGATTTGCTGCTCTATCTCAGCTATATTCTGGAGAGTTCCCGTACCCAGGGTCAGTTGGGCTGGCAGCGGCGTCGGGTTGGCTGACAGATGATAAGGACCGGTATCATAGGGGCGCGGCTCGTCTGGGGAAGTACCGGGAACCATTGCATGGTGTGCTGGTAACCCGGTGCCTTGACCATCATTGCATAGTCGAGTGGTGTCGTCGTGAAATCCAGCTCCTGAGTGACTTCGCCCTGGATCACCAGGGTATCAATTGGAGTCCAGAGTTGTGGCCGGTAGTTCAACAGCTTGAACATAAAGGGGAGAGAATTATTTTGTTCTGCCTCTCCGATCCAGGCATTAACCCCCTGCGAATATTTCAGCAACGCTTGATAAGCAGAACTGCCCACCCGGAGCACCTGCCAGTCAACCTGTGCCGAGCGCTGCAAGCCCAACAATACCTGAAAACGATCCGAAGCAAGCGCCACGGGTCCAAGCACTTCAGCGAGCGTTCCCTCACCCTGGCGGCGCATCAAATCCATCTCGGTCAGACGAAAATGCGCATGCAGATAACCAATTGTCCAGAACAAATCATCATCTGTCTTCGCCTGAATGTGCGCGGTACCGTTCGCCTCAAAAATCACGGATACTGGCTGATGCAGACCTCCAAAATGCAGATTCATACTCTGCACAGGCCTGGCAGCATTTGCCGCAGTCCATACACCAGTTTCTGGGTTCAGCACTGGCCCTGGCGGCGGCAGTGGTCCTGCTCCAGCCGCTACTGCATATTGCTATAATCAGAGAAAGAAAGAAATGTAGCATACGCAAGGGCAATCCATGTCTTTTCATCAAACCAGGACTCCTTATCTCCAAATGCAGCACCTGCCAGTCTGGCATATGCTGTCTGATAACTGCTGTTATTTTCGCTGGGAGATGCGGGATGCGTCCGTACAAACAAACTACCAGCAACAAATTTGCTCGTTGCGGCGAGCATAGATGGGAGGGAGACCTTGTGCAAAAACCTTTATCTTTACTTCGTTACGCGAGGAAACTTTTTGCAATTCCCCATACTCAAGAACCGCTGCGATCCCCTCTCTATCCAGATGAAAATCGAAAATGCCTATTTTGGTTGTAAAACGTGTAGTGGTAATAGATGTACATACAATTTCTTCACCCAGATCCTCAGAAGAGATGGCGAGATGACTCTCACGCATATGGACGTGAAAGGAATTTTGTCCCGTCAACCCATAGGTTCCTACGTAGCCTGACCATGCCAGGACATCAATCTGAGTAGGGATCGAGATCTCACAGCGAGTCAGCACAAATGTATCGAGATAGAGATATGGCGTCGAACCTTCTTCTTCAGACACAAAACCCACGGAGATCAGCGACCCATCACCGGTTTTACGTCCAAAGTAGACGTTTTTCTTCATTGCTTGTAGGGGAATACGCTCACCGTTCAAGTCGAGAACCAGTTGCTCGTTAATGACCTGAATGGTTGCCAGACCTGACCAGCGCCCAACATAGTTACCTGCATAGGACGGCCAGCATGCTCTTTCTGGCACAATCGCTAATGGCTCTGACTCATCTGCTGGCAACCTGAGGACAGAGTCGAGAATGTCATGTGTGATCGCTTCATAATCCAAACCAACACGATTACATAACAGGACAAGAGCAAGATCTGCCTCAGGCACCAGCACAAATGTACAGAAAAACGTGCTAATCCCGCCATTATGCCAGACGAGTTGTACCCCCTTATACTGCTCGGTAAAAAATGTCAGTCCATAGCCTGTCCCTTTCACCGTCAAAAGATCTGCCTGGATAGTCTGCATCAGACTGATGGACTCTGGAGAAAGAATGTGTTTTCCCTGTAATTGGCCTTGATTCAACTGCATGATAGCGAAATTAGCAAGATCAAGCACATTCGAAAACGCAAACCCGGCGGGATAGTGCGCCACATTATCCGCAAAGCGATGCTGCACACTCAAAACCTTGTTTTGACTCAGATCGTGTGCTTGCGCCAGGGGATAGGTCATTGCCACCGTCGGGTCAAAGGTTGTATGCTGCATGTGCAGCGGATCAAAGACCAGTTCCTGCATTAACTCCGTATACCGTTTACCGCTCACCACTTCAGCTACATATCCCGCCAGAGCGATGCCCGGATTACTATAGTTCAGAACCATTCCTGGTGGAGAGAACAGATGAGCATGGGCAAGCTCCCCCGCACAAAAGCTTCCAACCCTGCGGGGTCGCGCAGACCAAAGGGGGCCGCCGCCGGGGGCAATCCAGCAGTGTGGCTTAGCAACATGCGCAATGTAATTGTATTTGCAGCCCGCTTATCTTCTAAAGTGAACCAGTCAAGATATGTCTTGATTGGTTCATCCAGATCAAGTTTGCCTGCTTCGACCAGCCGCATGATGGCTGTTCCGGTCAAAGGCTTGGTGCTAGAACCAATGCGAAAAAGCGTCGCAGGCGTGACTGGAAGACCTCCACTCTCAACGCTCGTTACACCAAAGCCGCGCGCATAAATTACTTCCTGCTGCTCTATAATAGCCAGTGTCAGACCAGGTACATGGGCCTCCGTCATCCTGGTTTCAATCAGCCGTTCTAACTGATACAGATTAAGCATGCTGGTGATCCCTTCTATCCTTGAAATAAAGCTGCTCCCCTACCGATGAGCAGGTGGGAAAATAGCTAAAAAGCGCTAAAGCACTTCCCAGATGGACAATACGTCAGAATGATCGCTCAGATTATAAGAAAGTCGCTCTGTTCTGGTAACATACCCAGATCAAACAGAGCATTTCCTATCAATGATGAAAAACAGTATGCATCATCGCGACCAATCCTTCAAGAGATGCATATAGCCTGATGACAGACTTTCGCAGAGCACCCTCTCTTACCTCCGATTACTACCAGAAATGCTGAAATCAAAACGATCATCAACATGATGAGCGAGCATAACGTTTCTCGTTAAGAGAATAGATTTGTATCTCTTAGAAGGATATCAAAGTGTTATACAGAAAGAAAGATGCAATTATTGGTTTTAGTAATCGTAAAGCTTGAAAGATATTTACAGGCATTAGTGGTCTGTTACCCTTGAATTGAAAGGGAAAGAAAAAAGGAGTATCCTTGCCTTAACAAAAAATCAACCAAGGAAAGAGATCTCCTATGAAAAAGCATAGCATTCGGTTAAGTCAGGTGCAACAGTGATTGGGCCGATTGGCGGCGTGCGAGAGTAGCGGATCTGCTCTGGCAAAGTGTCCATGCACAATGGAAGCGTGTCGCGCTCCGAGAAGATGGGGTGAGTGGCAAAGAGGTAGCAATACGATTGCTCCTCGACTTCTGGCAGGGACAGCTTCTATAGGTGGTATGTCCCAATTCGACCGGTTCGAGGGTAAGAGGCACATGCGAGAGCCTCTCTTCAAGCAACGCTTTTGCCCGATAAAGCAGTGTTCGATCTGGACGCGTAGCTGATTCCTGTGTTGTCTTCTCGTTCTAGCACAGAGGTGAAGGTCGCGTGGATAGTTATATCCAGCGTTCCACAGACCACGTCTGCGTATAGTTCCAAAAAATCTAGCGAAATGTAGCGTTCTCTAGCGATCTATTGCATGCTGGAAAACGTTACGAAACGCGGTCCTTTGGCTTCGTGAGGGGAATGACAATCCTCACTGGATGGACTACCGGCAGATGGACCCTGCACTCCCCATCCTCTACACCCTCTGACCCGAAGGCATTGGGTGCTACTTTGCGCACGATATTGCTTGCGCCGTTGATATCCGCATTGATGAGTCGCCCATCGCTTGCCCGATAGAGGCCGCGCTTGATGCGTTTGCCGCTAAAGGTGTGCCTCTCGCCGCCATTCTTGCGCACAGGCAAGGGGTCACGATCCAGGAAGCTCGCCTTGCTGGTGTAGGACTCTTCGGTGAGTTTGACGGTGATCCCGGCGAGTTCTGCCTTGTAGGTCAGCATTTGAATAAAACGGGCATGGGGGAGCTGTACAAACTGCTGATTGTTGCGCTTGCCCATCTTTGCTTCCTGCTTCCACCCGTCGTTTTGCCCGATGACCAGGGTTCCGATGCCCTCGGCCACGAGCAACTCGATAACAAAACGTGAAATCGTATGCAGGTCATGGTCAACGCGCCGATTGCGCTTGTTCGTGAGTTTCTCCATGCGGGGAGTACTGCCAGGATGACCGAGCGATTTTTGCAGTTGAGCACGACGTTTGTTGTAAAACTGATTGCAGGATTTCAAGCCGCGCCCGTTAACGACGACCGGCACAAAGCCAGGCTTGTTTGAAGTTAGCGCGACCAGATTGTTCAGACCAAGATCTACTCCTGCTATCAGAGAAGGATCAACTGCTGTCGGTTTCGGTTCCTGTTCGTACACCACCTCGACTACGTAAAAGCCCTTGCGCGGGACTATGCGCACTTGAGCCACATCTTTGTGTTGGGTTCTGACCTCAATTGCGAGCATCGATGGTTTGATAATGCCACATTTCAAGCCATCCTTGCCCCGGCTAATGGCCTGGATGGTGTACACCAGGATATTACGCCCGTCGGTTTTGTGCTTGTACTTGGGCAGTTTCGGGCGTCCCAGGAACTTCGATGGATCATCGTAGTAGGCTTTGAGCGCTTCCCGGTATGCTTTCCAGTTCTTGTCCAGCACCATCAAAATCTGTTGGCTGACTTTAGCCGGAAGGGCTTTGTATGCCTCATGGGACTGCATACGCTTCTGCACTTCGTTGTAGTTCAGGTACGTGCCTTCGTGGATGAAGGCTTGCCGGTACTCGTAGTTGACAGCATTGTAGAGATTCTTCGATTTGAACGCCGCTTCATCGATCACGGCGTAGCGCGGATCGCGCCGGGCAATCACATGCTGCTCAACGAGTTGCATCGGCTTTTCCTCCTTCCTTTGCGGTGTTCTTTTCTGCTTGTGCTTCCTCGGTCAGTTCCTGTACGAGCTTCTCTGTCTTGCGCTTTGCCCGGCGTTGCCCGTAGAGCTTCGCGCAAAAGCTGTACAGGATGCTCACAAAGTCTGCAATGATATCTTCAATCGGGTTCTCAGTCACGTTGACGACTTCGATCCTACGACCCTGGATGGCAAGCAGCGTCTCAATATATTTGAACCCGAAACGCGTCAGGCGGTCTTTGTGCTCGACGACAATCACGGTGATCGTGGGATCAGCGAGCAATGCAAGCAGCTTCTTGCGCCCATCGTTGACCCCGGAACCAACTTCCTTGACGATTTTATGGGCCTTCCAGCCTTTGGCCGCACAGTAAGCACAGAGCCGCTCTGCCTGGCTGTTCAGGTTGGGCCGGTTCTCGTTGGCAGAGACGCGGGCATAGACCACCACGATTTGCTCTCCCGCGATCACCGGATTCAGTTCTTCCATGATGACAATGGTTCCCGATTCCAATTGCTGTCCTTTGATCTTCCCTGCCTTAAACCAGCGCCACGCGGTTTCGTAGCGTACTCCCGCCCGTTGCGCGAATGTCCGTAGCTTCAAGCGTTCTCTCCCCCTAGATGAACCCGAATACGAGTGGGGGACCGGCGACGATCCCCCACCAGACGCGATTAGTCGCCGTAGCTCATGCTTCATACGCGGCGCGGACGGCGGCTTTCTCAGCGTCCTGTGCGCGGCGGATATTCACCATGCGGATATGCGAGCAACGGCTTTCGCCACACGTACAGGTGATAGAGGCATCTTTGACGGTCACTACGTCAATGTACTCAGGGGTTTCCAGGGTACCGACGCAGGTAGAGCGAACGCTCTTGATAACGGGGATCACATAGGTCTTTGCGAGAACAGTAGCCATTGTGTTACAATCTCCTTCGTGATAGAGGCTAACGGGGTCCAATCTGTAACCTCTATCCAGAACTGAGGCGGTTTGGCTTTTCAGAGCCAGGCCGCTTCTTCGTGTCTCTGAAGCATTTCTCTTCATTGATTAGAGTATAACACATATTAAGCCATATTGTCAATATATTAAGCCAAAAGTGTTGACAAATCAGATAAAGTGATTTAAACTTAAACTAGGCTTAGTCACTTTTTTTGTTGACTGGAAACCTAAACAAGTCACTAAAAATCATTCCAGATCCACAATAACCATGCTCAGGAGGTAAGAGGAGTGCTTGAAGAAAAACCTGTCTACACCATTAAGGATTTGTTTGGCGACCTGGATATCTCGATCCTTGAGTTGAGCCGCGTCAGCCGGATTAACGAAGTGACGCTTGCTCGTATTCGGGACGGGAAACCCACGCGCCTTCACACAGCAAACAAGCTGTTAAATGTGTTTTCGGAGATTTACAAACGGCCATTTAATCTGCGCAACGTGACCGGCATTAATGTGCAGGTCAGTCCACGCTCAAAGGCACAAACACAGGGCGGCCATGCGTAGATCGCAGCCGCCCTGTGCTACACTCGCCTCTCGAAAAAGCAGAAAGGTGGAAGTCAGTTGACAAGGTTACGCCCCTGCCCGTTCGTGCGATGGCTCAGCATCGAGAATGCTGCACACCATCGCCATGCTGGCTTCTTCTCCAATCAGACTCGCCAACCGCTCTTGATGGACCCCCATTTGTTCCATCCGGCGGGTGATAAACTGGTGTTTCAGATTCCCTTCAGCCAGCCCTGTCACCGCCCATTCTGCCGCCTGGTGCTCTCGCGCAATGCGCTCTCGCAACTGTGCAACGTCGCTCTGATTGTCGTGTAGTGTCGCCATGTGAGCCATTTCCTTTCACGGCACAATCCTTTCACTCGTAAGATTACCCCCTCGTGCAGTTCCAATGTTCAGTGTAGTGCGGTCTAGTTGCTTGGAATCTCTAACCTTTTTTCGATGTTTCTCACAGGAAGGAAGAACGTGATGCAGATGGAACAGGATATCCCGGCCTCGGCGCTGGTGCGCGTCTCTTTACTCGGACCCTTGGAAGTTTACAAGCGAGATGCTTCTGGAGCCTGGAAGCTCGTTTCAGAAGATAAATGGAAAAATAGCCGACCCGCTCGATCTGTCTTGAAGCGCCTGCTGGTCCAGCCAGGGCGACGACTCTCACGTGAGCAACTGGCTGACGATGTCTGGTCGGAGAGCGGATCTGAACCGACCGGCACAACCGTCTACAGTGCGATCTCGTTGATCCGTGGAGTGATTGGCAAACCCCTGGTGAAACTGTGGGTTTCTGCCTATGAAATTGCCGGACAAGCGTTGGTTTGGACAGACATCGATGGTGTGAAAGCCCTGTTCAAAGAAGCAGAGAATCTGGGGCATGCATCGATCCAGGCATTTCCGTTGTTGGAGCAAGCACTGATCTTGTTAGAGCGGGGTGAACTCTTAGAAGGAGAGTACGGCCAGTGGTGTTATGCGTTTCGTAAGCGCGTAGAAGACATGCTCAGGGAGGTTCGCCTGTGGCTGGCAGAGAGCTATGAAATGCAGGGCAAACTCTGGCAGGCGGGTGAGCAGTACCGGGCAACGGTCCTGGCAGATCCATCCGATGAAGAAGCGTTACAGCGCTGGCTAGAGATGCTGTATCGACATGGCAAACGACAGGAAGCCCTGAAATGTTATCAGGATATGAGGGATTTTGTAGAAGCACAAGGATTGACCCTCTCGAAGACGCTAGAGCAAGCGGTTATTTCACGAACCAAACAGCCCACTTTGGCTCTGATCTCGCCTGTCCAGCCACTTGAGGATATGCTATATGGGACGGAAAATAGTACTGAGGAACCCGGCTTTATGGATCACCTACGACGGCAAATCAACATTCAAGGAGCTAGAATTGCACTTGGCTTAGCCTCTCTTCCTGCTCTCTCAACAGATTTACTAGAGAAAAGATTGCTTATTGCTCTTAGGCAACGGCCTTCGCCTGATGTTGAAACTGTGCAGTATCTACAACAACGAGTTGAGCACTATTGGGAACAACGTCAAACAGCGAGATTAGGGCAGGTGCTTGTTCCCTATGTCACTGAAGACTTGCAACGTGTCACTACATTTTTAGAAGGATCGCTGATTACTGACATTCGTACTGAGTTCTCTATTATTGCGGGGAATCTGGCTATGCTGCTAGGGGAACTGTTCTTTGAGCAAAACCTTTATCCTGAAGCCAGACAATACTACAAAACAGCGGCTATAGCGGCACATGAGGCGAATAACCCTCTACTCGAAGCAGTGATCTACGGACGGCGAAGCCTGACCTGGATTTACCAGAACCAACTAAATGTCGCCCTTTCATGCGTTCAACATGGTCGCGCTCTTGCTGCTCACGATGACCGTATTACCATCTGGTTAACTGCTATGGAAGCAGAGATTCAAGCCAAGATGGGCAATCAGCATGATTGCCTTATTTCTCTAAAGAACGCGGGGCGATTGCGAGATCTCCCTGAACAGAAGCCCTTTTATTGGATTCACTTTGATGTGTCTCTGTTGGCTGGATACGAGGGAGCTTGTTTTCTGAAGTTGGCTAAGCCGATTGAAGCTCATCAGGCACTCACTCAGGCTTTAATAATGCTTGATGTTACCACCAACCGACGAAAGCCCCGGCTTCTTGTTGACCTTGCGCGGGCATATGTGCAACAGAGAGAAATAGAGGCCGCTTGCGCATCTTTACTGGAAGCAATCGACCTTCTCCACTCGATTAAATCGCCCCTCACACATAAACGGTTACTTTCGCTTCGACAAGACTTACAACCCTGGCAAGAAACTACCTCTATCCAGCGATTGGATGAGGCACTTTATCAGCTTACAGAAATGAGGTAGTGTGATCTATGGCCGAAACGAAACATCGTACTCTGTATATCATCGCTTGTGCGAGCCGTGTGGCCGGGCGTCTAGATAACCTCATCATTTTAGCTCAGGAAGCCGGATGGAATGTCTGTGTTATCGCGACTCCTAAAGCGGTCAATTTTATCAATCAGGAAGCTCTAGAAAAGCTCACTGGCTATCCAGTGAGAAATGACTATAAACGTCCTGAAGAGCCTGATATTCTTCCGGTCGCTGATGCTCTCATTGCTTTTCCAGCAACCTTCAATACCATTAACAAATGGGCATCAGGCATCAGTGACACCCTTGCTTTAGGCTTGTTGAACGAATACACCGGGCGAAAGAAGCCAGTGCTTGCCGTTCCTGTTGTGACGACAAATTCAGGACTTGATAGTCACCCGGCGTTTACTCGGAATATGGCATGGTTGCGAGAATACGGGGTTTCTGTGCTCTACGATCCTGAAAAATATCCACCGAGAAACGAGGTTCCTGCTGAAATTATTCTTCAGGCACTAACCCAACTTTTGGAATAAGACAACTGTACACTGGCTAAAACAACGGCCCTGCTTTGCATGAGAGCAGGGCCGTTGTTTTTATTTGAAAAAGCTCGGAAAAGGGTCTAAGATTTCCACTGTCTCTCCCGGCTATGCTTTCCAACGAGACACGGAAATGTGTCATAGAACGCTAGAAAACTCAATAAAACGCTATATTTTCGGGGACTTGTTTCAATACTAAGAGGCTGCCCTGCTGGGGTTGAGATAGCCCCTCTAGAAAAGATCGATCCCAGGTTTCTTCCTCGGGCAAAGCAATTCGCAGCAGGATGCGCGAATGGATCGAGGCAACAGGCTGGAGTAGTGGAGCAAGTGATGGAGTACACTGCCATAACCAATATGCAATGGCGTCAGCGAAATCGGAGTAGTAGCTGTAGAGTGGGAACGCCTTCTCATTGGCTGATGGCTGTCCCACAATCCAGAGCGGCAGAGGATGGCCCTCAACCAGGAGAGCAACGCCCTGGCGAGAGATCGCCAGCGGAACGTAAATGGGTATCGCTGCAGTATCAAACAGCGCGGCCGCCTCGACCACATAGGTCGGATCGTCAGAGAGTACGGCATGCCAATCTCGCTGGCGTAGGACTTCTCGTCGTAAAGCACCCCACCATCTGGGGGAGGAGCGATATAGTCTGGGCGCGGCTCATCCGAGATATAGTAGCTATATCCGTATGACCGGAAGAGGTAAAACTCATCCAGTGGGCTCATTCCTCCCACCCTTGTCCTCTTTCTGATGGAGGAAGACAGACGTGCAAACTTCCAGAGCGTGAGCGGTTCCCCTCCTTCGAGCAGGGCTATTGTTTGCATATCAGAGGCCAGCATACCCAGAAAGTGCGCATCTGGCGGAACATCCGCGTATGTGAAGTCCCAAAACATAGGACACCCTATTCCCTGCAACAGTACTAGGAAACACACGTCAGTCAGGTGGCGGAGATCCCAGGTTGGATAGGGAGGCGTGAGAAACTTGCCCGGAGATGATCCCTGAGGTCTCCCTTCCTCTCCTGAAGAGGCCACTCAGCAAATGGATGCTGGAGATCGTAGCCCGTGAGCGGATCCGCAAGCAATGCTTTTGCACGTTCTCCCGTCTGCTCATCGGTCGCAATGGTTCCTTTCACTGTGGCGTGGAGGAGAAAACGTACCTCTTCGGGCCATGCCGGATCAGGGAAGCAGAATGCACAGACTTCTCGTCCCTGCGGTCGATGATAGAGAGGACAACCACAGGTCACGTGCTCCCACAAAATGATGGCATCTTGAATGGGAAGAGCCATCCGGGAGAGCGTGCGCACAAACTGCCGCGCACGTGTGGCACGTACCTCACGTTGCTCATCGGTTTGACTCAGTCTGGGGTGAGAGCTGTCACAAGAGAATGTCTCCGTTGCCTGAGGTGCTGGCATCTCTGCCTCTTCAGGACACGCTGTCTCACCCTGGCTCAATGGATCTTCGTTTTGGGCCACGGGAGGATCGACCAGCAAGGTGGTCAGGCTGTGGTGTTCCTGCCACCACGGTGCCAGATGAGCGTCGGTTGCGATGGCTTCTTCCATCTGCTGCCAGGAATAGGCCCATTTCCCACCCTGGACACGCGTCTGTGCAAAGCGCTCAAAAAGGGTGCAAAAGAGTGGCATGCGGTTGGCCTGGCCGGTTTCCTGATCGTAATGGGCCGGGCGGAGTGTCTGGGTGTCGCGTGCGATGGTATACGCTCGAACCAGGCAGAGCAGCACCTCAGCTTCTGTGAGCGAGGCAGTAGCAATCACGCTGAGTACCCGCGTGATGGAGCCTTTCACGTTCTGATCTCCAAAGGGGCCAGTGATCGCATGGAGAAACGAGCGCGTGAAGAGATGATCTGAAGGACATGGTGATAGGTCGTGAACCTGAGGAGAGAGGAAGGGAACGGCTTGCTCGCTGTATATCCTTGTCCTCTCATCTTTTCCTTGCTGTGCAGCATGTGCTCCTGTGTTCTGGTCCATGCTCCGACTCCTGCCTGGTTGATCTGGCAAGACGTGTTGTTCTTTGCCCTCCTCTCTCAAAGAAGAGGCAGAAAAAGAAGGACCCGAATCGTCCGAATCTTTTCTTAAAGCTCCTTTTTGACGTGTTTCGGTGATTCGTTTTGGTGTCGTTGTTGCCGCCTCTTTTGCCGCTGCTTTTGCCGTCAATGGCGGCGCAGAGGGCTGCGTCCCCTTCTGCTGTGTTCCTGACAGGTGGCGTTCCGCACCTTTTCCAGGCGGGATCAGACGCTGCCCTGGAACCTCATGCTCTTCCTCCTGTTCCTGTGCGCCAGGATCAGGGCACTGCTGAGAGAAGAGGCGGCGGTAATGCTCGAAGCGGCGGAGTTTGGCAACCAGTGAGGGGTCCTGGAAGATGACTGGGACAAAGAGCCGTTCGGGAGGGATGAACTCGTCGGAATGCACCCAGACATGGTATTCATGAGCGAACCCATAGAGTCCAGCAAAGTCTTTAATGATCACCATCCGTGAGGTGCTTGTGTCATCAGGGCCAGGAAAGACTTTGCGTTCCGCACGTTCACTGAGGAACTGTCTGGCTTGCAATGAGGCGATATTTTTTTGCATCGTGCGTAGAGAACGCCCTGCGTGCAGGGCGAGTTGGGATGTGCCCAGGTAGCAGTCATTGCCTCGCGCCTGATGGTCAGCGAAGATCTCCCAGGTGCGATAGAGGGCTGCTGGGAGGATTTGTCTCAACAGCTTTTTTAAATAGCGTTGGCCACCAGGAGCGGTAAACTCCGGGTAGAGATAGGGCGAGGGCATTCCAGAAGCATCTTCCTGTTGGCGTTGTTCTGGGGAGCGTTCCAAAACGGCAACTGCTTCATGCATAGGTCGCGTTCTCCTTGTCTTATAGTCATTAGCTCTAGTAGCCATTAGCTCTAGCAAGTCGCTGAGAGGAAACAGGGTTGGAGAGACAGTCGCCTCTCTCTTTACGAGCACTTTCTCAGGCAGAGACTCCTGCCTGTCCACCGTTTGATGTGCCTTGCGGTTGTTGTCTGTCCAAGCGTGGAACGTGCTGTGCAATGCCTCTGCCATTTTTCGCTCTCTTGTTTCCTGGGTGGCTTCTCACAGCATACCTGACGTCGATGCAAAAGACACTCATGATATCACGAAGGTTTTTCTTCGTGATGTTCGAAGAAAAATCTTCTGGACGTCACGAAGATTTTGTTTTAGTGCTGCTCTCCAAAATACCGTCATGCCTGTCTGGAGAGGTCGCCTCCTGGTGTCATCTACGTCTGAAATGACATCCTCTTTTAGGCATGATTGGCATACTGCACGCCCTGGTCTGAATGGTGAAGAAGTCTCGGCACAACCTGCCGACTGCTCAGGGCCATGTCCAGAGCCTCAAGGGTGAGTGAGTGGTCCAGGCCGCGCTCCAGGGCTCCATCCGACACATTTGCGTGAAACGGCATCGAGCAGGCAAGCCAGGGACACGAACTCATTGGGCAAACGGATGGAGGTCAGATCAGCCACCCCGCAACGGTCCAGGGCCTCAAACTGGCGATTGGCAACCAGGTTCGGAGAACGCTGATACCAATGGCGCGAGTCAGTCGTATGAACCGTCCGTTGCTTCGGTGTGCAGAGCCAGTGCTGCTCACGCATGATGCGCAGGACCCGTTTGTGATTGATCTTGAGCCTTGCTCTGAGAGCGCATGGGTCACCCGTCGATAGCCGTAGCCAGGAAAGGAGAGCACCACCTGTTCGATCTGCTGACAGCATGCCGCCTCTTGCTGGACACGATCCTCGGACAACTACCAGCAGGAGAAGTGGAATCGCAAGAGAAAGCTCTAATGCAGACGAAGAAAGCGCAGGCAAAACTCCAGCACAGACGAAGGAAATAAGTGGAAAGACCTTTGTGTCAGTAAAAACCCGGAAGACCTGGGCAACACAGACGAAAATCGCCAAAAGATCACCTCATAATGCCGAATGGACGCTTCTTCTCATCCGGGCAATGAAAGATATCAGGCAAGAAAAGCATCTTAAATGGCTTCTTGTCTCTCGTCTTGGGGTATCTCTCACTCAATTAAATGCTCAGTTTGATGCGAAAAGCTCTGGACAAAAGAATCTCCCCGCACTCTGCAACGTACCTACGGACCTTTGCGAGTGTCGCACACCTTAAAGCCTTAAAAGACACATGAATCGGTCTTCGTTGTTTTTTTACACGGATGCTTTCTCATTGAGAAAGTGATGCTTTTGTGACTCTCTTGATGACTTGTGAGAGAGCATTCCATCGCCCAAAAGTGGGCTGGTCAGCGTTGCTCAACACTGGAAAGAAGCGTAGAATAGGCACACGAAAGATCTGTAGGCTCATCAAAGCGTATTAACCAGCGTTTTTTGCTGTCTCTCTCATCTGCGTTGATGGATACCATGCAACAATCGCGCTGATATCGTCTCGCTTTGCGCGAACATGTGCCTGCTGTGAGCGATGATAGGCTTGCTCTACCAGGCGTTGTGCACTGCTGGTTTCTGGTCCTCGCAACAGGCTCGCCAGGGAGAAGGGTATGAGAATGCGTTGGAATAGGAGGGAAGTCTGTCCATCCTATGGCACACGTTATTTCGCGTCTGCGGGCGAAGTGCGCCTGATCATCGGACGAGAGATCAGCAACATGCGTCACTTGCTCAATACGAAACGCTTCTTCCTCAGTGAGCCTTTGATGACGTATAGCGAATGGAAAATAGCCATTGTCCGTCGTCAAAGCCCGTTCGTCAGATAAGCGATTTATTCGTCGCGTTGCTGATCAACCATCCGAAGTAAGAGGTCGATGGTTGTCCGATGTTCAGGAACAAGCGCAGATTGCAGCAGACGCACCGTTTCCTGATACAATCGTATGGCCGCTCGACTTCGAGCTTCAAGGACTAGCGATTCCTCATGAAGCGGTGCTCCTGCCGCATGCATATACAACTGAGTCCAGAGGGAGTCCACTTCAACGGCTTCCTGGACTCGTTGAACCGCGACAGCCTCTGTCACCGTAGGCAGAACATGATGCACAATACGTTGGACCTGTGTCACAATATCTCCAACGTGCAACGCGCGACGTAAGCGAAGAATGGTTTCGCTCAGTTCGACCAATTGTTGACTGGCATAGTGGTTCGCTGCATCCTGGAGCGGCTCTCAGCGCCAGGAACGCATCTCCTGCTGGAATGCCTGGAAGAGTCCCTCTTTATCAACAAGAATCGACGCGTCTTGCAGTGTTGTCACCCTGAAAATCGCTTCCTGTGGCTGTGAGAGCCAGTCGCGGTAGATCGAAAGTGGACGATTAGAGAGATTCAAAAGATACCCATCTCGCCAGAGAAACTGCTTGTGTTGGCGACGCTCAGGTGTCTCCTGAAGAATCCTCACCAGGTCAATGTCGCTATAGGGAGGCAACGCTTCTCCACGTGCGTAGCTACCATGTAGAATAATGGCGGTGACATTTTCATCAATGAACTCAGGAAGAAGCTGAGCAATGAACTCAGGGGGAAGGGAAGCAAAGGATGGCTCATTCTGTTCCATCTGGTGTCTGCGCGGCTCGCGCCCTCTCAAAAAGCATTGAGCCGCCTCTCCTTTCTGT